>NZ_BAABKN010000036.1:230909-325825 GCF_039543845.1 Nocardioides endophyticus | reverse complement strand
GGACACCTGGACCGAGTCTGGCCAGACACCGATCCTGCAGGGAAGTGTCTAGTAGCCGCGATCCGGCGCGGTCGAAGTCTCAGCAGCGGCATGGCCAGTGAGAGTGAGCCGCCCCTTGCTGGCTCACGACATCGTGGCCGAAGCTGCGGTCGTCCTACTGGTCGTTCACGGTGCACTCGAAGATCGGGATCGTCCCGGTGGTGGACAGTGATCGAGGGCGCGATGGTCGGCTGCGGTCCCGTCGGACGGTCCGCAGCCGCCGATGGATCGCGATCGGTGGTTCACTGGCCCGAGGCGCCGGTCGACGCCAGCGACGTGGCCGGCAGTGGGATGAGCATGGTGAGCCAGCGGAGGTAGTGGGGCATGGTCTACGTGTACGGGTTCGCTAGCGGCAGCAAGGACCAGCGTGACCTCCTCGGCGGGAAGGGGGCGAACCTCGCCGAGATGACCAACCTGGGTCTGCCGGTGCCGCCCGGCTTCACGATCACTACAGAGGCGTGCCGCGCCTACCTCTCCGACGGCGGCGAGCCCGAGGGACTGGCGGAGGAGATCACGGAGCACCTGGCTGCGCTCGAGGATCGGATGGGACGCCGGCTCGGGCAGGTCGACGACCCGCTGCTGGTGAGTGTGCGGTCGGGGGCGAAGTTCTCGATGCCCGGGATGATGGAGACCGTCCTCAACATCGGGCTCAACGACGATTCGGTCGTCGGCCTCGCCCGTCAGAGCGAGGACGATCGGTTCGCGCAGGACTCCTACCGCCGGCTCCTGCAGATGTTCGGGGTGACCGTCCTCGACATCGACGCCGAGCACTTCTCCGAGGCGCTGGATGCCGCCAAGAGGGCACGCGGCACCGACGACGACCTCGGCCTCGACGCCGACGACCTGCGCGAGCTGGTCGGGACCTTCAAGGTCATCGTGCGCGAGCAGGCCGGTCGGGAGTTCCCGCAGGATCCGCGCGAGCAGCTCGATCTCGCGATGCGCGCGGTCTTCGACTCGTGGAACGGTGACCGCGCTCGGCTCTACCGCCGCCAGGAACGTATCCCCGATGACCTCGGTACTGCTGTCAACGTGCAGGCGATGGTGTTCGGCAACTTCGGCATGTCCTCCGGGTCCGGCGTCGCCTTCACGCGCGACCCGGCCAGCGGCGCCCAGGGCGAGTACGGCGACTACCTCCAGAACGCACAGGGCGAGGACGTGGTCGCCGGCATCCGCAACACCGTCAGTCTGGCTGAGCTCGCCGAGGTCGACCGCACCTCCCACGACGAGCTGATCGCGATCATGGCGCGCCTGGAGCGGCACTACCGCGACATGTGCGACATCGAGTTCACCGTCGAGCGCGGGAAGCTCTGGATGCTCCAGACCCGGGTGGGCAAGCGGACGCCGGAGGCGGCGTTCCGGATCGCCATCCACATGGTCGACGAGGGCCTGATCCAGATGGACGAGGCCGTCACCCGGGTCACCGGGGAGCAGCTCGCGCAGCTGATGTTCCCGCGGTTCGACGAGTCCGCCGAGCGGGTCCTGCTCGCGACCGGCATGAACGCATCCCCCGGCGCTGCGGTCGGCAAGGCTGTCTTCGACTCCGACACCGCCGTGGAGTACGCCGCCCGCGGCGAGGACGTGATCCTGGTCCGCAAGGAGACCAACCCCGACGACCTGCGCGGGATGGTCGCCGCTCGCGGCATCCTCACCAGCCGCGGCGGCAAGACCTCCCACGCGGCGGTCGTCGCGCGCGGCATGGGCCGTACCTGCGTGTGCGGCGCCGACGCGCTCGACGTCGACACCAAGGCGCGCGAGTTCCGCACCCGCGACGGCGAGGCGGTTCGCGAGGGCGACCTGATCTCGATCGACGGTACGAACGGCGAGGTGTACGCCGGCGCGGTCCCGGTCTCGGCAGCCCTGGTCGTGCGCCACTTCGAGGGCGAGAAGGTCGACGACGACCTGGTCAGCGCGGTCGCCCGGATCATGGCGCACGCCGACGGCGCCCGACGTCTCCGGGTGCGCGCGAACGCCGACACCCCCGATGACGTCGCCCGCGCCCGGCGGTTCGGCGCGCAGGGCATCGGACTGTGCCGCACCGAGCACATGTTCCTCGGCGACCGGCGCGAGCTGGTCGAGCGGCTGGTCGTGGCCGAGAGCGAGGACGACCAGGCCGCTGCACTGGAGGCACTCCTCCCCCTGCAGCGCCAGGACTTCACCGAGATCTTCGAGGCGATGGACGGCCTTCCGGTGACCATCCGGTTGATCGACCCCCCACTGCACGAATTCCTTCCCGATCTGACCGACCTGTCGGTCAAGGTCGCGCTGGCCGAGGAGCGCGGGACAGTCGACGAGCATGACCGCGTGTTGCTGCAGCACGTCCGCCGACTGCACGAGCAGAACCCGATGCTCGGCCTGCGCGGCGTACGCCTCGGCATCCAGATCCCTGGCCTCTTTCGGATGCAGGCCCGTGCCATCCTGGAGGCGGCAGCCGACCGGACCGCCGCCGGGATGCGGCCGGTGCCGGAGATCATGATCCCGCTGGTCGCCAGCGTGCGGGAGCTCGAGATCGTCAAGGCCGACATCCTCGCTGTCGCGCAGGAGATCGAGGAGAGCCGCGGGGTCACGCTCACCTACTCGGTCGGTACGATGATCGAGCTGCCGCGGGCGGCGTTTCTGGCAAACCGGATCGCCGCAGAGGCGGAGTTCTTCTCGTTCGGCACCAACGACCTGACCCAGATGGCGTGGGGCTTCTCGCGCGACGACGTCGAGGCGTCGTTCTTCTCGCGCTATTTCGAGCACGCGATCTTCGACGTCTCCCCCTTCGAGTCACTTGACCAGCTGGGAGTAGGCGGGATGGTCGAGATGGGCACCAAGAAGGGCCGAAAGGCCCGGCCCGACCTCAAGGTCGGCGTCTGTGGCGAGCACGGCGGCGACCCGCGCTCGATCCACTTCTTCGACAAGGTCGGGCTCGACTACGTCTCCTGCTCGCCGTTCCGCATCCCCATCGCACGACTCGAAGCCGGCCGCTCCGTGCTCATCGCGAGAACGAACAAGTAACAGGCCGCCAGAGATTCACCCTCGGAGCGTCGCAGGCTGGCCAGTCGTTTGGTCTGCCTGGCACGAACGTAGCGTCTCAGCGCCACGCCTGACGCTCATGGGCTGCACCCATGCCGCTTGGGGTCGTCCCACCTGGGACTCGACATGCAGATCTCAGGCTAACTCGTTGTCTTCGCCGATCGCCGGGCACCGGCGTCGATCTGAGTGGCGCGTGATCTTTCAAGCGCGACCGTGCCGCTCCCGACGAAGGAGTACGCGGATCCACGGGTAGAGGAACACGGCAACGATGATCCCGAGGATGAGGAGCGCGGTCTTCACTCCTCCAGTGTGCTCGTCGAAAGGCAGGACGTCCGGATCTGCCGCGATCAGCGCGCCCGAGGGTTACGCCTATCCGCCGACAGCCGGAAGCTCGGGGATTTGTGGTGCTGCCGACGACCTAGTGGCTTGCACAACTCGACCGGTCAGTAAGCGTCGGTGTAGTCGACGAGCGCGAGAACCACCATTGAGTCGCCACCGAAACTCGACCTGAGCCGGTAACCGTGCCAGTTCCCCCGGCGTGCCTGGATCACCGTCCAGGAACTCGCGTGCCAACGGAACGCCTGCGAAATCGGCATCACCATCGGGGCCTGAGAGAGCCTCCAGGTCTTCGTCGAAGACCAGTGCCTCCGCAATCTCCAGGACCTCCGCAACCTCGTCAGCTCTGGTGGCCGAGAGTGTGTCCAAAGAGCGGCGGAGCCGATCCGACATGGCGTCGGCGGGCTTCAAAGCTGCGTCTTGTCACCGCCTCACGGGCATATGCACGCCACGCGCCGGCGAGCGCTTCCGCAGAACTTCGGACGATGGGACGATCAACCAGGAGGTCCGAGATGCCCCGTCAGATCATCACGACATCCAACGCGCCGAGCTCGCCGCTCTTCAGCCAAGGAGTCAGAGCCGGGTCCCAGGTGTTCGTCTCGGGAACGACCGGCGTCGACCCGAGCACCGGTCGCATGGCCGGTGACACCATCCAGGCTCAGACCCGGCAAGCGTTGGCGAACTGCGAGGCCATCCTGCGGGAGGCTGGCGCGACGCTCGATGACGTCGTCGAGGTAGGCGTGCTGCTCACCGACCCGGGCGACTTCGCCGGCATGAACGAGGAGTACGCCCGTTGGTTCCCCTCTGATCCGCCGGCCCGCTACGCGGCCAAGCTGGGAGCCGAGATACCAGGACTGCTCGTCTCGATACGCATGACGGCATCCCTCCAGTAGCCCTCCGGCGTTCTCGGACGACCACATGTTGATGGCGCTGTACGGCGACGAGTAGGTCTCGGCCTTCTTCCCCACCGGTCGACACGAGCACGGGCAGACCGGCGGTCCTGACTGCGCAGCGGTCCTGGGCGAGCCAGCTCTGATCGACGGCGAAGCCCCGATAGCGTCCGGGGGTGCCCAGTCGTCGCCCGTCCAGTGCTCGTCGGCGCAGCGCGTCACCGCGCCGGAGCGGGACGCGACAGCGGCCGTTGCCGGCCGTGGGGCCAGGCGAGCGACTGTGGGTCCTCGACGTCCCCTACGGGACGCAGGTCGATGGCGCCAGCTGGCACCCGGAGGTCAAGACCCACCTGTACGTCGGCCGCGCTTTGCCCGCACACCTCGCGCCGTACGCCCCGAGTCCGTACACGCTGGGTCGGTTCATCGAGAACACCCTCAACCCCGACGACCCGACGCCCAGCCCGGAGCCGACCGACTCGCTCGAGCCCAGGAGGATCCAGTTCGAAGCGGCCGACGCGATCGCGGCGCGGGCCGCGGCGGGCGGACGGCAGTTCCTGCTGGCCGACGAGCCCGGCGTGGGCAAGACGATCTCCGCGGTCCTCGGGGCGACGGCGGTAGGCGACCTCCGCGGCGCGCGACGGGTGCTCGTCGTGGCCGACCGGCCCGCCGCGATCACGATCGGCCACTGGTGCCGCACCATCTCAGCACTGGGCGACGGAGGTCTGGATTGGGTCGTGATCACCTGGGACCGGCTGGAAAAGGTCACGGACCACACGTGGGACGTGATCATCGCGGACGAGGCCCACGCGCTGCGACGTACGACGACGAAGCGGTGGAAGCACTGGGTGCGGATCTCGGGCCACGGGCGGCCGCACGACAAGGCCCCGTTCGTCATCGCGACGACCGCGACCCCTGGGCACACGCCGCTGGAGCTGCCCTACCTAGCTCCGGCATATGCGCAGGTGCTCGACGAGCCGATGCAGGAGTGGACCTCGGCGGCGCAACCCGGGGTCGCGTTCGCCGCCGCGCTCGAACGCCACGGCGTGGGGGTGGAGCAGGGGCGCTACGGCGCGACCTGGACCACCGACGCGGCGCGACGCACCGCGGACCTCAAGCTGGTGCGCGGCTGGCTCGCCGACGAGCGACCCCCGGCGATGCTGCACCGCGCCGCGCCGTGGGGGCCGGTGCCGATCTCCGGCATGCCGGTGGCGCTCACACCGGCGGAGCGGACGGCGTACGAAACTGAGTGGGGCGAGTTCTGTCGTGAGATGGAGATCGCCCGACGTGGCCGAAGCGTCGCGAAGGGCCGAGCCGCGCTGCTGCGCTTCCGGCAGAAGGCCGGGCTGATCCGGGTCGACTCGACGGTCGCCTGGATCGCCCAGCAGGTCCAGGCCGAGCGACAGGTGGCGTGCTCGGTCGAGTTCGTCGCCACCGCCGCCGACCCGATCGCCGACCGGCTGCGTGACTCCGGCATCGACGTGGCCACGATCTACGGCCGCGACCGATTCGACCCCGAGGCCGAGCGGCTCCGGTTCCAGACCGGACGAGCGAAGGTCTGCATATTCACCACGGTCGCCTCGATCAGCCTGCACGCCGGCGAGACCCTTGCCGACGGCCGCCGGGCGAGCACCGAGCCGCGAGTCGGCGTCTTCCACCAGGCCCGCTTCTCGGGAATCGCCGGACGGCAGGTGACCGGCCGCACCCACCGCGACCACCAGGTCTCGCCGTGGCACATCGCGTACGCCGAGGGCACGGTCGAGGAGCAGGTCGGCAAGGTGATGGTGGAGCGGATCGCCGCAGCCTCCGACACGGTGGGAAGCGATACCACCGGTCTCGCCGACCTCGCCCAGCTCCTCGGGGCCGACTGGCTGCCGGCCGCGACCCTGACCGAGGAGGGCACCTGACCGAGGCTCGGCTCAGGTACGGGGATCACCGGTGGAGCCACCAGCGGGAAGACTGCGCTCGATGCCCGTTGCCGCCGCGACCCGGTGTCGCTTCGGCAACGGGCATCGGGTGTACGGCCGGTGGAGTCCGTGTCACATTGATGGCGTGGCCAGAGTGCTGTTCACAGCGTGCCCGGCGTACGGGCACGCGCTGCCGATGCTGCCGCTGATCCGGGCGGCACAGCGCGGCGGCCACGACGTGCGGGTTGCCACGGGTCCGAACCTCACCGGTCCCCTGGCCGCTCGCGGGCTGGACGCGCACGCCGTCGGGCCGAGCTGGGAGACTGCGTGGTCCGCCCACGAGGCGGTGTGGGCAGACCAGGACCTCTCAGACGAACAGAAGATGATGGATGGGGTCGTCGCACTGTTCGGCACACCTGCGCTCCAACGGCTCGACGACCTGGTTGCCATGGCCTCGGAGTGGCGGCCCGACATCGTCGTCCACGAGGTCCTGGAGCAGGCCGGATCCATGTTGGCCCACAGGCTCGCGATCCCGGGCGTTGTGCACGGCATCGGACCGATGTTCCCCTTCTACGCCCCACTCATCAGCGCGGCCGGCGCCGCCATCGGCGAGCCTCAGCTGTGGGCGCAGCTCTCGACCGAGCAGGCCGTGGACCTCTGCCCGCCCTCGTTGCAGCCGGACGCGCCACCGCCCTGGCCCGGGGCCGTCGCGGTCCGGCCGAGCGCTGGCGAGGGCCAACCACTGCCACCCGACCTGGCCGACGCGCTCGCGTCAGATCGCCCCGTTGCCTACTTCACCCTGGGCACCGTCAAGAACGCCGACACGTCCGACTTCATGACCGGCCTGCGGGCCCTCGCGGCGTACGACGGCGTGGTGATTGCCACCACGGGACGCCGGCTCGACCGCGACGAACTGGGGCCGATACCCGCCAACGCCGTGGTTGCCGAGTTCGTGCCCCAAGCCCCTCTGCTGGAGCGGGCCGACCTGCTGGTCTCGCACAGCGGGTCAGGCACGATGCTCGGAGGCCTCGTGCACGGCGTGCCGCAGGTCGCCCTGCCGCGCGGGACCGACCAACCGGACAGCGCCGCGCTCCTGGTCCGTGCGGGCGCGGGGATGCTCGTCGCTCCGGAGGACTACGCGGTCGAGCCGATCGCAGCCGCCGTCGCCGCAGTCACGCAGGACCCGGCGTTTCGGGCAGCGGCCGAGCGAGTCCGCGATGAGATCGCCGCGATGCCCGAGGCCGGAACCGTGTGGGCTGGACTGGGGTTCTGACCCCGAGGAACACGACCTTCTTCGTCCGATTTCCAGCAGAGGCGTGCCCGGAGAACTACCGTCGTCGGCCGTCCTTCCCCCCATCCGAAGGAAGCCCATGAACCCGCTCGGCCAAGGTCAGTCTGTCCGTCGTCACCGCACCGACGACACGAGCCACAATGCGGGCGCCGGCGCTCAGGCCGTCGTCTCCAAGATCGGCTGAGCCCGGGGCCTCAGCTGATGAGCAGCGGGATCAGCATCTCGTCGGGGGTCAGCGAGCCGTGCAGGCCGACCAGGGTGGCTTCGTACGGGAAGTCGGTGGTCGAGAGGATCGCGGTCTCGCCCTGGCAGGCGACGACGACGTCTCCGAGGCGGGGCAGTACGCCGGGCAGCACGGGGCCGAACCAGCCTCGTGCGATCGCGTCGTGGCGGGCGAGCACCAGGGCACGGTCGCCGAGGATGCTGGTCCAGGTCGCGACGACGTCGTCGACGGCGCCGCGCTGGCAGTAGAGGTGTCGGAACCGCGCCTCGCCGCCGAGCAGGGCGACGCCGTCGCGCAGCTCCGTGCGCTCGTCGACGTCGATCCGACTGGAGGGGGCAGAGTCGATCATGCCGTGGTCGGCCACGACGAGCAGGCGGACGTTGGTCGGCAGCGCCTCGCGCAGCTGCTCGGCCTCGGCGTCGACCATCGACAACTGTTGCAGCCACGGGCTCGAGGCGACGCCGTAGCGGTGCCCGGTCCAGTCGAGGTCGCCGTCGTAGAGGTAGGTCAGCGAGGCGCGCTCCACCGACGCCGCGACCGCGGCCGCGATCCGCTCGCCGACGCGGTCGGCGCCGACGTACTCGGCGCCGCGGTGCGCGGCGACGGTCAGCCCGCTGCCGCGGAACTCCCGCTTGTTGACGACCGTGACGGTGGCGCCCAGGCGCCGGAGGCGGGCGAACGCGGTGTCGTGCGGCTGCCACTCGAGCGGGTCGACGTCCTTGTCCCACATGAGCGCGTTGAGCAGCTTGTCGGTGCCGGGCACGCGTGAGGTGAAGCCGACCAAGCCGTGCGAGCCCGGCGGCAGCCCGGTGCCGAAGGAGGTCAGGCTGGTCGCCGTCGTGGACGGTACGCCGGCGGTGCCGGTCGGGTTGTGCTCGAGGAGCGAGGACAGGAACGGTGCCGCGTGGGCGTAGCGCTCCAGCAGCCGGGCGCCGAGCCCGTCGACCAGGAAGACGACGTACGCCGGGGCGCCAGGAAGCGTCAGCCCGGTCGGCGGATCACCCAGAGGTACGCCGAGGGCCGCCGCGACCGCCGGCACCACGTCGCCCAGCGAGCGCTCGCCGTACGCCGGCTCGAGGAAGTCCTGCACGCCGGCGTCGATCAGTGCGCGTGCGTGCGCGCGGAGAGCGACTCGGCGAAGGTCAGCAGCCCGTCGACCGCGTCCGTGCCGTCCGCCGCCGCGGACACCCGCAGCGAGAAGTCGTCCGAGGCGAGCACCCCCGTGTAGCCGTGGTCGGCGTCGCACTGCGGGTCGTTGCACCCGGCCGGCTCGAGGTCGAGCCTGCTCACGCCGCCCCACCCGATCGTCATCACGGCCTCGGCCGGCGGCTGCGGCCCGGAGGTCGGGTTGGCGACCATCCGGGTCACCACCACCGAACGCACCGAGCTCAGCCGGATCGCCTCGGTCGAGGTCGACGTGTAGGGCTCCGGCAGCAGGTCGTCGCCGTCGTGCTCGTCGGTGTGCGCCAGGATCAGCCGGCTCGGCGTCAGCACGGCCACCGACAGGTGCCGCCGGACCTCGTCGCGGTCGAAGGTCGGCTCGTGGTGCACGAAGAAGGAGACGACCTCCTCACCCGCGACCGCACTGTCGACGCCTTCGGCGACGACGTCGGGGTAGTAGCCCGTCCGGTCGATGGCGTCCCTGAGCTCCACGGCGCGGTCGCGACCGTCGGTGGTCCTGGTGCTGCGCATGTGGGAAGTGTGTCACGCACCTCCCTCAAGAGGGCAGCGTGTCCCCAGCGGGCTGCGACAGCCGGCGTACGAACCAGTCCGAGCGGGGGTCGACGACCGGGTCCACGCGCGCCGACGCAGTCAGCACGGTGGCCCCGTCGGCACCGGCGAGCACCAGCGAGAGCTCGAGGGCGCTGACCTGCGGCACGTCGTTCTGGAGCTGGGAGACCCGCTGGATCAGGCGCTCCACCTCCCCCACGTCGACCGCCTCGCTGCCGCGGTAGCCGAAGAGCATCGGGGCGGACTTGATCTCGCGCAACATCGCCGCCGCATCGCGCGCGCCGAGGGGCGGGATCCGGTAGGAGCGGTCGGCCAGCAGCTCGGTCAACGGGCCGGCGATGCCGAAGGAGACGACCGGCCCGAAGAGCGGGTCCTCGATCGAGCGGATCGCCACCGGCACTCCCGGCCGGGCGTTCTTCTGCACCACGAACCCGGCGCGCTCCGGCTCGGCGATCAGCGTGCCGAGCGTGTCCCACGCGTCCGCCATCTCGGCGGCGTCGTCGATGTTGCGCCAGACGTGGGCCTGGTCGGGCCGCTCCCGCAGGTGCTCGGCGGTCGCCTTGAGCACGACGTCCCAGCCCAGCGCCTCCCCCGCCGCGACCGCCTCGTCGCGACTGGCGACCTCGCGCGTCTGCCACAGCTCGATGTCGTACGCCGCCAGCAGCTCCGTCAGCGAGTCCAGGTCGAGCTCGGTCCCCTCCGGGTGCTCGGTGAGGATGCGCGTGACCAGGCGCTTGGCGCCGGCGGCGTCGACGGCCGTGGGGTCCACCGGCTCGCCGTCGGGGGTGCGCAGCCACACGGCGTACTCGACGACCCGCGCGAGGGCCCGCACGGCAGCCTCCACGCCGGGGTACGACGGCACCGAGCCGCGGCCCGCCGTCGAGCCGGCCACGTCGGGCACGCGCAGCAGCTCGGGCACGCCCTCGGCACCGAGGAACGAGGACACCAGAGGCTTGTCGGACTGCTCGCCGACCGCGGCCAGCACGTTGGCGACGTCCTCGCCCGACACGTTGATCGGGGGGACGTAGACCGCGATCACCGAGTCGGTCTCGGGGTCGTCGATCGCCGCGTCGAGAGCGTCCTCGAAGTCCTCGGCGCTCGCCTCGGCGCCGAGCGCGATCGACTTGTTGACGACCAGCCCGACGGCGGCACCGGCGTCGGCGGCGAGCAGGCCGAGCGCGTCGGAGTTGCCGACGATCGCCACCCGGCGCCCACGCGGCAGCGGCTGGTGGGCGACCAGCTGGGCGACGTCGAACATCTCCTCGAGCGTGTCGACCTGGATCACCCCGGCCTGGCGGAACATCGCGTCGACAGCGGCTGGCGGCGCCACGATCTTGCGGACGGCGTGGCCCATCGGCACGCCCTGCGTCGTACGCCCCGAGCGCACCGCGATGATCGGCTTGCGCAGCGAGACCCGGCGGGCGATGCGGGAGAACTTGCGAGGGTTACCGATCGACTCCAGGTAGAGCAGCACGACCTCGGTGGAGTCGTCCTCCTCCCAGTACTGGAGGAGGTCGTTGCCCGACACGTCGGCGCGGTTGCCGGCGCTGACGAAGGTCGAGAGGCCGAGGCCCCGGTTGTAGACCTTCTCGAGGATCGCGGTGCCGAGAGCACCGGACTGGCAGAAGAAGCCGGCCCGGCCGCGCGGCGGCATCAGAGGCGAGAGGGACGCGTTGAGCGAGACCTTGGCGTCGGTGTTGATGATGCCCAGGCAGTTGGGCCCGATCAGGCGCAGGCCGTAGGAGCGCGAGAGCCCGACGAGCTTGCGCTGCTTGACCCGGCCCTCCTCGCCGGTCTCGGCGAAGCCGGCAGACACGACGATCAGGCCGTGCACGCCCTTGGCCGCGCAGTCCAGCACGACGTCCTGCACGTACTCGGAGGGTACGGCGACGATGGCGACGTCGACCTCGTCGGGGATGTCGGTGACCGACTTGTACGTCGGGAGCCCCGACACGGCGTGCGACGTCGGGTTGACGGCGTACACGCGGCCGCTGAAGTCGCCGGTGATCAGGTTGCGCACCAGCGCCTGACCGATCGTCTCCTGGCGGCGGCTGGCGCCGATCACGGCGACCGAGCGGGGGTTGAAGAACCGGTCGATCGACGCGGCCTCGGCCTTGTGCTCGCGGGCGGACATCAACCCGATGGCCGTGTCAGTGGGGTCGATCGAGAACTCGAGCTGGAGCACGCCCTCGTCGTACTCGCTGGCCACGCGGTAGCCGGCGTCGCGGAAGGTCTGGATCATCCGGGTGTTGTCGGGCAGCACCTCGGCCACGAACCGCTCCACGCCGCGCTCGCGGCCCGCCTGGGACAGATGCTCCAGCAGCAGCTGCCCGATGCCGCGGCCCTGGTGCTGGTCCTCGACCAGGAAGGCGACCTCGGCCTCGCCCGGCCGGATCACGTCGTAGCGGCCGACGGCGATGATCCGGCCCTGCAGGGTCAGCACGAGGGCGACCCGGTTGACGTTGTCGACGTTGGTGAAACGGTCGACGTCGCGGTCGGAGAGCCGGGGCATCGGTGAGAAGAACCGGTAGTACTTCGACTGGTCGGAGACCCGGGCGTAGAACTCGACGAAGACCTCGCGGTCCTCGGGACGGATCGGCCGGATGTGAGCGGTCCGTCCGTCGCGGAGCAGGACGTCGGCCTCCCAGTGCGTGGGGGCGTCGGTGGCGGTCACGCGTGAAATCTAGCGTGGCAGGGTAAACGCGGCGTTCCCGCGACGGTCCACGGCGTGCCCCCGACGAATCTGTCGGCGGCAGTTGAGAGAATCGCCGGCATGGCGCGGCGCAGCACGAAGGAAGAACTCCCCGACGACTTCGAGGAGCACATCCTCGACACGGACATCAAGGACGAGATGGAGACGTCCTTCCTCGAGTACGCCTACTCCGTCATCTACTCCCGGGCGTTGCCCGACGCTCGCGACGGCCTCAAGCCCGTGCAGCGGCGGATCCTCTACACGATGAACGACATGGGCCTGCGGCCCGACCGCGGTCACGTCAAGAGCGCCCGCGTCGTCGGTGAGGTCATGGGTCGGCTGCACCCCCACGGCGACGGCGCGATCTACGACGCCATGGTCCGGATGGCGCAGCCCTGGTCGATGCGGGTGCCGTTCATCGACGGGCACGGCAACTTCGGCTCGCCCGACGACTCCCCCGCCGCGATGCGTTACACCGAGGCCCGGATGGCCCCGGCCGCCGTCGCGATGACCGCGTCGATCGACGAGGACACGGTCGACTTCAAGCCCAACTACGACAGCCGCGAGTTCGAGCCGGCCGTGCTGCCCGCCGCGATCCCCAACCTGGTCGTCAACGGCACCACCGGCATCGCGGTCGGCATGGCCACCAACTGTGCCCCTCACAACCTGATCGAGGTCGTGCAGGCGCTCAGGCACCTGATCACGCACCCCAAGGCGACCGTCGACGACCTGATGCGCTTCATCCCAGGTCCCGACCTGCCGACCGGCGGCAAGATCGTCGGCCTCGAGGGCATCCGCGACGCCTACGAGAGCGGTCGCGGCTCCTTCCGGATGCGCGCGACCGCCCGGGTCGAGGCGATCACCAACCGGCGCAAGGGCATCGTCGTCACGGAGCTGCCGTACGGCGTCGGCACCGAGAAGGTCATCGAGCGGATCAAGCTGCTCGTGCAGAGCAAGAAGCTCCAGGGCATCTCGGACATCAAGGACCTCACCGACCGCAGCCACGGGCTGCGCCTCGTGATCGAGGTCAAGAACGGCTTCGTGCCCGAGGCGCTCCTCGAGCAGCTCTACAAGCACACGCCGATGGAGGACTCCTTCGGCATCAACGCCGTGGCGCTGGTCGACGGCCAGCCGCGCACGCTCGCGCTCAAGGAGATGCTCGAGGTCTTCCTCGAGCACCGCTTCGACGTCGTACGCCGGCGCTCGCTCTTCCGCCGCAAGAAGGCCGCCGACCGGCTGCACCTCGTCGAGGGTCTGCTCCTGGCGATCCTCGACATCGACGAGGTCATCCAGCTGATCCGCACCAGCGACAACGCCGCCGCGGCCAAGGAGCGGCTGATGACGGTCTTCGAGCTCAGCGAGATCCAGGCCGACTACATCCTCGACATGCCGCTGCGCCGGCTGACGAAGTTCTCCAAGCTCGAGCTCGACAAGGAGCAGTCCGAGCTGCAGCGGACCATCGAGGAGCTCGACGCGATCCTCGGCGACGACAAGCTGCTGCGCAAGGTCGTGTCCGACGAGCTCGCCGAGGTCGCCAAGACCTACGGCACCCCGCGGCGTACGGTCCTGCTCGAGTCGTCCGGCACGTCCGTCACCGCCACGGCCGTCGCGCTCGAGGTCGCCGACGACCCGTGCTTCGTCTACCTGTCCTCCACCGGGCTGCTCGCCCGCAGTGCCAACGCGGAGCAGCCCGGTCAGGGCGGCGGCCGCGCCAACCACGATGTCGTCGTGTCGATGGTCCGCGCGACGGCCCGAGGCGAGATCGGCGGCCTGACGAGCACCGGCCGGCTGGTGAAGATCGGCGTGCTCGAGCTGCCGCAGCTGCCCGACACTGCCAACGACCCGCACCTCGCAGGCGGCCTGCCGGTGAGCGAGATCCTGTCGCTCGATCCCGGGGAGCGCCTGCTCGGCCTGTGCACCCTGACCGCCGACGGGCCCGGACTCGCGCTCGGCACCCGCCAGGGCACCGTGAAGCGGGTCAACCCGGAGGTGCTCGGTCGCGACGACTGGGAGGTCATCCGGCTCGCCGACGGCGACGAGGTCGTCGGCGCGGTCGAGCTGACGACGGGCCGCGAGATCCTGTGCTTCGTCACCTCCGACGCCCAGCTGCTGCACTTCGGCGCCGACGGCGTACGTCCCCAGGGCCGCTCCGGCGGCGGCATCGCCGGCATCCGGGTCACCGCGGGTGAGCGGGTGACCTGGTTCGGTGCGGTCGACCCGGACGCCCCCGAAGGATCGGTCGTCGTCACGTCGTCCGGCTCCTCGACCGCGCTGCCCGGCACCGAGCCGGGCGCGCTCAAGGTCGCGCCGTTCTCGGAGTACCCCGCCAAGGGCCGGGCCACCGGCGGCGTGCGTTGCCACCGGTTCCTCAAGGGCGAGGACACTCTCGTCTTCGCCTGGGTCGGTACGGCGCCCGCCCGCGCGGCCGCCGCCAGCGGGTCCCCCATCGAGCTGCCCGCCGCGACCGGCAAGCGAGACGGCTCCGGCATCCCCGCGAGCCAGCCGATCGTGGCATGTGCCGGACCGGTCGCGGCGCGCGTCCATGTGGAAGGGTGACTCCGTGCTGACCCCTTCCCGTGGCCGAGCCCGCACCGTCGCCACCGTCCTGGCCGGCGTCCTGACCGCCCTGTCTCTGACCGCGTGCGGCGGCGACAGCGACGGCGGCGGAGGCTCCGACGCGGCCCCCGAGGACGTCTTCGCGGCCGCCAAGACCAACCTCGACGAGACCAGCGGCGTCAACCTGACGCTCAGCACCGACAAGCTGCCCGACGGTGTCACCGGCGTCGAGAAGGCCGAGGGCGTCGGCACGCACGCGCCGGCGTTCGAGGGCTCGATCACGGTCGTACTGTCGGGGCAGGCCTTCGAGGTTCCGGTCGTCGCGGTCGACGACAAGGTCTACGTACAGCTCCCCCTGACGACGGGCTACCAGGACATCGACCCAGCGGAGTACGGCGCTCCCGACCCGGCCCAGCTGATGAGCACCGACGCCGGCTTCTCCGCGCTGCTGCCGGCCACGACCGACGTCGAGAAGGGCGAGAGCGTCCGCGGCGGCGCCGACAACAAGGAGGTGCTGACCGAATACTCCGGCAGCGTTCCCGGCGACGTCGTCAAGAACGTCATCCCGACGGCCTCGGGCGACTTCGACGTCACCTACACGATCACCGACGACGACGAGCTGCGCAGCGCCGAGCTCACCGGCGTTTTCTACAAGGACTCCGACCCGATGACGTACGTCGTCACGTTCGAGGACTACGGCACCGAGAAGGACATCACCGCACCGTGACCCGGTCATGACGCGCTCGTCGCGCTGGCTGCTCGGTCTGGCCGCGGTGGCCGTGGCCTTCGCGGCCGCGGACACGTACGTCGTCGTGCTGGCGCTGCCCGACATGATGGCGAGCGCCGGCGTACCCGTCGAGCAGTTGCAGCGGGCGGCTCCCATCGTGTCGGGCTTCCTGCTCGGCTACGTCGCGATGCTTCCGCTGATCGGGCGGATCGCGGACCTCCGCGGCCGGGTGCCGGTGCTGGTGGCCGCGCTGCTGGTCTTCGCGCTCGGCTCCCTGGTCACGGCGCTGGCCTACGACATGCCGACGATGGTCACCGGGCGGTTCCTCCAGGGCGTCGGCGGCGGCGGTCTGGTGCCGGCGACGCTCGCCTTGGTCGCCGACCTCTACCCCGCCGAGCGGCGCGGGATCCCGCTCGGCATCGTCTCCGCCGTCCAGGAGATCGGCAGCGTGCTCGGTCCCCTGTTCGGCGCTCTGGTGCTCGCCTTCGCCGACTGGCGGGTGATCTTCCTGGTCAACCTCGCGGTGGGCCTGATCCTCGCCGCCGCGATCAAGCGGCTCTCGCCTCCGGTGGTTGAGGGTCCGTTGGTAGAGCAGGGAGGCGCGCCAGCGCCGAGCGTCGTCGAGACCCCAGCGAGGGCAGGGCGCCCCTTCGACTGGATCGGCCTCCTCCTCGCCCTCGTCACGTTCGTCACCGGCGTGCTCGTCTTCGTCCAGCCAAGCCAGCTGATGCGCGACCTGACCTACGGCCAGCTCTTCATCCCGATCACCGGCGACGGCCGCTGGCTGACCCCGCTCGGCGTGACCGCGATCGGCGCGTTCGTGCTGCTCGTGATCCGCTGCTGCACCGCCCGCCGCCCGTTGTTGGACATCCCCGGCTGGATCCGCACCGTCCGCGAGGCCGACGTGGTCGGTGCGGTGCTGCTGGCGCTGGCCCTGGCCGGTGTCATCCTGGCGTTCGCGACCGCCGACCCCAAGGTGCAGGTGTTCTCCGACCAGGGGCTCTGGTACCTCCTCGGCGCGGCGCTCGCCGCCGTCGCCTTCGTGCTCCACCTGCGCCGGGTCGACCAGCCCCTGGTGCCGGCCGGCGCGCTGCGTCGTACGCCCGCCTGGGGGGCCATGCTCGTCAGCTTCTTCATCGGCGCCGCGCTGATCGCGGCGCTGATCGACATCCCGCTCTTCGCCCGCACCACCGTCTACCCAGGCTCGCAGCTGATGGCGGCGCTGGTGCTGGTGCGCTTCCTGGTCGCGCTGCCGGTCGGCGCCGTCGTCGGTGGCTACCTCACACACCGGCTGCCGGCCGGCGTCGTCACCGCTGCGGGCATGGTGCTGGCCGCGGTCGGGTTCCTCTGGATGGCGACCTGGGGGCTCGAGTCGCTCGAGAGCCCGGTCGCGACGCTGCCGCTGGTGATCGGCGGGTTCGGCTTCGGGCTCGCGCTGGCCCCGGTCAACGCGGCAGTCCTGGCGAGCACAGCTGACGACGTGCACGGCCTGGCGAGCGCCTTCGTGGTCGTCTCCCGAATGGTCGGCATGCTGGTCGGCATCTCCGCGCTCACCACGATCGGTCTGCGCCGCTACTACTCCGAGCAGGCCGACGTCCCCTCGGTGCGCGACGTCTGCGACGGTGCCAGCCGTTGCGCGGAGTTCACCCGGTTGCTCAAGGTCGCGGGCATCGCCCAGGAGCAGACCGTCTTCACCGGTGCCGCCGTCTGCGCGCTGGTCGCCGCCGTACTCGCCCTCGTGCTCTTCCGCCGCGCACCCACCCGCGCCATCTCGACCGGCGACCTGCTGCGCTCCGCAGGCTGAGTCGTTGGCTAGTCTCCCAGTCGTGGATGACTTCGAGGACCTGCTCGCCGCCAACCGCGACTACGCCGCCAGCTTCGAGCTGTCCGGCTTCGACGGCATCGCGCGCGCCGGCGTCGCGATCGTCACCTGCATGGACTCCCGGATCGACCCGCTCCGGCTGATCGGCCTGACGCCCGGCGACGCCAAGATCTTCCGCAACCCCGGTGGCCGGGTCACTCCCCAGGCGCTCGAGGCGCTCGTGCTCGGCGTACACCTGCTCAACGTCGACCGGATCCTGGTCATCCCGCACACCCGCTGCGCGATGGCCTCGAGCACCGAGGCCGAGCTCCGCGAGCGGGTCGGCAAGTCGGCCGGCCAGGACGCCTCCTGGCAGTCCTTCCACGTCATCGAGGACCAGCGCGCCGCGCTCGCCGAGGACATCGCCCGGGTGCGCACCCACCCGCTGATCCCGGACTCCGTCCGGGTCGGCGGCTTCCTGTACGACGTCGACACGGGCCTGCTCGACCAGCAGCTCTGACGCCTGGGGCACTGGGCCGACGAGACGACGCTCGATCTGCTCCGGTACCTCGCTCGCCGGGTCGCTCACGACGCACTGCTGGTGATCGCGACCTCGGTGCGGCCTTCCGCTCCGGCGTACAGGAAGGCCGAGTCGCGGATCGCGTCCTTTGCGTCCGGGTCGGCGCCGACGCCGAGCAGCGCCCAGGACGTCGCCGCGCTGCCCGCCCTGGTCGCTGCCCACCTGACCGCCGGCCACCGGCTCGCCGGAGGTCGCAACCGCTCAGGACTCGACTTCCGAGGCCGATAGGCACCCCGTGGCTGATTACAACGTCCTCACGCACTCGGACATGGTCTCGGTCGGGCGCGCCCACTACCAGGGCTCGGCGGCCCGGGCGCCGGAGCACCACTACGTCGAGGCCACGATGATCGAGCTCACCACCAACCAGAGCTACGACTTCGTCGGTGTCGTACCCGCCTGGGGTGACCGCGAGCCGCTGTACATCTTCGACTCACGCCTCGTACTGCGTGACCAGGAGGAGAAGCATCGCCTCGGCGAGAGCCGTCAGGCGTCCAGGGCCTGAGCGTCCACCTCGTAGGCACCCTGCACGATGAACTCCTTGCGCGGGGCGACCTCGGGGCCCATCAGCAGCTCGAAGACCCCCGCCGCGCTCTCGGCGCTGTCGACCGTCAGCCGCCGCAGCGTGCGGTGGCGGGGATCCATGGTGGTCTCGGCCAGCTGGTCGGCGTCCATCTCGCCGAGACCCTTGTAGCGCTGCACCGGGTCCTTCCAGCGGACGTTCTTCTTCTTGAGGTCGGCCAGCTTCCGCTGCAGCTCGTCGTCGGAGTACGTGTAGACGTACTTGTCCATCCCCTTCTTGGGGTTGGAGATCTCGATGCGGTGCAGCGGGGGTACGGCGGTGTAGACCCGTCCGTCTGCGATCAGGTCCGGCATGTACTTGTAGAACAGCGTCGCCAGCAGGCAGCGGATGTGGGCGCCGTCGGAGTCGGCGTCGGCCATGAAGATGATCCGGCCGTAGCGGCGGGCCTCGAGCTCGAAGGTGCGTCCCGAGCCCGCGCCGACGACCTGGATGATCGAGGCGCACTCGGTGTTCTTGAGCATGTCGCCGACCGAGGCCTTCTGGACGTTGAGGATCTTGCCCCGGATCGGGAGCAGCGCCTGGAACTCGGAGTTCCGGGCCAGCTTCGCCGTGCCCAGCGCCGAGTCTCCCTCCACGATGAAGAGCTCGGTCTTCTCGTTGTCGGCGGCGCGGCAGTCGGCCAGCTTCGAGGGCAGCGCCGAGGACTCCAGCGCGTTCTTGCGGCGCTGAGTCTCCTTGTGCTGACGCGCGGCGATCCGGGTCTTGGCCGCGCCGGCGACCTTCTCCATGACCAGCTTGGCCTGGGCCTTCTCGGCCCGCTTGGTCGACGTCAGGAACTTCTTGAGCTCCGCCGCGACCACCTTGCGTACGACGGTCCGCGCGGCCGGCGTACCGAGGATCTCCTTGGTCTGACCCTCGAACTGCGGCTCCGCGAGGCGGACTGTCACGACGGCAGTCATGCCCTCCATGACGTCGTCCTTGGTGACGTCGTCGTCGTTGACCTTGAGCACCTTCGTCGCCTTCATGGCGTCGTTGAAGGTGCGGGTGATGGCGTTCTCGAAGCCGCTGACGTGGGTGCCGCCCTTGGGGGTGGCGATCACGTTGACGAAGGAGCGCATCACGGTCTCGTAGCCGGTGCCCCACCGCACGGCCACGTCGACGTGGAGCTCACGCTCGACGTCCTGGGGCGTCATGTGACCCTGCGCGTCCAGCATCGGGACCGTCTCGGTGAACGTGTCGGAGCCCTGCAGCCGCACGATCTCGGTGACCGGCTCGTCGGGAGCGAGGAAGTCCGCGAACTCGGCGATGCCACCGTCGTGGCGGAACTTCTCCTCCCGCGGGGTCTCGCCGCGCAGATCTCGGATCACGATCTCGAGGCCGGGGACGATGAACGACGTCTGGCGAGCGCGGCCGATCAGGTCCTCGAAGACGAACTCCGCGTCCTTGGTGAAGATCCGCCGGTCCGGCCAGAAGGTGATCCTGGTGCCCGACCTGCCCTTCGCGACCCGGCCGCCCTTGCGGGTCAGCCCGGACTTCGGCTCGAACGCCGCGTCCGGCCCCGGAGCAGCGAACACACCGGGCGCACCGTGCCGGAACGAGAGTCCCTGCTCCGACGGGGAGCGCTGGACGTCGATGTCCATCCGGGCCGAGAGCGCGTTGACGACCGACAGGCCGACGCCGTGGAGGCCGCCGGTCGCGACGTACGAGCCTCCGCCGAACTTGCCACCGGCGTGCAGCTTGGTCGCGACCACCTCGACACCGGGCAGCCCGGTCTTGGGCTCCTTGTCGGTGGGGATGCCGCGACCGTCGTCGTGGACCTCGGCGGAGCCGTCCGGGTGCAGGCTCACCTCGACGCGGTGGGCGGCACCGGCGAGGGCCTCATCGACCCCGTTGTCGATGATCTCCCAGAGGCAGTGCATGAGCCCGCGGGTGTCCGTCGAGCCGATGTACATCCCGGGCCGCTTGCGCACCGCTTCCAGCCCCTCGAGGACGAGGAGGTGAGCAGCGTTGTACGTGTTGTCGATCGTGGGGCTCCTGCAGGCTGGAAGTCCGATGGTGCGTCGACACCGAATCTACCTGCGACACGCCGGGCACCGATGAAGGCACGCCTGTGAGGAGCGGGTCTAGCGTGGTCACCACTTCCCCGAGCACGGCACCATCGATCCACTGGCACCACTGTTCGACCGGCATGCGACGTCACGATGTGGACACGATCGGCCTTCGGGAGGTCGAATCTGCAACGCGATGCCGACCCCGCGCGTCACACTCATCAACCACCGTGCGCACCTGCGGTGGGCAGCACCTCTGGACCAGCAAGTGAAATCTCCCGACCGGCAGCCTTTCGAGGTATGGAACTCTGCCGATGAGGGAAGACACAGCATGATTGGATGACGTGTCAGGCACCACGTAACGATCGGACCAGGACGGGAATCTTGGACCGGGTCGCTACGTTGAGCCAGATACCGAGGCAGGACGAGAAATGAGGCCGATGTGACTACTGCACTTGCCCCCAACACCGCAGCGCTCAGCGCCGTGGACCGTTGCGACCGTTGTGGCGCCCAGGCCTACCTCCGTGTGGAGCTCCAGTCGGGCGGTGAGCTGCTCTTCTGCGCCCACCACGCCCGTGAGCACGGAGACAAGCTCAAGGAGATCGCCGCCAACGTTGTCGACGAGACGCACAAGCTCTCCACCACGCCCTCCAAGACCGACTGACGAGGCTCGAGACCTTCGTACGGCTTCCACCACGGCCCCGGACTGATGTCCGGGGCCGTGGTGCATTTGTCGACCCCGAGCGTGTGACAGGGTGCTGCTCGTGACCGCCACGACCGTGATCGCCGCCCTGCTCGTGGCGGTCGGCCTGGTCGGCATCCTGGTCCCGATCCTCCCCGGCTCGATGCTCGTGGTCGGCGGCATCCTCGTGTGGGCGGTGGCCGAGGGCAGCGCCACCGGCTGGACGGTCTTCGCGGTCGCCACCGCGCTCGTCGTCGCCGGGGCGGTCGTGAAGTACGTCGTGCCCGGCCGCCGCCTCCAGGTCGCCGGCATCCCGGCCTCGACCCAGTGGGTCGGCGTCCTCGCCGGCGTCGTCGGCTTCTTCGTGGTCCCCGTGGTCGGGCTGTTCGTCGGCTTCGTGCTCGGTGTCTACCTCGCCGAGCTCCTCCGGGTCGGCAGCAAGGAGGCCTGGCCCTCGACTGTCCACTCGCTCAAGGCGGTCGGGCTGAGCATCGTCGTCGAGTTCGTCGCCGCCCTCGGCGCGACCCTCGTCTGGGTGGGCGGCGTCGTCGCGACATGAGCATCCTGCTGTCCCTCTTCGCCGCGGCGTCCTACGGCCTGGGCGACTTCAACGGCGGCATCTTCTCCCGGCGCGGCGGCGCCTGGGCGGTCTCGCTGGTCGCCCAGCTGGCCGGTACGGCGCTGGTGCTGGTCCTGGTCGCCTTCGACGGCGGCTCCCCCACAGGCGCCGACCTCGCCTGGGCGGTCGTCGCCGGCGTCGGCAACGGCTTCGGTACGGCGTTCCTCTACCGCGGACTCTCCTCCGGCCGGATGGGCGTCGTGGCTCCGGTCTCCGGGGTCGGCGCGGTGCTCGTCCCGGTCGTGGTCGGCGTGCTCGCGGGCGAACGCCCCGGCGCCCTGGTCTGGGTCGGTGTGCTGCTCGCGCTCCCGGCGATCTGGCTGGTCTCCCGAGAACCGGCCGCGGGCCCGACGCCCGGTGCGGGCTCGGGGATCCTGGACGGCGTCCTGGCGGGTCTGGGCTTCGGCACGCTCTTCGCCGCCCTGGCGCAGATCCCGGAGGAGGCCGGCTTCCTGCCGCTAGCGCTCAACCAGCTCGTCGCCGGCGGCGCGATCATCCTCGTCGCGCTGGCGCTGCACCAGGACTGGGTCCCCCGCAACCGGTACGCACTCGGCGGAGCCATCAGCGGCGCACTGGGCGCACTGGCCACCGGCCTCTTCCAGGTCGCGACCCAGCACGGCTACCTGACCGTGGCCGCGGTCATCACGTCGCTCTACCCCGCCTTCACCGTGCTGCTCGCGGCCACCGTGCTCCGCGAGCACATGCATCGCACCCAGGCGCTCGGACTGGCGCTCTGCGCCGGAGCAGTCGTGCTGGTGGCCGCGGGATGAGCACCGACGCGGTCGTCGTCGGCTCGGGGCCCAACGGGCTCGCGGCCGCGATCACACTCGCCCAGCGCGGCCTCAGCGTGACGGTGCTCGAGGGACACGACGAGATCGGCGGCGGGACCCGGACCTCCGAGCTCACGGTGCCGGGCGTCCTGCACGACATGTGCTCGGCCATCCACCCGTTCGGCGTCGGCTCGCCGTACCTCCGGAGCCTGCCCCTCGCCGACCACGGCCTGGTGTGGCGGTGGCCCGAGATCGACCTGGCGCATCCGCTCGACGACGGTACGGCGGCGGTCATGCTGCGCTCGATCGACGAGACGGCCACCGGACTCGGGGCCGACGGGGACCGCTGGCGCGGCGTCTTCGGACCGCTCGCGCGGCAGTACGACGACCTCGCCCCCGAGGTGCTCGGGCCGGTCGCCCACCTGCCCAGACGGCCCGTCCTGCTCGGCCGTTTCGGACTCCGCGCGGCACTGCCGGCCGACGTCCTCGCCCGGCGCTTCGCGACCGAGGCGGCCCGGGCACTCTTCGCCGGGTGCGCGGCCCACATCTGCCGCCCGCTCGACCGGCCCTCGACCGCGGCCGTCGGCACCATGTTGATCGCCGCCGGTCACCGGCACGGCTGGCCGGTCGCCGAGGGTGGCTCGCGGGCGATCACGGACGCGCTCGCCAGCCTGCTGCGGTCGATGGGGGGTCGAGTCGAGACGGGAGTCCAGGTGCGCTCGGTCGCCGACCTGCCGGACGCCCGCCTGATGCTCTTCGACACCACTCCCACCGCGTTCGCCGATATCGCCGGCGACCGGCTGCCACCGCGCCGGGCGCGGTCCCTGCGTCGCTGGCGGTACGGCGTCGCGGCGTACAAGATCGACCTGGCCGTGCGGGGCGGTGTCCCCTGGACGGCCGAGCCCTGCCGGCGCGCGGGCACCGTGCACGTCGGTGGCACCTTCGAGGAGATCGCCGATGCCGAGGCGGAGGCGGCCCGCGGCGTGCTTCCAGCGCGGCCGTTCGTGCTGGTCGGTCAGCAGTACCTCGCCGACCCGACCCGCTCCGCCGGCGACGTGCACCCGGTCTGGGCCTACGCCCACGTGCCGCACGCGTACGCCGGCGACGCGACCGACCTGGTGCTCGACCAGATCGAGCGGTTCGCGCCGGGGCTGCGCGAGCGGATCGTCGGCCAGCACGTCACCGGGCCGGCGGACTTCGCGGCGTACAACCCCAACTACGTGGGCGGCGACATCGCGGCAGGCACCAACACGGTGCGCCAGCTCCTGGTCCGACCCCGGCCCACGCTCGACCCCTACGCCACCGGCATGCCCGGCGCCTTCCTCTGCTCCTCGTCGACTCCGCCGGGTGCCGGCGTGCACGGGATGTGCGGCCATCGGGCCGCCCTGCGGGCACTGCAGGACCGCTGACTCCGGACATCCGGGGCCCACGGAGCGCACGGGACCCTCGTCGTGGACCAGCTGACCCAGGAATCTCAGTCAGTCGTCCGCTACCGGGAACGCTCCCATCTCGGTAGCGTTCCTGGCATGGCGAACGGGCAGTCGGCGGGCGGCCTTCCGGATGAGAACGGTGACCTCCTGGGACGTGCAGACGAGCTCCGCCACCTCCGGCACCTGGTCGGCACGGCGCGCAACGGCCGCGGCGGGTCGCTGGCAATCACCGGTGATCCCGGGATCGGGAAGACATCGCTGCTGACGGCTGCGACCACCGGCCTGGTCGGGATACAGCTGGTGAGCGTCGATGGGTACGAGACCGAGTCGACGATGCCGTACGCCGCGATCCAGCGGCTCCTGACTCCCCTGCAGGCGCACTTGGCGGAGCTGCCGGCACGGTTCCAGCAGGCTTTGCGCACGGCGTCTGGCGCGGCCGGGGGTCCGCCACCGGACCGCTTCCTGATCGGTCTCAGTGTCCTCGGCCTGTTGGGTGCGGCCGGCCAGGCGACGCCCGTCGTCGCCGTCGTGGACGACGCACACCTGCTCGACCGGGAGTCGCTCGACGCCCTGGCCTTCGTAGGCCGCCGGCTCGAGGCCGAGTCCGCAGCTTTGCTCTTCGCCGGGCGCGAGGTGCCCGAGTACACCGAGCAGATGGTCGGCGTGCCGTCCCTGCGGCTGAGTGGCCTCTCCCCCGACGTGGCGGTCAGACTGCTGACCCGGTCGGTCTCCGGGGCGATCGACCCGGCTGTCGCGATGCAGATCGTGACCGCGACCGGAGGCAACCCGCTCGCCCTGGTCGACCTGGCCGACGACCTCACGGTCGCCCAGCTCACCGAGTCGAGCTTCGGCGACGAGCCGATCCCCGTCGGCCGGCACCTGGAGTCGTTCTACCTGCGCCAGGTCCGGCTGCTCGGCGACGACGTACGCCTCTGGCTGCTGGTGGCCGCAGCCGACTCCACCGGCGACGTCGACCTGATCACTGCCGCCGCCGACCTGCTCGGGCTGCCCGGGGACGCCGGTGACGGCGCGGAGGCGGCCGGTCTGGTCGAGCTCGGGCAGACGGTTCGATTCCGTCACCCGTTGGTCCGCTCGGCGGCGTACAACGCGGCGCCCGGCAAGGACCGGCGCTGGGTGCACCGGGCCCTGGCCACGATGGCGGAGAAGTCGGACCTGAGCGAGCTCGAGGCCTGGCACGCCGCCAAGGCCACGCTCGGCACCGACGAGCAGGTGGCCCAGCGGCTCGAGGACGTCGCAGACCTGGCAGCCGAGCGTGGCGGCTTCGCCTCCCGCGCCCGAGTGCTGATCCGAGCCTCCTCTCTCACCCCGCAAGGCCCGCGCAAGTACGCCCGCCTGGTGGCAGCCGCCGAGGCGGCGCTGCAGTCTGGGACCGCGCAGCTGGCCAAGAACCTGATCGACGAGATCGACGAGGACGCCCTCGACCCGGTGGCCCACGGTCGACTGACCATGCTCGGCGCCGAGCACTCCCTCTTCACCGCCGCCCCGACGGTGACCCGCGGGAGCGCGGACCTGCTGGCCGCCGCCACGCTCTTCCACGGTGAGGACGACGCCCTCGAGCAGCGTGCACTGATCAAGGCCTGGGAGTGCGCACTGCCCTCGGAGCGCCTGACCACCGGACTGACCTGGACCGAGCTGGGCGAGCGGCTGCGGGACGGCGCCGAGGTGCGCCCGGGGTGTGCGGCCACGATCCTCCGCGCACTCAGCGCGCTCGTCCTGCTGCCGTACGACGACGCGGTGCCGATCATGCGGGAGGCGCTGGACGCCTACGACACGATGGACGAGGAGCAGATCCTCACCTACGGACACAGCAGCGTCGCGCTCGCGACGGCGCTCTGGGACAACGACGCCCGGCACCGCTGCCTGGAGCGCTGCGCCTCGGCCGCCCGCGACGCCGGCTCGTTGCAACAGCTCGACAGCGCCCTGTGGGTGCTGTCCCTGACGGAGGTGGTGGGCGGCACTCCGCGCCGGGCGGTTCGCTACATGGAGCAGGTGCGCGAGCTGCGCCGCGCCATCGGGTACGACGCCGAGCACGTCGTCAACGTGGCCGTGCTGGCCTGGTCGCCGGCGACCCGTGACCAGGTGCTCGGCCTGACCGAGATGATCCTCGCCATGGGCTTCGGGGGCGTCCATGCCAGCGCCGTGTCCGCCCTCGCGGCCGTGGACCTCGCCGACGGCCGCTACGAGGAGGCCTATGCGCACCTGAAGCCGCTCGTGGACGACCCGTTCTTCCACGTGACCCCGATGACGTGGCCGGACTTCGTGGAGGCTGCGGTCCGCACCGGTCGGGTCGAGGAGGCTCGGGCCTTCGCCGACCAGCTCGACGAACGTGCTCTCGCGAGCGGCACGCCGTGGGTGCGGGGCGTGGCGGCCAGGTCCCGCGCGCTCGTCTCCGACGACGACGCCGCGGAGCCTCACTTCCGGGCCGCCGTCGCGGCCCTGGAAGGCACCCGTGCCACGGTCGAACTGGGGCGTGCGCATCTCGTGTACGGCGAGTGGCTGCGCCGCCGCAAGCGTCGCAAGGACGCCCGGGCCCAGCTGCTCGCGGCCGCCGAGGTGCTCGCCGGCACCGGCGCCGAGCCGTTCGTCCGGCGGGCGAACGGGGAGCTCGAGGCGGCCGGCGAGCCCGTCCGCAGCCCAGGCGACGGCCGGCTGCCCATGCTGACGCCGCAGGAGCAGACCGTGGCCGAGCTGGCCGCCGCCGGGAGGACCAACGCCGAGATCGGCGCCTCGATGTTCCTCAGCGCCAACACGATCGACTACCACCTGCGCAAGGTCTTCCAGAAGCTCGGGATCTCCTCGCGGCGCCAGCTCTCCGATCGACTCGACCGCTCCTAGCGGATCACGACTACGTACCACACGTGGTCCGCGGCGTCCCCGGCACGACCACGCTGGTGGCACCACTCGACCAAGGAGGCACCCATGCCCCACGTGACCACCGACGATGGATCCCAGATCTTCTACAAGGACTGGGGCACCGACGGTCCCCCGGTCATCCTCAGCCACGGCTGGCCCCTGAACGCCGACGCCTGGGAGGCCACCGCGCTCGTGCTCGCCGAGCACGGCTTCCGCGCGATCGCGCACGACCGGCGCGGACACGGCCGGTCCAGCCAGACCTGGCACGGCAACGAGATGGACACGTACGCCGACGACCTCGCCTGCCTCATCGAGAGCCTCGGCCTGACCGGGGTCACCCTGGTCGGCCACTCCACCGGCGGCGGCGAGATCGTCCACTACGTCGGGCGCCATGGCACCGAACGGGTGGCCAGGCTCGTCCTCGTCAGCGCCGTACCGCCGCTGATGCTGCAGACCGACGACAACCCCGAGGGCCTGCCCATCGAGGTCTTCGACGGGATCCGCGCCGGTGAGCGCTCGAACCGCTCACAGCTCTACCGCGACCTGGCCGACGGGCCGTTCTTCGGCCACAACCGCAACGGGGACGTCGCCCAGGGGTTCCGGGACGCGTTCTGGCTCCAGAGCATGGCGTGCGGGCACCGCGGCGCCTATGAGTGCATCGCCGCCTTCTCGGCGACCGACTTCCGCCCGGACCTGGCCAAGATCGACGTCCCGACCCTGGTCATCCACGGCGACGACGACCAGATCGTGCCGTTCGAGGTCGGCGGCAAGCGCTCCGCCCGGCTCATCGAGGGCGCGGTGCTGAAGGTCTACGAGGGCGGTGCTCACGCCCTGCCCGACACCGACCGCGAACGCCTGCACACCGACCTGCTCGAGTTCCTCAACAGCTGACCCGACGTCCTACCAACAGTCAGGAGCACCACCATGACCGACTTCATCCCCGACACCATCGTCCTCGTCCACGGCCTATGGATGACCCCGCGCAGCTGGGAGGGCTGGGTGGCGCACTACGAGGCACAGGGCTACAACGTCCTCACGCCGGCGTACCCCGGCTTCGAGATCGAGGTCGAGGCGCTGCGCGAGAACCCGGACGTCATCGCCAACCAGACGGTGCCCGGGATCATCGACCACATCACCGCGCTGATCAACGAGCTCGACCAGCCGCCGATCATCATGGGTCACTCCTTCGGCGGGACGATCACCCAGCTGCTCCTGGACCGGGGCCTCGGCTGCTCGGGCGTGGTCATCGACTCCGCCCCGACCGAGGGCGTGCGGGTCAACCCGGTGTCGCAGGCCAGGTCGCTCTTCCCGGTGCTCAAGAACCCGGCGAACCGGCACCGTGCCGCCGGATTCACGCCCGAGGAGTTCCACTACGCGTTCACCAACACGCTGAGCAAGGAGGAGTCCGACAAGGTCTACGACCGCTACCACATCGCGGCGCCCGGCTCGTTCGTGTGGGAGTTCGGCCTGTTCGCGAACTTCAAGCCCGGCAAACAGGACACCTGGGTCAACTACGGCAACGACGACCGCGCGCCGCTGCTCTTCATCGCCGGCGGCGCCGACCACATCATGCCGCCGTCGGTGAACAAGTCGAACTTCAAGCACTGGAAGAAGAAGTCGAAGGCGCTGACCGAGTTCCACGAGTTCCCCGGCCGCTCGCACTGGACGTGCGCCGAGCCGGGCTGGGAGGAGATCGCTGACACCGCCCTCTCCTGGGCAGTCGTGCACGCCTCCGCGCACGCCTCGCAGGCCTGAGCCGTGACCGTCCCCGTGCGCCTCACCCACATCGGCGGTCCGACCCTGCTGGTCGAGGCGCACGGGTGGCGGATCCTCAGCGACCCGACGTTCGACCCGCCCGGTCGGCGCTACGGCTTCGGCTGGGGTACGTCGTCGGTGAAGACCGCCGGACCCGCCGTACCTGCGGACGACCTGGGTCCGCTTGACCTGGTGCTGCTCAGCCACGACCACCACGCCGACAACCTCGACGACGCCGGCCGGGCGCTCCTGCCCGGTGCTCGGTCGGTGGTCACCACGCCGTCGGGTGCCCGGCGACTGGCTGCGGCGAACACCCAGGGCGTGGCGCCCTGGTCGACCGCCACCGTCAGCGCGCCGGGCCTGCCCGACCTGACCATCACCGCCACCCCGTGCCGGCACGGACCGCCGCTGAGCCGGCCGATCGCCGGGGAGGTCGTCGGCTTCGCACTGCAGTGGGCCGACGACCCGGCGGTCGTGTGGGTCTCCGGCGACACCGTCCTGTACGACGGGGTCCGCGAGGTCGCCTCGCGGTTGCAGGTGGACGTCGCCGTGCTGCACCTCGGGTCGGTCCGATTCGGCCTCACCGGGCCGTTGCGCTACTCGATGTCAGGCCGCGACGCGCTGGAGCTGCTCGCGCTGATCCGCCCGCGCGTCGCCGTACCCGTGCACTTCGAGGGGTGGAGCCACTTCTCCGAGCAGGAGGAGGCGCTGCACGACGTGCTCGACACGGCCGACGCCGACGTACGCGCCCGGCTGCGATGGCTGACGCGGGGCGAGCCGCTCGACGTGTGACAGGTCAGGCGCTGGCGAGCGGGCCGGTCCAGGAGCGCGGCTCGCCGAGCCAGTCGACGACCGGGTGCGAGGAGTCGAACTCGTCGCGCATCTTGACTCCGATCCGCACGCTCGCCGGCGAGCCCAGGCAGTCGCGAGCGGCCGCGAACCGCAGTCGGTCCTCGGCGAAGTCGAGCCGCACCCGGTGGTCGCAAGTCAGCGGCTCTCCCACTGCCTCTCCCCCGCGCACCTTCATCAGCTGGAAGTCGGTGCCCGCCTGGAGCCCGGTGGTGAGAAGGAACTCGGCACCGGCACGGTCCGACCGGGTGTCGATGAGGATGGTCAGCCCCGACGGCCCACCGGTCGAACGGCGACGGAGGTCGGTGAACCGGACCCCGACGACGAGCTTCGCGGCGCGGTGGTCGACCACGACCGCGCGGATGTCGGTGAGTGAGGCGGTGGCATCCGCCGGGTCGGCGTACCTGGCCTTGTCGGCGTACGCCGGTCCGGCGACGACGGTAGTCACCGCCAGCGCGGCGACGACGATCGCTAGGACCCGAGTCCTGTGCTTCATGAGTACCTCCGGCAGTGGGTGTACCCCTCAGACTCCTCAGGTACCCAGTTGGTTGCAATCCCGCGGTTGAAATCCGGAGGGTGTGCATTCCCGGGCGAGCCGACCCGATCAGTCCAGGTAGTCGCGCAGGACCTGCGAGCGCGACGGGTGCCGCAGCTTCGACATCGTCTTCGACTCGATCTGGCGGATCCGCTCGCGGGTCACGCCGTACACCTTGCCGATCTCGTCGAGGGTCTTCGGCTGGCCGTCGGTCAGGCCGAACCGCATGCTGACGACGCCCGCCTCGCGCTCGGAGAGCGTGTCGAGGACGGCGTGCAGCTGCTCCTGGAGGAGCGTGAACGACACGGCGTCGGCCGGGACGATCGCCTCGGAGTCCTCGATCAGGTCGCCGAACTCGGAGTCGCCGTCCTCACCGAGCGGGGTGTGCAGCGAGATGGGCTCGCGGCCGTACTTCTGGACCTCGATGACCTTCTCGGGCGTCATGTCGAGCTCCTTGGCGAGCTCCTCCGGGGTGGGCTCGCGGCCCAGGTCCTGGAGCATCTGGCGCTGCACGCGGGCGAGCTTGTTGATGACCTCGACCATGTGCACCGGGATGCGGATCGTGCGGGCCTGGTCGGCCATCGCGCGGGTGATGGCCTGACGGATCCACCAGGTGGCGTACGTCGAGAACTTGTAGCCCTTGGTGTAGTCGAACTTCTCGACCGCACGGATCAGACCGAGGTTGCCCTCCTGGATCAGGTCCAGGAAGAGCATGCCGCGGCCGGTGTAGCGCTTCGCGAGCGATACGACGAGACGCAGGTTGGCCTCGAGGAGGTGGTTCTTGGCGCGCTTGCCGTCCTCGGCGATCCACTCGAACTCCTCGTGGAGCTTGCCGGACATCTTGGCGCCCTTGGCGAGCTTCTCCTCCGCGAAGAGGCCAGCCTCGATCCGCTTGGCGAGCTCGACCTCCATCTCGGCGTTGAGGAGGGGGACCTTGCCGATCTGCTTCAGATAGTCCTTGACCGGGTCGGCGGTCGCGCCGGCGACCATGACCTGCTGCTCGGGCTCGTCGGTGTCGTCGGCGGCCGAGACGACGAACGTGGCGGACTTCTCGTCCTCCTCGATCGTGGGGTCTGCCTTGACGTCCTTCTCGAACTGCTCGTCCGGGAGGTCGGGGAGGATCTTCTTGCCGTCCGGACCGAGGACGACCTCGGTGACGGCGATCTCGCCCTCGGCGTCGGCCTTCTTCGCCGGCGCGGCCTTCTTGGCGGGTGCAGCGGCCTCCGGCTTCTCAGCAGCCTTCTTCGCGGGAGCGGCCTTGGTCGCCTTCGCGGTGGTCGTCTTGCGGGTCGACGTCGCCGCGACCGCACGGGTCGTCGCCACCGGCAGGTGCACGGAGATCCCGAGCGAGCTCAGGTGGCCGAGCAGCGCCTTGAGGTGACGCGGCTCGACGGCCGCGTCCTCACTGGCCTGCCGCACATCCTCGGGGGTGAGCGACCCGGTCGGCGCCCCCCGTTCGATGAGGGCCACGACTGCCGGGTGGGTGAGCACTTCGGCGGGGAGCAACTTGCGCGCGTTCGAGGACACGAACACCTCTCGTCAACGACGGTCAAAACAGATCTAGGGCGCGGCCCGTCCCGGAGACGTCAAGAGCCGCGATGAACATTCTGCCACGCACCCCCTGAGAATCCGGCAACCGGGGCGACCGGTCCGGTCCTCGTCTGGACCATGCTCGGCCGGTGCGCACCGAGATCGACCCGCAAGTGGCGCCCGGAGCCGAGGCCGGTTCACAGCCCAGGGGAATCCTCCAGCACGAGGTCGACGAGCTCGCGCCGTCCGCGAGGCACGGCCGGGACCCCGGACGCCGTCATCTGGATGATGGCCGGGTACCCGAGTGCGAGCAGGTGGCGCGGGCGCCAGTCGGCGGGGAGGTCCACGATGCTGCGCGCAGCATCGACGTTCTCCTCGGGGAACAGGGTTGCCGGGCAGCTTCCCAGGCCGAGCGCGGCCGCGGCGATGACGATCGACTGGGTGATCCTGCCGACGTCGAACTCGCTGTCCGCGTACTCGTTGTGCACCGAGGACAGCACCAGGACGACCGGGGCATCCGCTACGAACTGCGCGTAGGCCCCCAGGCCGGACAGCCGTCGGAGGGTGGATCGATCACGGACCGTCACGAACCTCCAGGGTTGGCGGTTGCGTGCCGACCCGGTCCAACGCGCGGCCTCGAGAAGGCGACGCACGACCTCGTCCGAGACGGTCCGGTCGAGGTCGAACGTCCGCAGCACGGGGCGTCTGATGAGTGCTGCGACGTCATCCAACTCCACGAACGCAACCATAGATCGGCACCCCGGGCGCCTCGGACCAACGGCTCGTGTCAGCCGGCCTGCGCCTTGGCCTCGGCCTTCTTCTGCTTCTTGAAGTCACGCACCTTCTGCAGGCTCGCGCCGTCGACGACGTCGGCCACGGAGCGGTAGCCGTCCTCGGCGTACGCACCCACGACGGCCTCCCAGCCGTCTGGTCGTACGTCGAGCTGCTTGGCGACCAGCGCTACGAAGATCTGGGCCTTCTGCTTGCCGAACCCGGGCAGCGCCTGCATCCGCTTGAGGAAGTCGCGGCCGTCGGCCGCCTCGGTCCAGATCCGCTCGGCGTGCCCGTCGTACTCGTCCTCGACGATCTTGGCGAGCTCCTGCAGCCGCGCGGACATCGAGCCGGGGAACCGGTGGATCGCCGGCGGCGTGGAGCAGAGGGCGGCGAACTCCTCCGGGTCGGCGGCCGCGATCCGCGCCGGCTCGAGGGTGCCGAACCGGTCGAGCACCTTGGCCGGGCCGCGGAATGCGTGCTCCATCGGGTACTGCTGGTCGAGCATCATCCCGACCAGCAGGGCGAAGGGGTCGTCGGTCAGCACCTGGTCGGCGGCGTCGTCACCGGTGATGTGGATCGTGGCCATGCCCCCATCTTGCCGCAGACCTCCGGGAGGTCATGCGGATGGAGCAAGCGGACGCTCCATCCGCATGACGTTGCGCGGCGTATGACGTTGCGCGAGGCAGCGATTGCCCCGGCTCACTCGGCCTTGACCGCCAGCACCGGGCAGTGGGCGTCGAGCAGGATGCGCTGGGCGTTGCTGCCGAGGATCAGCTTGCCGACAGGCGAGCGGCGGCGCAGGCCGATCACGATCAGCTCGGCCTGGCTGGCCTCGGCGATGCTGATCAGGTCTTCGGCGGGCTCGAAGCCACGCACCAGCTGGCGGATCTCGTAGGGCACGCCGGACCCGTCGAGCACAGAGCGAACGGCACCCATCTCGCGGTCGGCCTGGGTGGCGGCATCCTGGTCGAAGTCGGCGCCACCTCGCTGCGAGTTCACGACGACCAGGCTGGCCGACCGGAGCTTCGCCTCGGCGATGGCGGTCTGCAGCGCGGCCTCACCCTCGGGCTTGGGCACGTACCCCACGACGACGGTTCCCATCGATCCTCCCAAGGTGGTTGCTGCCGAACGGGCCGGGAGCCCACCGGCACCGTAACCGATCCAGCTGCGGGCATGCAGCCTGTGGACGAGCCGGGCGCGCGCCGTACGGATGGGGCAAGAGTGAGGGACCGCCGACGACGGGAGGTGAGCGCGATCGACGGCATCCACGAGCCGCTGACCCGACCGCTGCACACCGTGCTGCGCCGGGCCGTCGCCGACCACGCGGCCCGCGAGCGGCGCCGGGTCCACCCGCCCCTGCTGCACGTCGGCTGGCCGGGTGGGCCGGAGGACGTGTTCGTCGTCGGACCGGACGAGGAGCTCGACCACGCGCTGCGCACCGACGTCGTGGCCGCGCTGCTGCACACCTCACGCCGGCACGCGCCGGTGGCGGGCGCGGTCCCGATGCTGTGGCTGACCCGATCGGGTCCGCTCGAGGTCGGGGACCTCGACCTGGCCTGGCTCGCCGCGGCGCGCTCGGCCAGCAGCGAAGCCGCCGTCGACCTGGTGCTCGTGGTGGTCACCCGCCGGGGCTGGTTCGACCCGCGCACCGGCGTACGGCGGGAGTGGAAGCGGCTGCGCGAGCGGTGAGGAGTCAGTCCCACGTGTGCGCGGGCTCGTTGGTATGCATCCGGTCGCGGTAATCGAGCAGGGCCGCCCGCAGCGCGTCGTAGCGGTCCCGGTTGCCCTCGGCACGCACTCGCTGGACGAACCACTCGGCGCCGTTGGTGTTGAGCAGGCAGCGCTGCTCGATGATCCCGAGCAACCGGTCCGACTCCTCGGTCGACGCGCCCCACGACGCGAGCCCTTCGCGGGCCATCGGCAGCAGCCGCCGCAGCACCAGCTCCGTCGCGCGCACCTGGCCCACCCCCGGCCAGTAGACGTGGGCGTCGATGCCCTGGCGCGCGGCCACGTGGAAGTTCTCCTCAGCGGCGCTGAAGGACATCTGCGACCACAACGGTCGCTCGCTCTCGGCGAGAGCTCGCACCAGGCCGAAGTAGAACGCGGCGTTGGCGATCGTGTCTGCGACGGTCGGCCCGGCGGCCAGCAGGCGGTTCTCGACCCGCAGGTGGGGCACTCCCCCGGCGACGTCGTAGACCGGGCGGTTCCAGCGGTAGATGGTGCCGTTGTGCAGGCGCAGCTCGGGGAGCCGGGGGGTGCCGCCGTCCTCGAGCACCGCCAGCGGGTCCTCGTCGTCGGTGACCGGCAGCAGCGCCGGGAAGAAGCGGACGTTCTCCTCGAACAGGTCGAACACCGAGGTGATCCACCGCTCGCCGAACCACACCCGTGGGCGGACGCCCTGCGCCTTCAGCTCCTCGCTGCGGGTGTCGGTCGCCTGCTCGAAGAGCGGGATCCGGGTCTCGCGCCACAGCTCCTTGCCCAAGAGGTACGGCGAGTTGGCACCCACCGCCACCTGCACCGCCGCCATCGCCTGGGACGCGTTCCAGTACGCCGCGAACTGGTCCGGCGAGGTCTGCACGTGGAACTGGGTGCTGGTGCAGGCGGCCTCGGGCACGATCGAGTCCGACCTCGAACGCAGCCGCTCGGTCCCGTCGATGGCGATCGTGATGTCCTCGCCGCGGGCGTTGAGGATCTGCTCGCTCAGCAGCTTGTAGCGCGGGTTGGCGCTCAAGCTGCCCATCCCCATGTGCCCCTCAGCCAGGGTCGGCAGGATGCCGATCATCACCATGTGCGCGCCGATGGCGGCCGACTTCTGCTCGGCGTCGTTGAGGCTGCGCCGCAGGCTCTCCTCGAACGTCGTCAGCCCGCCCTCGCGCAGCTTCGCCGGGGCACCGTTGATCTCGATGTTGAACTGCCCGAGCTCGGTCTGGAAGTCGGGGTCGGCGATCGCCTCCAGCGCCTCGGCGTTCTTCAGCGCCGGGTCGCCGACCTCGTCGACGAGGTTGAGCTCGACCTCGAGCCCGGTCATCGGGTCGTCGGTGTCGAAGCGCGCCTCGCGCAGCATCCGGGCGAACACGTCGAGGTTGCGGCGCACCTTCTCCCGGTGGCGCGTGCGATCAGCGCGGGAGAACTCCTGAGCAGCTACCTCTTCGCCCATGGCCTGACCTTAGTGCCCAACCTGGGCGTTCCAGGATGCTTCCGTACGGCGGATCAGGTCGTCCACGACCGCCGCGACCTCGCCGGTGCGCTCGTAGGCGGCACGCTGCCGGGTGGCGCCGTTGTCGCTGACACAGCGCTCGAGCAGGAGCCCGACGCGATCCAGGTCGCCGGCATCCTCGAGTGCGGGTCGCAGCTCGGCGACCAGCGTCTCGAGGACCTCGCGGGCCGGCCGGAGTCCGTTGGTCGTCGGGTCGACGAGCGTGTCGGACATCCCGAAGCGTGCGGCTCGCCACTGGGCGGCCCGCAGCGTCTCCGCGCGCCAGCGCAACGGGCGCCGGCCCGCGTGCTCGGCCCCGGCCGCTGTCTCGACCAGTGCCCGCACCAGCGCCACGATCCCCACGGCGATCTCGGGCTCCGTGCAGACGTCGCAGATCCGCACCTCGACGGTGGGGTGCTCGGCGGAGAGCCGGGCGTCGTAGTAGAGCATCCCCACGTCGCGGGCCGCTCCGGTCGCGATCAGCATGTCGCTCACGGCGGCATAACCCTCGACGGAGCCGAACGGCTCGGTCGGACCTGCGCTCGGCCAGCGGGACCACACCTGCGCCCGCCACGATGCGTAGCCGGAGTCGCGGCCGTCGACGAACGGGGAGTTCGAGCTCAGTGCCAGCAGCGTCGGCAGCCACGGTGCGATCCGGTCGATGACGGCCACGCCCTCCTCGTCCGAGGAGACCTCGGTGTGCACGTGCATCCCGCAGGTGCCGCCCGTGCGCGCCACCTCGCCGTACATCGCGACCATGTCCAGGTAGCGGTCGTTGGACGTGACCACCGACCGGTCTCCGCCCAGCGGCACGATCCCGCAAGCACCCGCTCGGAGATCGGCGGCCCGTGCGGCCTCACCGGCTGTCCGTCGTCCGGCCACGACCTGCGCGAGCACCGCGTCGAGGTCGCTCTCCGGGTCGGTACGGGTCTCGAGCTGGTGCCGGAACAGCTCCTGGTCCAGCTCGTCGGTGGCCGCGCGCGGCAGCCGGCGGCCGTGGCCGTGCTCCCGGAACTGCTTGAGGACCGAGGGGGCCGCGGCGACCACCTCCCGGGTCGCGGGGTCGAAGAGCAGGAGCTCTTCCTCGACTCCCACCGTCCGCGCCATGCCCCTGCACTACCCGGCACCTCAGGTCGCCATGCCCACGGTCCAGTCGAAGCCTCCTTCCCAGGTGTCGGGCGGCACCGCTCGGGTCAACAGCTCGGCGACCAACCCGGCCAGCGAGTAGCCCGGATCGACCTCGACGCACCGGTCGACGGCGCACCAGGCGAGAGCGCCCTGGCCGGCCTGCCACGCCGCGAACGCCAGCAGCGCCGCCGGCGCGGGCACGAGAGGGTCGGGCGCCCGCCGGACCACGTGGGCCCAGAGCTCCACGTGCTCGCGTGCCCGCGGGCGGCGCAGCGGCGACCAGGCCGCGTCGCGGACCCGGAGGTCGAGCATCCCGCGCAGCAACCGGGCGACCTCGGCGTCGTCGGGCGCGGTGCCGGCCTCGACGTGCCGGACCACGAGCTCCCGCGCCCACGCCCCCTCGTCGAGCGCCGGGAGCGGATCGCCGGTGAGCGCTGCCAAGGCCGGAACCAGCCGGCCAACCAGCTCGGGGTCGGCGGCGACCGTCGCCGCCAGACGCTCGCGGGACGGGTGCACGACCCGGCCGTCGTAGACCGCCTGGGCGGCGAACGGGTGGGCTGACAGGTCGTAGGGCACTCCGGCGGCGGGAACTCCCGCCCGCCCGGGGACCGGCCACCAGCGACGACCGTCGGTGCGCAGCCCGTCGATCACCTCGACGCCGGCTCGTCGCAGGGCGCGAGCCGTCTGCTCGAGCGCGCGGTCGGCGAAGGTGTCGCGCTCGCTGTAGACGAGCAGGAACACCCGTGGCACGCGGTGCCGGCGCGCCGGGTCGACCAGCGATCCGGCCATTGCGACGACCTCGTCGGGCCGGATCGGCAGGTCGGCCCGCGCGTGGAACGGCGGGTCGCAGCCGAAGGTGAGCATCACCAGTGACTCGGTGGGCTCGAAGCCGAGGACGACGGGCACCACGGCGAGGACGTCCTCCGGGGTGCGGGCGGTCAGGGTGGTCGTGGGTGTGGTCTGGTCTGCGGTCATGCCGACGACGTTCCCGGGCCTCGCCGACGGTGACGGGGGGTCTTCGGGTGGGGTTGTGCAGACTCCTGCGGGACGGTCGGCTGTGGACGGAAGGTGGGCCGTCGGGCACCGTCCGTGGTCCGCGATAGGTTGCCGAGGTGCGAGCGGTTGCGTCGGTGCTGCACCTCGACCTCGACGCGTTCTTCGCGGCGGTCGAGCAGCGCGACAAGCCGTCGCTGCGCGGCAAGCCGGTGATCGTGGGCGGCGTCGGCGGTCGCGGTGTGGTCTCGACAGCGTCGTACGAGGCCCGCGAGTACGGCGTCCGCTCGGCCATGTCGACCCGGGAGGCGCGCTCGCGCTGCCCCCACGCGGCGTTCCTGAGTGGGCGGTTCCACGCCTACCGGTCCACCAGTGACGAGGTGATGCGACTGCTGCGCTCGGTGTCGCCGCTCGTCGAGCCGCTCTCGCTCGACGAGGCGTTCATCGACCTGGCTGCGGCCGACACGACCGAGCACCCCGGCCTCGCCGACCTGTCGTTGCCCTCGGTGACCGCGTTCGCCGAGGAGCTCCGCTCACGGCTCACCGAGGTGACGGGCGGGCTGACGGCGTCGGTCGGGATCGGGACCTCGAAGTTCATCGCCAAGGTCGCCAGCGACCTCGACAAGCCCGACGGTCTCGTCGTGGTCGCCCCCGGCACCGAGCGCGACCTGCTCCGCCCGATGAAGGTCACCGTGCTCCCCGGCGTCGGACCGGCGACGGCCGAGCGGCTGCGCCGGGTCGGGGTGCACACCGTCGCCGACCTGGAGTCCCTGGACGAGGACGAGCTGGTCCGGCTGCTCGGCAAGGCCAGCGGGCACTGGCTCTACAGCCTCGCCCGCGCCGAGGACGACCGCCCGGTGGTGGCCGAGCGCGAGGCCAAGTCGGTGAGCGTCGAGGGCACCTATGACCATGACCTGACCGACCGAAGCCTGATGGAGCACCTGCTGACCCGGCAGGCCGGCGACGTCGCCCGCCGACTGCGCAAGGCCGGGCTCTCGGGTCGCACCATCACGATCAAGGTGCGGATGCACGACTTCACCACGGTGAGCCGCTCGAACACGCTCGCCTCTCCCACCGACACCGCGTCGACCATCGCGCGGCTGGCGCGCGGGCTGCTCGCCGACCTGGACACCTCGGGCGGCGTACGCCTGCTCGGGGTCGGTGTCTCCGGGCTCGCCGACTGGGTGCAGGAGGACCTGTTCGGCGAGACGGCCGAGGAAGAGGAGGAGCTGCCCGAGGTCAAGGTGCCACACCACTCCCGCCGTGTCTGGGCGCCGGGCATGGACGTCGTCCACACCGAGATGGGGCAGGGCTGGGTGTGGGGCTCGGGCCGCGGGGTCGTGACGGTGCGCTTCGAGACGGCCGCGACGCCGGCCGGTCCGGTGCGCAGCTACTCCGAGGACGACCCGGAGCTCAGCCCCTGGCTCCCGCCGACCCAGCCCGAGTGAACGTCACCGCGTCGCCCGGACGCAGCTGCGCGCACTGCCACAGGTCGTCCTCGTCGACGACCGCGAGCACCGGGTAGCCACCGGTCGGTGGATGGTCGGCCAGGAACACGATCGGCACGCCGGACGGCGGCACCTGTACGGCTCCGAGGACCATCCCCTCGCTCGGCAGCTCTTCGTGTCCGGCCCGCGGGATCGACGCCCCGTCGAGGCGCAGACCGATCCGGTTGGAGTCGGCAGCCACGACGTACGGCGTCGCGCAGAGCCGGTCGAGCGCGCCCTCGACGAACCAGTCCGCCCGCGGACCGACCCGGACCCGCAGCGGACCGGGTCGCGGCGGGCGCGGCGTGTCCAGCGGCTGTGGTCGGCCTCGCGGCTGCCCCACCGGCAGCACGGCGCCGGCCTCCACCCGGGGCGGGCCGACCCAGGCGAGCGTGTCGGTGGACCGCGAGCCGAGCACTGGGGGCACCGCGATACCGCCGGCCACCGCGACGTAGGTGCACACGCCGGTCGGCGGCGTCGGGACTCGGAGCGTGCCACCCTTGGGGAGCCACTCGGCGCGGGCATGGGCGCTGCCGGCCCCGGCGACCGCTACCCAGCAGCCACCGTCGGCGCGCAGCTCGAGACCGCCGAGCACGACCTCGAGCACCGCGTCGTCCGCGTCGTTGCCGACGATCCGGTTGGCCAGGGCGGCAGCGGGGGCGTCGAGGGCGCCTGCCCGGGCGACCCCGAGGTGGGCGAGGCCCACTCGGCCGCGGTCCTGGACCGTCACCAGCGGGCCGGTGGCGAGCACGTGGAGAGACGTCATCGGGGGACGAACACCACCCGCGTGCCGGGCGCCAGCAGCGCCGGCCGGTCGCGCGCCGGGTCCCACAGCGTTGCTTCGGTGCGGCCGAGCAGGCGCCACCCGCCCGGCGACGCGGTCGGGTAGACGCCGCACCAGCTCCCGGCGAGGCCGACCGACCCGGGCGCCACCCGCGGACGCGGCGAGTCCAGCCGGGGTACGGCGAGCTCCCCCGGCAGCCCGGACAGGTAGGAGAAGCCCGGCGCGAAGCCGCAGAACGCCGCGACGTACTCGATCTCGGAGTGCCGAGCGACGACGCCGGCCACGTCGGTCCCCCAGAGATCGGCGACGGACGCCAGGTCCGGCCCGTCGTACACGACCGGCACCTCGACCCGCTCGCCACCGGGCGGCACGCCGGTCGCCGTCCACTCGCGCAGCAGAGCGGTCAGCGCCGCGACGTCCGGGACCCCGTCGAAGAGCACGGTCTGCGCCGCCGGCACCACCTCAGCCGCGCCGACGCCCGCCGACCGGGCCCAGGTCGCGAGATCGAGTGCCTCGACGGCGTGGGCGACCTCGGCGAGGACCGCGGAACGGCCGACGGGGCGCAGCTGCATGGAGACAGTCTGGACGGACTCAGGACTCGAGGGCGACCGTGCCGTCGAGGTCCTTCACCCGCAGGGTGACGTCCTGCGTCTCGTCGCCCATGTAGAGCGTGCATCCGAACGTGGTGTCGGGATCCTGGACGATGATGGCGTCCTCGCCGCAGTCGGCCTCGGCGGCCTCGATGCCCTGGTCGGTCGCCTCCTGGACGAGGTAGTCGACGACCTTGTCGGTCGAGATGATCGCCTGGGCCGGGGCGATGTCGAACTTCACGTCGTCGTCGGTCACGGTGGTGAAGGTGACCGTGTACGGCGCCTCGACGCCCTCGATGGACACCGTGCACTCGATGGAGGCGCCCTTCTCCGGCTCGGAGTCGTCCGGGCAGCTCGCGTCCGTGACCTCCAGGTCGGGGGTCGCCTTCTCCTGGGCCTTCTGGACCTGGTCGGCGACGTCAGCGGGGTCGTAGCCCCCGGTGTCGACGGAGACCGATCCGCTGCAGGCGCCGAGAGCGAAGAGGACGGGGGCGATGGCGGCGGCGGTCAGCGCGCGGCGCAGCTTGATGGTCACCTGCACATGATCGGGGCACGGCAGCCCCAGGTGAGTGGTTTCACCCCTACAGCCCTCGCAGCACCAGACCACCTTCGGCCAGACCGCGGCGTACGGCGATGGCGTGCGCGACCGCATCCGGGCTGTCGCCGTGCAGGCACACGGAGTCGACGGTCGCTGCCAGGGCGAGTGCCTGGGCCACGATCTGGCTCTCGTCGGTCACCAGCGCACCGGGCTCCGAGCGCGGCACCAGACGCCCGTCCGGCGTGTAGCCGCGATCGGGAAAGCCCTCGTGGAAGACCGCGCGCCCTGCCTCCGCCGCGAGCGTGAGCAGCCGGCCGGGCATCCCGAGCACGGGCAGGTCACCCGAGCCGTCGAGCACCGCTTGCGCCTGCTCCTCGTCGTCGAGGACCCGGTGGTAGAGGGCGCCGTGCGGCTTGAGGTAGCGCACCGAGGTGCCGGCGGCCACCGCGAGCTCGGCGAGAGTGCCGACCTGGTCGGCGACCTGGTCGCGCAGCACGGCGTAGGGCACGTCGCGGGCGACCCGTCCGAAGTTCACCCGGTCGTCGTACGACACCTGGGCGCCGACCGAGACGCCGAGCCGTGCTGCCTCCGCGCACACCACGCCCATGATGGCGGCGTTGCCGGCGTGGTAGCCGCATGCGACGTTGGCGCTGGTGACGACCGCGAGCAGCGCGGCGTCGTCGGTGACCTCCTCGCCGAGGTCGGCGTTGAGGTCGACCGTCTTGGCGTGCATGGCCCAACGCTATCGTCGCGACATGCAGCCGCCCGTCGCCGACAAGCGACCCACCAGCACCGAGATCCACGGCCACACCCGCACCGACGACTACGAGTGGTTGCGTGACAAGGACTCGCCCGAGGTCACGGCGTACCTCGAGGACGAGAACGCCTGGACCCAGGACCGGACGGCGCACCTCGCCGACCTGCGGCAGGCCGTCTTCGACGGCATCAAGGCCCGCACCCGCGAGACCGATCTGTCGGTGCCCACCCGCAACCGGGGCTTCTGGTACTACGGGCGCTCCTTCGAGGGCAAGGAGTACGGCGCGAGCTGCCGCGTCCCGGTCGCCGACCCCGATGACTGGACCCCGCCGAAGCCCGCCGAGGACACTGCGCCCGACCAGCCGGCGCTGCCCGGCGAGCAGGTCCTGCTCGACCTCGACGCGCTCGCGGAGGGCCACGAGTTCTTCTCCCTGGGCGGCTCCTCGGTCAGCCCGAGCGGCACCCTGCTGGCCTATGCGACCGACGTGGTCGGCGACGAGCGCTACACGATCCGGGTCAAGGACCTGGCCACCGGCCAGCTGCACACCGACGAGATCGCCGGCTCGCTCGGCGGCGCCACCTGGGACCGCGCGAGCGAGCACTTCTACTACACGACCGTCGACGACTCGTGGCGTGCCGACAAGATCTGGCGGCACCGGCTCGGCACCAGCCAGGACGAGGACGTGCTCGTCCACCACGAGACCGACGGCCGCTTCTGGGTCGGCGTGGGCCGCACCCGCACCGATCGGTTCCTGGTGATCGCGGCGGGCTCGAAGACGACGAGCGAGTACCGCTTCCTCGACGCCGACGACCCCGACGCCGGCTGGCAGGTCTTCTCCGAGCGCGTCGAGGGGCTCGAGTACTCCCTCGACCACGCCGTGATCGCCGGCGAGGACGTCTTCCTGGTGATGCACAACCACACGGGAGCCGACTTCGAGCTGGCCACCGCGCCGATCGCACCGACCCCGGCGGCCGGCTGGCGGCCGCTGATCGCGCACGACCCCGCCGTACGCCTCGAGGACGTGGACGCGTTCGCCGGCCACCTCGTGGTCCACCAGCGCAGCGAGGGCCTCACCCAGCTGCGGATCCTCGAGCTCGGCGACCAGGGCGTCGCCGACGACTACCTCGTCGAGTTCGACCACGAGATCTACACGGTCGGCTCGTCCGGCAATCCGGGCTTCCACCAGCCTGTCGTCCGCCTCGGCTACACGACGATGGCGGTGCCGCCCTCGGTCTACGACTACGACGTGCGCAGCCGGTCGCTGACCCTGCTGCGGCGGTCTCCGGTGCTGGGCGGCTACGACCCCGCCGACTACGAGGAGCACCGGCTCTGGGCGGTCGCCGACGACGGTGAGCGGATCCCGGTCTCGATCGTCGCGCGCAAGGGCCGCACCGGCACGGTGCCGACGCTGCTCTACGGGTACGGCGCCTACGAGACCTCGATCGACCCGTACTTCTCGATCGCGCGGCTCGCCCTGCTCGACCGCGGTGCGGCGTTCGCGATCGCCCACGTGCGCGGTGGCGGCGAGATGGGCCGGCGGTGGTACGACGACGGCAAGCTCTTCAACAAGCAGCACTCGTTCTCCGACTTCGTCGCGTGCGCGCGCCACCTCGTCGAGGCCGGCTGGTCGACGGCGGACTCGCTGGTCGCCGAGGGTGGCAGCGCCGGCGGGCTGCTGATGGGGGCTGTCGCCAACCAGGCGCCCGAGCAGTTCGCCGGCATCGTCGCGCAGGTGCCGTTCGTCGACGCGCTCACCACGATGCTCGACGCGACCCTTCCGCTGACGGTCACGGAGTACGACGAGTGGGGCAACCCGGAGGCCGACCCGGCCGTCTACGACTACATGGCGTCGTACGCGCCGTACGACAACGTGGCGGCGGTCGACTACCCGCCGATCCTGGCCGAGACGTCGCTCAACGACACCCGCGTGCTCTACGTCGAGCCCGCGAAGTGGGTCGCGCGGCTGCGAGCGACCGCCGTCGGACGCCAGGACTTCCTGCTCCGCACCGAGATGTCGGCCGGTCACGGCGGCGTGTCCGGACGGTACAAGTCGTGGCACGACCGGGCGTTCACGCTCGCCTGGATCCTCGACCGGATGGGCCTGGCAGGGGCCGAACCCCGAGCCTGATCCTGGGGCCGCCCCTGAGAAGTCCCTGAGAGTACGACCCCCATGCAACTCCCCGGCCGTCTCACACGTCGTCACTATTGAAGGTTCACGTTTACCAAGGGAATCCAAAGGTCACCGTGGACGTTGTTGAGAACGTGTGGAGACGCAATGGCGTCGTCCACGATCGAAGGAGGGCGTCACATGGCTACCCGTACCGCTCCGGCCCGAACGCGCGAGATCGAGGGCCGCGACAGCGTCGGCCTCTACCTCGATGAGATCGCCCGCAACCCGTTGCTCGACGCCGAGTCCGAGGTCGAGCTCTCGAAGACGATCGAGGCCGGCCTGATGGCTGAGCACCTGCTCGCTGAGGGCCGCGTCGGCCGCAAGAAGGGTGGCGCGCCGATGTCGGCGACCCAGGACGAGCTCGAGTGGCTCGCTGAGGAGGGTCGCCAAGCGGTCAAGACCTTCATCAACGCGAACCTGCGGCTGGTCGTCTCGATCGCTCGCAAGTACGGCCGGGCCCAGATGCCCATGCTGGACCTGATCCAGGAAGGCAACACCGGCCTGATCCGTGCGGTCGAGAAGTTCGACTACACGAAGGGCTACAAGTTCTCGACGTACGCCACCTGGTGGGTGCGGCAGGCGATCACCCGCGGCATCGCGCAGCAGGCTCGCGTCGTACGGCTCCCCGTGCACGTCGTCGAGGAGCTCAACCAGGTCGGCGGCGCCCGTCGCACCCTGGAGCGGCAGCTCGGCCGCGACCCCGACCCACAGGAGATCGCCAACGAGCTCGGCATGACGCTCGAGCGGGTCCTCGACCTGATGGCCTGGGGCCGCGAGCACGTCAGCCTGGACTCGCCGATCGACGAGGACGGCGACACGTCGCTGGGTGACCTGATGGCTCAGGAGACGACGCCGGGTCCAGACCTGTCCGTGCTCGACGTCGAGTCGCGCGAGCGGCTCAACAGCCTGGTGGGCCAGCTCGATGACCGCGCCGCCGACATCATCCGGTCGCGCTACGGCCTGGTCGACGGTCGGCAGCACAAGCTCGCCGACATCGGCCTGAAGCACGGCATCTCCGCCGAGCGGGTGCGCCAGCTCGAGCGGGAAGCCCTGCAAAAGCTCCGTCGCCTCGGCGACCCCGACCTCGCGGCCTGACCGCGATACTGACGTGGTTGCATAGTCGCAACCAACTGCTCGACCCCGTCCGACTCCTCGGGCGGGGTCGAGACCATTTCAGGCCGCAGCCACCAGCTCCGCGTACACCGCCTCGACGCGGGCGCGGAGCTCCTCGCGCGTGCCCGTGTTGACGATCAGGTACGTCGCGATCGCGCGGCGCTGCTCGGGCGTGGCCTGGGCGGCGATGCGGGACTCTGCGTCAGCCCGAGACCAGCCACGGTCCCGCAGCATCCGTTCGATCTGGACCTCTGCCGGCGTCTCGACGACGATCACTGCGTCGAAGGTGTCGGCCCGGCCGGACTCGGCGAGCAGCGGGATATCGTGGATGACGACGCCGTCCTTCGGGGCCGACGCCTCGAGCGCGGCGTACCTCTCGAAGACCAGCGGGTGCACGATCCCCTCGAGCACCTTGCGCTTCGCCTCGTCGTTGAAGACGATCTGGCCGACCTTGGCGCGGTCCATCCCACCGTCCGGCAGCAGGATCTCCGGTCCGAAGGCCTCGACCACCTGAGCCAGGCCGGGTGTGCCCGGCTCGACCACCTCGCGCGCCAGCTTGTCGCCGTCGATGATCACGGCGCCGAGCTCGGCCAGGATCGCCGACACCGTGCTCTTGCCCGAGGCGATGCCTCCGGTCAGTCCCACTCGCATGAGGGCAATCCTGCCGGACGACTACCTCCGGCCGTACGTCCGGCACGGCTGGCTGCGCAGCGAGCCACACTTCGGCGCCTTCGTGGGTACGTCGATCCCCGCGACCAGCGGCAGCACGATCCGCGAGCGGTGCTTCCGGTCGGCAGCGATCTGCACTCGCTCCCCGTGAGAGATGGTCTCGAAGGACCAGGTCGGGCGGGAGCCACCGGGGGCGTCCACCGTGATCCGGATCCGCGAGCCCTTGCGGAAGGGCTGTGCGAACGGGAAGAGCTCGACCCGGAGCTTGGTGAACTGCTTGCGCGACAGCGGTTTGGCGTCCGCCTCACGGTTGGTGTGCACCGGCGAGATCACCGTCGACTTCGCCCTGGCGAGCTTGCGGTGGCTGGCGCGCAGCCAGCCCGACTGGACGTAGACCTCCCGACCGTTCGGTCGCACCTCGGTGAGGGTCACCTCGAGGTCGGTGTCGCGGGCTCCGGGGGTGCGCACCCACAGGTCGACCGAGCCGGTGCCGACGGCGACCAGGGTCTGCTTCAGCGGCGGGGTGATCCACCCGAGTCCGGTGCCGGCCGGGATCTGCTTCCAGTTGTACGTCGGGTTGACCGCCCAGATCGAGCCCGGGCCCGTGAAGGTGGTCTTCGGCAGCGCGTTGGGACGGGCCCGGTAGCTGCGCGCCTTGGTCTTGCCCGGAGCCGCCTCGGACGGCTTCTCGCGGAGGTTCTTGCCCGGCGAGAGGTACCAGGCGGTCGCCTTGGCACGCGCGATCGGCCAGGACTTGAACGACTTCTCGAAGCGCGGCAGCGGCGACCCGGCCGGCTTCCCGTCGGCCGCGCCCTCCTCGAAGAGGACCCGGATCGGGTCCTGGCGCTCGAACGTCGAGAGCGCCTTGCCGTAGGTCATGCCGGCGTAGCTGGTGCCGGTCGGCATCGTCAGGCCGCTGACGCCGGTGAGCACACTCGCCAGGATGGGAGCCACGAACGCCTTGCGTCCTGTGGGGACCCGCTGGCCGACGTACAGATCCAGGAAGTCGGCGTACTTGTCGAAGACGCCGAGGCTCAGCGACTCGGTGTGCGAACCGTTGGTCATGGTCGCGTAGAGGTGCGGCGACGAGGTGAAGTCGTCGAGCATGGCCGGGAAGTGCCCGCCGGTCTGCTCGTCCTGCCAGGCGCCGGCCAGGAAGACCGGCACGTTGATCTTCTTCGCGAAGAGCATCGGCGAGATCGGGTCGCCGACCTCCTTCGTGTAGAACGGGTTGTCCTTGATCAGCTGCAGTGGGTCGGGGTTCTGCAGGCGCAGCGCCTGGTTGGCCGCACAGACGGTGTCGCCCGCGTCGACGCGCGGCTGCTCCCAGCCCTCGCCGTACGGCGCCGCGTCCTCGGCGCGGTCCTTCGCCCACGGGACGGCGAAGCCGGTGTTGAGGATGCCGCCCGGGTAGAGAGTGCCCTGGTAGGTGTCGTCGATGACCGACAGCGGCGAGATCGCGGAGAGGCTCGGCGGCTGGGTCTGCGCGACGTACAGCTGCGAGATGCCGGGGTAGGAGATGCCCACCATCCCGACCTTGTGGAACTGCGCCCACGGCTGCGCTGCGATGGTCTCGATCATGTCGTAGCCGTCGAGGCTCTGGATCGGTTCGAAGTTGCGGAACGAGCCGCCCGAGCACCCGGTGCCGCGGATGTTCACGCCGACGTAGGCGAAGCCCAGGTTCGTGTAGAGCTGCGCCATCACGGTGTTCTTGGGGTTGCTCGGGTCGTAGCCGGAGTACTCGACCACGGTCGGGAAGGGCCCGGTGCCGGGCGGGAAGGTGACGTTCGCCGAGAGCGTGGTGCCGTCGCGGGTCGTGATGTAGCCGAAGCCCTTGTCGAGGGTCTGGCCGGAGTAGAACGACGGAGCCGGAGCCGGGTCGTCGTAGTCCGTGACCGTGGCGGCCTTCGACGCCGCCCGGCCGCTCGTCGTACGCACCGTGTAGCTGCCGGGGTCGAGCTCACGCCAGGCGAAGCTGCCCGCGGTGTCCACGGTGCCCGTGCCGACGACCTTGTTGGCGCCGGCGACCAGCTCCACGCCCTGTCCGGCGGTCGCGTCCAGCAGGTACACCTGGTTGACGCTCCCCCGCACGACGAAGTCGCCCGGCGCCGCGGTGGCGATGTCGGTCGCCGTCAGCGCTCCGCCGATGAGAGCGATCGTGGCCAGAGCCGCAAGTGACGCCCGTCTCATGCTTCGCATGGCGCGATCGTGCCATGTGATGTCTCCGCCATCGACACAACGCGACGGGATTCGTCCGTCACGTCAGTACTGTCGACACATGAGCGCGATGGGCGAACCGGTGGCCTTCGAGGTCTACCAGGCCGGTCTCTACCTGCACGGCACGAAGGCCGACCTCGCCGCGGGCGATCTGCTGGTGCCCCGCCGCGAGTCCAACTTCGAAGCCGGCCGGGTGATGAACCACGTCTACTTCACTGCCACCCTCGATGCCGCGACCTGGGGCGCCGAGCTCGCCGCGGGCGAGGGCCGCGGCCGTATCTACGTCGTCGAGCCGACGGGTGACTTCGAGGACGACCCCAACGTCACCGACAAGAAGTTCCCCGGCAATCCGACGCAGTCCTTCCGCAGCCGCGAGCCGCTCCGCGTCGTGCGCGAGCTCGTCGACTGGGTCGGCCACTCTCCCGAGAAGCTGCAGGCGATGCGGGACGGTCTCGACGCGTTGAAGGCGCAGGGCAACGCGCAGATCTCCGACTGAGGTCGCTGAGACGCAGGCGCTACCGGTTCCCGCGACCGAACATGCGCCCCAACCGGTCCGCCATCGACCTCGCCGGCTTGATCTCGACCAGGGTCGACTCCTCCGGATGGGGAAGATTCCCCGCCTGGTCCGCGGAGAGCGTCGTACGGACGTGGCTGGTGTAGATCGAGCCGATCTGGTCAGCGTCGACGAACCGGGTCCCTTCGGACGTCTCGACGAGGATGCCGTCGAAGACCGAGACCCTTTCGTCGACGAGCACGTCCTGGACCGTGGCGAACGTGTGCCCGTCGCTCGTCTGCACCGGCGTGCCGGGCTGGAGCGCGGTGTAGGCGATGGGGTGATCAGGCGCGTCAGACATGTCCCCACACTAAGACGGCGTTGCCAGGGCAGCATGTCGAGATCCCGGCCCCGGCTCGGTCCCAGCTTCGACTCGACCAGTTTCACCAGCGAAGGATGGCTCACATGTCACACGTACGACGCTTCGACCACATCGGCATCACCGTCGCCGACCTCGACTCGGCGACGGCGTTCTTCGTCGGGCTGGGCCTCGAGGTCGAGGGCACCGGATCAGTGGAGGGCGAGTTCGTCGAGACCGTCTGCGGCATCCGGGGCGCGCACTGCCGGATCGCGATGCTGAAGTCGCCCGACGGCGGAGCACGGCTGGAGCTCTCGAGCTTCGTCACCCCTGACCACGTGCCCGGATCGCCCGCCGCGATGGCCAACGAGCTGGGCTTGCGCAATGTCTCCTTCGAGGTCGGCGACCTGCAGGCAGCGGTGGACGCCGTGGCCGCGGACGGCTACGGGCTCGTCGCCGGCATCGGCGAGTACGAGGGCAGTGTGCGGATGGCCTACGTGCGTGGACCGGAGGGGATCATCGTCTCGCTGTTCGAGCAGCTCGGTTGAGGTGGGTCTTTCCGCTGGCTGTCGGCGCGGGCAGCGAGGCCGGCTGGGCCCGCCGCACCATGTCGCCATAGGGATCCGGGGTGGCCCGTGTTCATGCTGGGGCGGGGGTCGCTGAACCGACGGGAGGTGGTCCTGGACAGCGGCCGTACCTGGCCTGGTTCTGCTTGATCTGGCGGTCCCTGAGGTCGTTGTCATAGGGAACGGGCTTCTTCGGAAGGTAGGAATCGAACCACTTGGAGGCCGGTGTCTCGTCCGTGGAGTACCGGGTCGACGTACCGGCTCGGCGTCGCCGACGTGGGCGCGCGGATCTCGGTGCGCGTCACGGCGACCGGTGCCGACCGTCCGATCGGGACCGCCACGTCAGCACCGTCAGCGACGGCCGCCTGACGCTGAGGGTCAAGGCCACCGGCCGCGGCTCCACGAAGGTGAAGGTCCGCTACCTCGGCAGCAGCGTGCTCGACGCCAGCGCCGCCTCGGGCAGGTACCGGGTGCGCTGACCGGAGCGCTACGACGCTGGAGGGCGGTGCTTCGACACCGCCCCTCCAGATGTCGGTGCCGTGACATAGGTTTGATCTCGTGAGTGAACGATGAGCAAGACCGACGAGCTGCGCGCGATGCGTGAGGCCAAGTACGCACGGGCCGCCGCCGCCCTGAGCGGTCAGCCCCAGGCCCAGCCGAAGACGGAGCCGAAGAAGAAGACGGCGGCCAAGCCGAAGACCGATCCCAAGACCGAGCCGCAGGCGGCGACCGATGACGGCCTGTGCGGCCACCGGTCGATGAACGGCCGCAGCTGCACCCGCGAGGCCGGCCACGCCGCCAAGAGCCACCGCTACTCCTGAGCGACGACCAACCGCAGGATCCGGTCGAGCTCGGCCCGGTCGGCGTCGCTGAGCACTGACAGCCGTTCCTCGGTCGCCGTACGACGGGCCTCGTCGAGCTTCGCGCGCAACGCCGTCCCCGCCGACGTGGGTACGACGCTGGTCGCACGCCGGTCGGCCGGATCAGGCTGACGCGCGACCAGTGACCTCTCCTCGAGGGCATCGACGACCTCGGTCGCCGACCGGGGCGCGATCCGCAACCGCTCGGCGAGGGTGGAGAGCCGGACCGGGCCGAGCTCCGCGACGGCGCGAAGAGCGCGCGCCTGGCTCGGCGTGACGTCGTACTCCGCCATCACCTCACCGAAGGAGCGGCGCATCGAGCGCGCCGCCATCATCAGGAGGTCGCTCGTCGACTCGTCGCCCCCGGATGAATGAGTGTGCACGGGAACATCCTAGCGAATGCGGGTGTTCCCTCATCGTGAGGTAACCTCACCATACTACCTGGCACCCACCCGTGAGAGAGGTGAGCGCATGGAGGAGTCCATGAGCCGCGGCCGCGGAGGCCGCCCCCAGAACCGCCATCCCGAGTCGCGAGCGGCCGACAAGGCCCAGCTCGCCGACGCTCCCGTCTCGCTGCGCCGCATCGGGCGGCTCTTCGCCGCACACCGAGCCCGCCTGGCCTTCGTGGTCGTCCTGATCGTGGCCAGCTCGCTGATCGCCCTGGCCCAGCCGTTCCTGATCAAGCGCGTCATCGACGTCGCGATCCCCCAGCAGGACGTCTCCCTGCTGCTCACCTGCGTCCTGCTCATGGTGGGCATCGCCGTCGCGACCTCCGCGATCGGCGTCGTCCAGACCTGGCAGTCGACCACCGTCGGGCAGCGCGTGATGCACCGCCTGCGCTCCGACCTCTTCGGCCACCTGCAGCGCCAGTCGATCGGCTTCTTCACCCGCACCCGCGGCGGCGAGATCCAGTCGCGGGTCGTCAACGACATCGGCAGCATGCAGTCGGTCGTCACCTCGACGGCCACCTCGATCGCGTCCAACCTGACCACGGTCGTGGGCACCCTCGTCGCCATGCTGCTGCTCAGCTGGCAGCTCGCCCTGGTCACCCTCGTCGTGCTCCCGCCGGCCGTCATCCTGACCCGTCAGGTCGCGCGGATGCGGTACGCCGTGACCGCCGCACGCCAGCGCAAGCTCGCCGACCTGCACGTGCAGGTCGAGGAGGGCCTGTCGATCAGCGGCATCCAGCTCACCAAGACCCTCGGCGCCGCGCCCACGCTGGCCCGACGCTTCGAGCAGACCTCGGCCGACCTCGTCGACCTGGAGGTGCGCTCGCAGCTCGCCGGCCGCTGGCGGATGGCCACGATGAACGTCGTCTTCGCGGCCGTGCCCGCCACCCTCTACCTCGCCGCCGGCCTGCCCGCGACGTCCGGCGGCATGACGATCGGCACGCTGGTCGCCTTCGTCGCCCTTCAGGGCGCGCTGTTCCGCCCGCTGATGGGGCTGCTCGGCGTCCAGGCCGACGTCACCGCGTCACTGGCGCTCTTCAGCCGGATCTTCGAGTACCAGGACCTCCCGATCGAGATCGACGACCCGGCCGACCCGGTCCGGCTCGATCACGTCCGTGGCGAGGTCTGCTTCGACCACGTCGACTTCGGGTACGGCGACGCGACCGTGCTCCATGACATCGAGCTCACGGTGCCGGCCGGCGGCTCCCTCGCCCTGGTGGGCGAGACCGGCAGCGGCAAGACGACGCTCGCCTCACTGGTCGCCCGGCTGCATGACCCCACGACGGGTGCGGTCCGCATCGACGGGGTCGACGTACGCAGCCTGACGCTCGAGGACCTGGCTGCGACCGTCGGCGTGGTGACGCAGGAGACCTACCTGCTGCACGCCACGGTCAAGGACAACCTGCTGCACGCGAAGCCGGGCGCCACCGACGCCGAGATCGAGGCGGCCTGCCGGGCCGCGCGCATCCACGACGTCGTGGAGGCGCTGCCCCAGGGCTACGACACGATGGTCGGCTCGCGCGGCCACCGGTTCTCCGGCGGCGAGAAGCAGCGGCTGGCCATCGCCCGCACGCTGCTGCGCAACCCGCGGATCCTGGTGCTCGACGAGGCGACCAGCGCGCTCGACAACGAGACCGAGCGGGAGGTCCAGGCCGCCCTCGACCGGCTGGCCGAGGGACGGACGACGATCACCATCGCCCACCGGCTCTCGACCGTGCGCAACGCCGACCAGATCGCCGTACTCGCCCGCGGTCATGTCGTCGAGCTCGGCACCCACGAGGAGCTGCTGCTGCGCGGTGGGCGCTACGCCGACCTGGTGCGCAGCGGACTCTCGACCGTCGCCGCCTGAAGGGTCGGGTCTGCGTTGAGCGCGGTCGCGCGGCAGACCTCGTCCCACGGCGTCGGCGTCAGGCCGAGCTCTCGCTCGATCGCACTGGAGTCGAGCACGTAGGGCCGCTGGAACTGGTACTCGGTCTCCCGCAGCTCACGCATGACGGACACGAACAGCCCGCTGAGCGCCAGGGTGCCCTTCGGGAAGCCCTTCACCGTCACCGGCTCGCGGCCGGCCGCCCGGCAGACGTCGGCCACCGCCTGTGCCTGGGTGACCGGGCCGTTGGTCGGCGCGTGCCAGACCCGGCCCCAGGTCTGCGGGGCAGCAGCTACGGCGACCAGCGCCCGGCCCATGTCGCGCACGTCGGTGAACGAGTGGGGTACGTCGGGCCGGCCCATCACCCGCACGGCCTTGCCGGCCAGTGCGGCCGGCGCGACCCGGGCGATGTGCCCCGCCTCGACGGTGACGCCCGGACCCATGTAGTCCGAGCCGCGCACCTCGACGGCGCGGATCCGGCCGGCCTCGTGCCGGGCCTTCGCCTCGGCCCACATCCCGGCCCTGATCCGGGCCTTCTTCGTGGCCGCCGCGTCGGGCATCCCCTCGACCATGGGGACGTCGACCGGCCCGTAGCCGTAGAGGCATGACGCGGTGACGAGCACGGCGCCGGTGCGCTCGGCGGCAACCAGGAACGCCTCGGCCACCGGCGGCCAGAACGTCGGCCACACCGTGTAGTCCGATGGGTTGACGCAGTTGTAGATCGCGACGGCGCCGGCGGCCAGCTCGACCAGACGATCGGCATCCGCCGCGTCGGCCGCCTCGCGGCGTACGCCAGGCAGGTCCGGGCCGGCACCCGAGCGACTAACCAGCCGCACCTCGTGGCCGGCCGCGACCAGCTCGTGCGCAGTGGCGCGACCGACGGGGCCGGCGCCGACGACGACGTGGAGCTCTGACATGGTTCCTCCTGAGGTTCGAAACGAGAGCGCTGCTCTCCGTTCCTCGAGGGTGGCACGACGCGCAGTCGAAAGCAAGAGCACTGCTCTCGTTTTGTGCGACCATGTCGGCATGCCCCGCATGTCCCGCGCCGAGAACCGTGCCGAGCAGACCCGCGCGATCCTCGAACGCGCCCGCGCCCAGCTCGCCGAGGTCGGCCCAGCAGCGCTGTCGGTCCGTCAGATCGCCCGCGACGTCGGCCTGGTCTCCTCGGCCGTCTACCGCTACTTCCCCAGTCGCGACGAGCTGCTGACCGCGCTGATCGTGGAGTCGTACGACGAGCTCGGCGACGCGGTCGAGCAGGCCGATGCCGGCGTACGGCGCCGGTCCGACCTCGACAAGCGGTTCCTGGCCGTGTGCGCCGCCATCCGCGACTGGGCGCGCGCCAACCCGCACGAGTACGCCCTGCTCTACGGCTCCCCTGTGCCCGGCTACGTCGCTCCTCAGACGACGACCACGTCGGCCAGTCGGATCACCGGCGCGTTCCTGCGACTCGCCCAGGAGTCCGAGACCGCCGGCGATGTGCTCGGTGCGCCCACCGGCGCCGTCCCGCCGAAGGGGCACCAGGCGCTCGGCGGCGTGCATCTCGCGCTCGAGACCACGGTCGCCGACGATCGGATCGTGCGCTGGCTGATGGCGTGGACGACGGTCTTCGGCCACGTCAGCATGGAGCTCTTCGGCCACATGCACCGCGGCATCCTCGACTACGACACCCACTTCCAGCAGGTGACCGGTCAGCTCGTCGCCGACCTGGGGCTGACCGGCTAGAGATGCAAGTAGTCAGCAGGTCTCGTTGGCCTGCGCGCAAGTGTCGACGCCCGGCTTGAGCGAGTACTCCTTCTGGACGCCGGACAAGCTCACGGTGACCCGGATCGGGGTCGGGTCCGGCTCGCCGCCGGCGTACGAGTAGACCATCCGCCACCAGGTGCGCCCCTGGTCGTCGGTCGTCGTCGTGGCGCGCTCGGTGTGACCGTCGGGGAACGTGTAGCTCACGTCGTACGCCGTCGCGCCTTGCGGCACCAACCCACCTGCAACCTGGACGGTGCGGAAGCCGTCCTCGGTGCGCGGGTAGATGCTGCTGACCTGGAACGGCCCCACTCCGGACGGGTGGGCCATCGAGATCGGCTTGTGCACGATCGTGATGCCGGCGCGGACGTCGCACAGCGCGTAGCTCTCCCCCGCGACCCACATCGTGGTCTCACCACCGACGTCGTCGGCCGGGAAGGTCACGACCTGCTGTGCCCCTGCCAGCACCTGCCCCATGGGGTCCACGCAGGTCGAGAGGTTGACCGAGGCCTTGCCCGACGGCTCACTCGGCGCGGGGTCGTCCGGCCAGCCCATCGTCCAGTCGGCACCGGGGACGGTCGGGGTCGGCGCTCCGGCGGGAGCGCCGTTGTCGTCGCGGCCCGCCTGGACGGCCCAGCCGGCAACGCCCACGACGACGAGCACGGCCGCTGCGGCGACGATCGGGGCCAGCCAGCGGCGCGCGCCACCACGGCCGTCCTGGGCCGCGGCCAGGAGGTCGGCGCGGATCCGCGCGCGCGACTGGTCGGGCAGGGACTCATCGGGCGGGGGTGTGAGGTCGTCGTCAGCCATCGTCACTCCTCGGTCAGGGCGCTCAGCCGGGCACGGGCGCGGGAGAGCCGGGACCGCACGGTCCCGACCGGTACGTCGAGCGCGGCGGCCGCCTGCTCGTAGGACAGGCCGGACCACGCGACCAGGCCGAGCACCTCCTGCTCGCGCACGGGCAGCTCGCGGACCGCGGCGAGCACGGTCTGCATCCGCGCGGTCGAGCCCAGCCGGTCGACGACGCGCTCCGCGTGGTCGGGCTCGACCGAGGGAGGCGGCAGCGCGGCGAGTCCGCGGCGACGCCGGCGCCCGGACCGGGTGAGGTTGCGGCAGACGTTGGTCGCGACGCCGTACAACCACGGCAGCGCCGACCCGTCGTGGGCCTGCACCCGGCCGCGGTGTCGCCACACCTCCAGGAAGACGGTCGCGGTGGCGTCCTCGGCATCAGCCCAGTCGCCGGTCGCCCGGAAGCAGTGGTTGTAGATCCGGTCGGCGTAGCGGTCGAAGAGGGCCGCCAGCGCCTCGGGGTCGTCGGCGCGCAGGGCGTCGACCAGGGCCAGCTCGTCCCCCTCGGTCACCACCACGCCTCCTCGCATACCTGGTCATGTCCGCGGCGAGCCCGGAGTTCCCGCCTATCGCATGCGCACCCGCACCTCGTGCGACCATCGGCCCGCGACCAGCTGGTGCCAGGGTCGCACCCGGAAGCTCGCGACCCCGCGCGGCAGGCCGCGCACGACCAGCGCGGTCGCCACCACGGTCCGCACCGGCTCCCACCGTCCACGTCGGCGGACCTGCACGGAGTACGACGACGCGGCGGGCCGGTGGCGCCAGGTCAGCAGCGCCCGGTGCGCACCGGTCTGCCGGGCCCGCAGCTGGGTGGGAGCGGCGACCTCCGGCCCGCGAGGCACGCCGACGACCGTGACGGCGGGTCCCGAGCCGGCGGCGTTGAGGGGAGTGATCGTGACGTCGTACCGCTCCCCCGCTAGGACGTTCGTGATCGCGACCGCAGGGCCGCTGACGGCGGCCTGCCCGCGTAGGTGGAGCTTCCGACCGGCCCAGGTGACGTCGTAGGCCGTCGCGCCTGCCGCCGGCGACCAGGTGACGTCCAGTCGATGCGAGCCGGGCGCCACGACCACCCGGCTCGGCCGGCCCATCGGCTCCGGAGCGGGCGCGGTGGGAGTGCCCTGCGTGACAACAGCCGCGCCCGATCCGGGAGCGGCGTTGCGCGCCGCGACGGAGACCCGGTAGACCCGGCCGCCCACCAGTCCGCCGAGGACCACTGGTCCGCCTGCCACGCTCCGGGCTCCATTGTCCCCGGGGACGTCGCTGGTCCAGATGACGTCGTACGACGTCGCCGTCGACACCGGGGCCCAGTCCACGGTCAGCCGGTTCAGTCCGGGGGTCGCGACCACCGTCGTAGGCGCACACGCCTGCCGGGGCCAGGGATCCGAACCCGCCACGACCACCCCGACGACGTTGGAGAAGCCGTCCGAGATCGCAGTCCCCTTGGCGGCCTGCAGGCGGAAGTCGTAACGGTGACCCGGCACCAACCCGGTCGCCTCCCACGACGTCCCCTCGAGCGCCACCGGCAACCGGATCCAGTCCGCGCATGCCGTCAGATCGCGTGTCCACACGAGCTCCTCTCGCGCGCCCGGCGGCCCGCTCCAGGTCAGCGCCGCCTTGCGCTCGCCGGGTGCGACCGCAAGCGTGGCGCCGCCCCAGTGCCCGTTGCGGACGACCGGCAGGGTGCCTGCACCGGTGCCGATACCCAGCTCAGCCAAGGCCTCCGCGACCCCGGCCGCCATCTTCACCTCACCGGTCGCAGCGAGGTGAGCTGGGTCCCACGTGTCGACGTACTCCTCGAAGCCGTGACCGGTGTCCGACACCACGACGGACGAGTCGGGTCCGGAGAGCCCGGCCGCCAGTGCCGGCAACGAGGCGTTGTAGCTGCCGATCTCCTCGGACCAGTCCTGGGGCAGTGCAGCGACGACGAAGTCGACCTCCGGGGCCGCAGCACGCGCTTCGGCGATCTCGTCGCTGACGAGATCGTCCACCTCCTCGGCAGGAAGGCCCATCCACCCGAGGTCGTTGAAGCCTCGGGCCTCGACGACGACGTCCGGGTCGAACTCCTCCACCAGTGAGGCCATCGAATCGGCCGGCTCGCTCAGCGTCGCCCCCCACCGGGCGGCGTGCTCGCGGTCGTCGAAGGCGGGGTCGGCGTACGCCTGGGAGCCCAGCTCCCCGGACACATTGTCGAAGACGTCCGTGTGCGGGCCCACGAAGTCGACGTCGACCCCAGCCGCGTCCAGCATCTGGTGCAGTCGGTAGCGCCAGGTCCAGTCACCGGCCGAGCCCTGCACGACGGAGTCGCCGACGATCATGATCCGCACGGGGTCCGGCGGTGCGGCGACCGCAGCCGGGGTCAGCGACGTCAGGGCGGTCAGGAGCACCAGTGCGGCGCCGAGACTTCGTCGCATGGCGCGAGGCTAGTCGATCGAGCACTCCTCAGCCGGCGAACCGGCGCCGGTACTGCTGGGGGCTCAGTCCGCGCACCCGGGCGAAGTGGTGGCGCAGGGTGGCGGCGTTGCCGAACCCCACCTCGTCGGCGATCCAGTCGATGGAGTGGTCGGTGCGCTCGAGCAGCTCCTCCGCGGCCTGCACCCGCTGTCGGGTGACCCAGGAGTGCGGGGTGGTGCCGGTCTCGGCCCGGAACCGACGGGCGAACGTGCGCGCCGACATGTGGTTGCGCCGCGCCAGGGTCTCGACGCTGAGGTCGTCGCCGAGGTTCTCGACGATCCACTGCAGCAGCGGTCCGAGGGTCTCCGCGTCGCAGTCCGGCACGGCGTTCGCGATGAACTGCGCCTGCCCCCCGTCGCGGTGCGGAGGTACGACGATCCGCCGGGCCGTCGTCGCCGCGACCTTGGCGCCGAAGTGGTCCCGCATCAGGTGCAGCGATGCGTCGATGCCCGCCGCGGCGCCCGCGCCCGTGAGGATGTTGCCGTCGTGGCAGTAGAGGACGTCCGGGCTGACCTTGGCCTCCGGATACGTCGACGCCAGCAGGTCGGTGTAGCGCCAGTGCGTCGTGCACTCCCGCCCGTGCAGCAGGCCGGCAGCGCCGATCTCGAAGACGCCCGAGCAGTGCGCGTAGATCGTGGCGTCGCGCGCGTCGGCGGCACGGATCGCCTCCAGGACGGCGGGGTCGTGCTCGAGGAAGTTGTACTTCGGCGCCAGGCAGACCAGGTCCGCGTCCTCGAGGGCCTCGAGCCCGCGCTCCACGACGATGTCGTAGTCGGATCGGCCGCGCAGTCGCCCCGGTCGCGGCGTACACACCTGGAAGTCGAAGACCGGGTTGTCGTCCTCGGGGTGGTACGGCTCGCCCCACACCTCGACGAGAGATCCCAGCCCGAACGGCTCGGCGCCTTCCTGCACGATCACGGCGACCTTCTTCACCCGAACAGCAAACACCCGATCTGGCAGAAAATCAACGGACCCTGACTTTTCTGCCACTCGTGGCAGGATCTCAACAGGCGCAGTATTACTGCCATGACCTTCCTGATGATTCTGCTGCTAGTCGTGGTGGCGCTCAGCGTTGCGAGCGTCTACCTGATCGTCCGCGACGGCCGGGGGCCGCAGCGCCCGCCGGTCTCGCACTTCGAGGACGCCCGCTTCGTGGCTCCTCTGGCGCGCTGACCTCTCTTCACTCCCCACAACGCACGAGGGCCCGGTCACCATCAGGTGACCGGGCCCTCGTGCGTTCAGAGCTGGTTAGCTGGCGCCGCCGGTGAGCTTCTCACGGAGCGCCTGCAGCGCCTCGTCGGAAGCGAGCGAGCCGCCGGCGTCGACGTCCTCGTCCACCTCAGCGGAGGAGGAGTACGACGTGGCCTCGCCGGCCTCGGCCTCGGCAACCTTCGCCTCGGCCTGCTGCTTGACGTGCTGCTCCCAGCGAGCGTGCGCCTTGGCGTACTGGTCCTCCCAGACCGCGCGCTGGTCGTCGAAGCCCTCGAGCCACTCGCCCGTCTCGGGGTCGAAGCCCTCCGGGTAGACGTAGTTGCCCTGCTCGTCGTACGTCGCGGCCATACCGTAGAGGGTGGGGTCGAAGTCCTCGACGTCACCCGCCGCAGCGGTCTCGTTGGCCTGCTTGAGCGACAGCGAGATCCGGCGACGCTCGAGGTCGATGTCGATGATCTTGACCATGACGTCGTCGTTGACCTGGACGACCTGCTCCGGGATCTCGACGTGACGCTCGGCGAGCTCGGAGATGTGCACCAGGCCCTCGATGCCCTCCTCGACGCGGACGAACGCACCGAACGGGACCAGCTTGGTGACCTTGCCGGGCACGATCTGGCCGATCTGATGGGTCCGGGCGAAGTGCTGCCACGGGTCCTCCTGCGTCGCCTTCAGCGACAGGGAGACACGCTCGCGGTCCATGTCGACGTCGAGGACCTCGACGGTGACCTCGTCGCCCACGGCGACGACCTCGGACGGGTGGTCGATGTGCTTCCAGGACAGCTCCGAGACGTGGACGAGACCGTCGACGCCGCCGAGGTCCACGAACGCACCGAAGTTGACGATGGAGGAGACGACACCCTTGCGGATCTGACCCTTCTGGAGCTGGGTCAGGAAGCCGTGGCGAACCTCGGACTGGGTCTGCTCGAGCCAGGCGCGACGCGACAGGACCACGTTGTTGCGGTTCTTGTCGAGCTCGATGATCTTGGCCTCGAGCGTCTGACCGACGTAGGGCTGCAGGTCGCGGACACGACGCATCTCGACGAGGGAGGCGGGCAGGAAGCCGCGCAGACCGATGTCGAGGATGAGACCACCCTTGACGACCTCGATGACGGTGCCTTCGACGACGCCGTCCTCTTCCTTGACCTGCTCGATGGTGCCCCAGGCGCGCTCGTACTGGGCGCGCTTCTTGGACAGGATCAGGCGGCCTTCCTTGTCCTCCTTCTGGAGGACCAGGGCCTCGACCTTGTCGCCCACGGAAACGACCTCATTGGGGTCGACGTCGTGCTTGATCGACAGCTCGCGCGAGGGGATGACGCCCTCGGTCTTGTAGCCGATGTCGAGGAGGACCTCGTCGCGGTCCACCTTGACGATGGTGCCCTCGACGATGTCGCCGTCGTTGAAGTACTTGATGGTCGCGTCGATCGCGGCGAGGAAGTCCTCTTCTGAACCGATGTCGTTGATCGCGACCTGCGGGAACTCGAGCTCCGGCAGAGTGGAGATGCTGCTCGTCATAAGGAAGGTGTGTCCTTGGATGGATGGAGTCGTACGGGCACGTCGAAGGTCCGTTTCACTAGCTCGGAGAGAGTTAGCGAGCGAATGTCCGCTCTGTACGGGACGTAGGCAGACCTTCGGCGCACCCTGAAGACTACGCGGGGCCCGCGACGTACGTCCAACCGGCGAAGGACTACGCTCCGCAGCGTGGAGAACCATCCCCCGGTTCGGGTGGAGCGACGACCGGTGTCGGAGGAGGAGTCCCGACGGGCCAACGGCCCCGACTGGGACCGGTACGCCGACGAGTACCAGGCCACGCACGGCGAGTTCCTCGGCGACGCGGGCTTTGTCTGGGGACCCGAAGGCTTCACCGAGGCCGAGGCCGGGGTCCTCGGCGACGTGGCCGATCGCGACGTCCTCGAAGTCGGCTCGGGCGCCGGCCAATGCTCGCGCTGGATCCGCAGCCGCGGCGGTCGCGCCTACGGGCTCGACCTGTCCTTCCGGCAGCTCCAGCACTCCCGGCGCATCGACATCGACTCCGGGCTGAGCGTGCCGTCCGTCCTGGGCACTGCCACCGCACTCCCCTTCGCCGACAACTCCTTCGACGTCGTCTTCTCGTCGTTCGGCGCCCTCCAGTTCGTGAGCGACATCGCGACCGCAGTGGCCGAGACCGCCCGAGTGCTGCGTCCCGGCGGTCGCTACGCGTTCTCGATCACCCACCCCACCCGGTGGATGTTCCCCGACGACCCGGGCGAGGAAGGGCTGACCGCGAGCCAGTCCTACTGGGACCGCACGCCGTACGTCGAGGTCGACGACGCGAGCGGCGTGGTGTCGTACGTCGAGCACCACCGCACGCTCGGCGACTGGGTCGGCCTGCTGGCGGGTCGGGGCTTCGTCATCACCGACCTGCTCGAGCCCGAGTGGCCAGACGGACACGACCGGGTGTGGGGTGGTTGGTCGGGCGTCCGGGGCCGGCTCACACCCGGGACGGCGATCTTCGGCGCTCGCCTGGGCTGACCGCCTGCGGGCCCCGCCGCAGGCAACCTCAGCCGGAACATGGCGGTGGCCCCGCCGGCGGTGTGGTGTCAGTGGGCATGTCGGGCGTGCTGGGCATGCTGGCGCGGGGGTTCGCGGCTCGGGCCTGGCGGCCCTCACACCTCAACCACCGGGTCAGTGCCCCAGAGACGACGCATGCGGCACCGGGTGGAGCCCGGTGCCGCATGTCGTCAGTGCTGGTACGTCAGTTGGCCGCCCCGGCCAGCTCGTGCTTGGCCGGAGCGCTGCCACCGCCGCCACCGCGACGGGCGGACAGCAGGATCAGGATCGCAGCGACCACGCAGAGGCCGCCGACGATGAACCCGATCAGCGGCACCCAGAAGAGCAGGAGGCGCAGGCCCGAGAGGTTCGTCTTAGCGTCGTCTGCGAACGTCTTCTGCTGCTCCTCGGTGAAGCCGACCTTGAGGTCGAGGACGGGGGTGCCGTCGTCGAGGTAGCGCTGCTGGTCCTGCTTCTGCTGCTGGATCGCACCGGTGATCGGCTCGACCCAGATCTCGATCTGCTGGTCGTAGGTGCCGTTGATGCCCTCGGCGATCTCGATCGGAGCGTCGGCGATGGCGATCTTGTAGACGTAGCAGTCGACGCCCTGGAAGCTCTCCTCGCGGTCGTAGATCGCGGGAAGGGCCTCACCGACGGTGCCGTCCCAGTAGGTGTAGTCCTTCTTCTGGGTGTCGAACGGCCACTTGTTGACCAGACCCTCGTGCGGGACCGCGTCGTCGGGCAGGCCCTTGAAGTCGGGCACCGCCTCGGCCGTCACCCGGTCGGTCGCGAAGACGTCGGTGGTCGCGCTCACCAGGCGCGGGTCGTCGCCGTCGACGCAGTCGGGTGCGTCGTCGATGTCGATCACCACGCACGCCGTGCTCACCCACACGGCCGTCGAGTCGTCGGACGCGTCCGAGTCGACCTTCGAGATGCTCTGAACCTTGACCGGGTTCTCGACGAGCTCGCCGGTGGCGGGGTCCAACTTCTTCACGACACCGTCGAGATGTGTCGTGGTGTTGACGTCGAGCGGCAGCTTCTTCAGCTGCCCCGGGGCCCATACCGTGGTCATGACGCCGACCACGAGCATGAATGCCCCGAGCCCGAGCAGGATCAGCCCGAACACCTTGCGCTTCACTTCGCCTCCCAAGCATCCGTTAGGTTCAGCGCACCGTAGCAGTACTGGCCGGTAGAAATGAGGCCTGCGTCACAGTCGAGGCGAAATCTTTATGGGTCCGCTGGTGTGGCATAGTCCCCGCGTGCCGCGCCGACCCGAACGCCTCCTGCTGCTCGGCGGGCTGATGATCGCCGGGCAGCTTGGACTCCGTGGCTGGGCGCTCTCCGGGTCGTGGTTCTACTTCGACGACCTGGCCTTCATGTCGCGCGCGATGAACCAGCCCTTCGACAGTGACTATCTGCTCGAGTCGTACGGCGGGCACCTGATGCCGGCCGGCTTCGCGCTCGTGCGCGTGCTGACCGACGCGGCGACGTACCAGTGGTGGCCGTGGGCCCTGACGCTCCTGGTGCTCCAGGCGCTGGCCTCGATCGGGATCTTCCGGCTGCTCCTCTCGATGTTCGGCCGACGACCGTTCGTGCTGGTGCTGCTCGCGGGCTACCTCTTCTGGGTCTTCACCCTCTCGGCCGGGATCTGGTTCGCGGCCGGGATCAACCAGCTCCCCCTCCAGATCGCGCTCGGCTTCGGGCTGACGGCGCACCTGGGCTACCTGCGCACCCCGCGCATCCGCTACCTCGTCACGACGCTGCTGTGGACCGCCTTCGGTCTCGCGTTCTACGAGAAGACGCTGATCCTGTTCGGCATCTACGCGCTGGTCGCCATCGGGTGGTTCAGCACCGGCAACACCCCGCAGCGACTCCGCGGGCTGTGGGACCGCTACCGCCTCGGGATCGTCGTGCACGGCGCCGTCGCCGCTGTCTACCTCGCCGCCTACGTGCACTGGGGCCTGGACTTCGGCCTCGGCGAGTCGGCCGGTGTCTCCTGGGGCCCGATCGCGTGGAACCTGGTCGGCGTGGCCCTGGCCGCCGCCCTGGTCGGCGGGCCGATCACCTGGGAGACGCTCAACGTCGGCTCGCTCGCCAACCCCTCCGACCTGCTGCTCCTGGTCTCCTGGGCCGGGTGCGCCGGCGTCATCGCCTACGCCTTCTTCACCCGCACGATGAGCAAGCGCGCCTGGTCACTGCTGGGCTTCACGCTGCTGGCCAACGTCGTGCTGCTCGCCAGTGCGCGAGCCTCGATCGTCGGCCCCGAGATCGGCCGGGAGTACCGCTACCAGACCGAGTCAGCCGCGATCGTCGTGCTGTGCCTGGGCCTGGCGTTCCTCCCGTTGCGTGGCGCGGTCGAGGTCAACTCGACCCGGGAGGGAGTGCCACGCACCTACGAGGGCCGGGTGTTCGTCGGCGTCGTCACTCTGCTGATCGTGGCGCTCTCCGTGGTGTCGACGGTCCGGTACGTCGACCTGTGGCAGAGCCGCAACGACTCCGAGGCGTTCTTCCGCAACGCACGCACCACCATCGCGGCCGCGGAGCACCCGGTGCCGATGGTGGACACCGGCATCCCCCAGACCCTGCTGTGGTCGTTCCGGTTCCCGGAGAACTCCTACAGCCACATCCTGCGCCCGTACGCCGACAAGGTCGACTACCCGCGCAGCTCGGTCGACGGGCTGTTCATCCTCGATGACGACGGCCGACTGTCGCCCGTCCGCCTCGAGCCTGCGCGCGAGATGAAGGAGACGAAGGGCTGCGGCTACCGGCTCGACGACGACGGCACGACGACCATCCCGCTGGACGGTCCGGTCCTCGGCGGCGGCTGGTGGATCGACCTCTCGTACGAGTCGTCCGAGGCGACGCCGCTGACGCTGACCGCGGGTGAGGAGGAGCACGAGCTCGACCTGCCGGCCGGTGACCATGACGTGTTCGTGCAGGCGGCCGGCGAGTTCCGGAGCGTCGAGCTCAGCGACTACCCCACGACGAGCGACCTGTGCGTGACCGGGCTCGTGCTGGGGACCCCCGTGCCCGACTCGCCGACATGATCCGGCCCGGGCCCCGAGTCCTGGCGGTTGCGGGCGCGCTGATCGTCGCGCAGCTCGCCTTCCGGGCATGGTCGGTGTACGGCTCCTGGTACCACTACGACGACTTCGACCTCATGTCCCGGATGGCCAACGCCGGGCCGAGCCCGCGAGCCGCGTTCGAGCCCTACGTCGGCCACATCATGCCGGGAGGCATGTACCTCTCCTGGCTGGCCGACGCGGTCGCGCCGTACGACTTCCGGGTCACCGCGACGATGCTGCTGGTGCTGCAGGCGGGGGCGTCGATCGCGCTGCTGTGGATGCTGGTCCGTGTCTTCGGACCGCGGCCGGGCATCCTGCCCCCGCTGGCGCTCTACCTCTTCGCCGTGATCACGACCCCGGTTGCGATCTGGTGGGCGGCCGGGGTGAACCAGCTGCCGTGGCACATCGCTCTCTTCGCCGGCCTCGGGACTCACGCGACCTACCTGCGCACCCGCCAGCTCCGCTACGCGCTGATGACGGTGGCGTGGTCGGCGTTCGGCCTGCTCTTCTTCGAGAAGACGATCCTGCTGTTCGGCGCCGCCGCGTTCCTGTCGCTCGCCTACTTCGCGACCGGCACCCTCGGGGTGCGTGCGGTCCAGGTGCTGCGCACCTACTGGCGCGGCGTCCTCGTCTACGCCGGTGCCCTCGGTGCCTACCTGGCCGTCTACGTCGCCACCGCGCTCGACTTCGGTGCCGCGGCCGCCGCGAGCGGCAGTCTGGGCCGGGTCACGTGGAACATGGTGGGCCACGGCTACGTCACCGCCCTGGCAGGTGGACCACTGCGCTGGCAGTACCTCGACCACGCTGCCTTCCCCGATCCCGGCAGCGCCGTGCGCTGGGCGAGCGTCGTGGCCGTGGGGCTGGTGGTCTGGGAGATCCGCCGAGCCCGGACCCGGAGCCTGCGCGCGTGGCTGCTGCCCGTCGCGTTCCTCGTCGCCGACATCGTCCTCGTGACGGCCGGACGTACGACGTACCCGGGCACGATCGTCAGCTTCGACTATCGGGACCAGGGCGAGATGGGCGCGGTCACCGCGATCGCCCTGGCGCTGGCCGTGCTGCCGGTGCGCGGCGCCGTGGAACCGGTCGAGGTCCGGCGCCCGAGCGAGCTCCTCGACCACCCGCGCCGCGTCATGGTCGCGGTCGCCGTACCCGTGGCGCTTGCTCTGGTGTCGTCGACACTGTTCGTGCGGCACTGGCAGACCCACGACCCCGGGCAGACCTACTTCGACAATCTGCTCCGCACCCTCACCGCGAGCCAGCAGCCCGTCGTCCTCGACGACACCACCGTGCCGGAGGTCGTGATGGGCGCCTACTCCTACCCGGACAACACGCTGAGCCGCCTGCTGACGGCGCACGAGGAGCACACGTCGTTCCCGGACGCGGCGATCGACGGCGTCTCCACGGTCACCGACGATGGCCACGTCGTGCCGGCCGTCATCCGGCCGCTCGAGCAGGCGCCACCGGGCCCGGACAAGGACTGCGGCTACCGGGTGGCCGACAAGTCGCGCACCATCGAGCTGGTGCCGACCGGGATCGGATCCGGGCCCGACGTCCGCCGGAACGCCCGCTCGTGGGTGAGGATCGGCTACCTCAGCAGCGGCACCAGCTCGGTCACGGTCGAGGTCGGTGATGAGACGATCTCGGCCACCATCGTGGGAGGGCTCCATGCGCTGTTCGTCAGGACCGACCTCATCGCCGACCCGGCGACGCACCAGTCGGTGGGCAGCGTGACACTCTCGGGCCTACAGGGCGACACCCAGATCTGCACCAACGACGTCACGGCCGGGCCGCTCCTGCCGGTGACCCAGGACGAGAGGGTGGCTTCGTGACCTTCCATGACCGCTCCTTCCCCGCGCTCAACGCCGTCCGTGCGATCGGCGCGATCATGGTGGTGCTCACCCACGCCGCCTTCAACACCGGCCAGATCAACCAGGGCTGGGTCGGCGCGGCACTGGCTCGTCTCGACTTCGGCGTCACGCTGTTCTTCGTCCTGTCTGGCTTCCTGCTGAGCCGGCCGTGGTTCCTCACCGTCGCCCTCGACCGGCCTGCCCCCTCGAGCCGCCACTACCTCTGGAAGCGCGCGCTGCGGATCCTGCCGCTCTACTGGGTCGTCGTCGTGATCGCGCTGACCCTCGACCCCGCCAACGACGGCGCGGGGTGGCAGGTCTGGCTCACCAACCTCACCTTCACCCAGCTCTACGTGCCCGAGCTGCTGCCGAGCTCGCTGACGCAGATGTGGAGTCTGTGCACCGAGGTCGCCTTCTACCTCGTTCTCCCGCTGCTCTGCTGGTGGCTGACGTGGCAACCCCGGGGCGTCGGTCACGTGCTCGACGCCGGCTCCGTGCTCCGCCGCTGCGCCGTCCTCTTCGTCGCCGGCGTCGCATGGCAGGCGACGGTCGCCCAGATCCCCGGCAGCGAGGGGCACTACGCCCAGTGGCTGCCCGGCTACCTGCCCTGGTTCCTCGTCGGCGTCTGGTTCGCCGCGGTCTCCGCGAGGCTCGCGGTCGAGCCAGGGGACCACGTCCTCGAGCGGCTGGGACGCGACCTGCCCGGCTGCTGGATCCTGGCCACGGCGGTCTTCGCGATCGCCTGCTCACCGATCGCAGGCCCCCGCCAGCTGCTCATCCCCGGCGGTTGGGAGGCCGGCTCCAAGGTGGTCCTGTACGCCGTCGCGGGGGCCTTCTACGTGCTCCCGCTGGTGTTCGGCCCCGAGCGGGAGGGCTGGGTCCGCACCCAGCTCAGCGGCCCGGTGCTCTACTGGCTGGGGGACATCTCCTACGGCATCTTCGCGATCCACATGCTGGTGCTGAACGCCGTCTTCGCGGTGCTCGACATCGACATCTTCACCGGCCGCTACCTCACCGTCGCCACCGCCACCCTGACCGTGACGATCGTGCTCGCCAGCGTCTCGTTCTACCTCTTCGAGCGGCCGATCCTGCGCGCCAAGAACATCGCGTTCTTCGCCCGAATGGACCGTGAGGCCCGCCCGGCGCGGGCCACGGTCCGGTGAGCGGAGCCGGCGCCCGCCGGGCCGATCCGGTCCCGACGGGCCGCCGACGTGCCGTGCTGGCGTCCGGGCTCCTCCTGGTCGCCGCCAGCACGGCGTTCCGGGTCTGGCAGCTCCACGGCGCGTGGTTCTTCTTCGACGACTTCTACTTCATCCAGCGCGCCCTCGACGGACCGCTGACCTGGACCTACCTGGTCAAGCCCTACAACGGACACCTGATGCCGGCCGGGGCGTTGGTCACCTGGCTGAACGCGCACGCTGACCCGATGTCCTTCACCTATCCCGCTGTCGAGATCATCGTCTGCTTCGCGCTCACCGGGCTCGCGATGCTGCGGCTGGTGTTGCGCCTGTTCGGAGCGCGCTGGGCGGTCCTCGTGCCGCTGACGATCTTCCTGTTCTCGCCGATGCTGATCCCGGCGACGATCTGGTGGGCCGCCGCGGTCAACCAGATCCCGATGATGCTCGCCATCATCATGGCGCTCTCGTCGTTCGTGGCCTACCTGCGCCGGCCGCGCTGGACGTCGCTCGCGGCGACCTTCGCGTGGATGGTCGTCGGCCTGCTGTTCGTCGAGCGGACGTTGGTCGGCTTCGCGGTGCTGTGGCTGGTGGCGCTGCTCTACTTCACCGCCGGTACCTTCCCCGACCGGCTCCGCCAGCTGTGGACCCGGTACCGCGGGGCGGTGGTCACCCAGGTCGTCGTGGTCGTGGCCTACCTCGCGGCATACGTGCCCTTCGCGCTCAACTTCGACGCCGGTTCGGTGCGCAGCAAGCCCCTCTTCGGAGTGCTCCGCGAGCTGGCCGGGACCGCCTTCCCGATCGGCGCGGTCGGCGGGCCCGTCGACTGGAAGGTCTCGGGAGTCACGCAGAGCGAGGTGCACCCGTCGCAGCTGCTGCTGGCGCTGTCGTGGATCGTCCTGCTCGTCGTCGTGGTCGCGTCGGCGATGACCCGCCGCCACGGCCTGCGCGCTTGGCTGATCCCGGTCGTGGGTCTGCTGGCCAACGCGGCCCTGATCTCGGTAAGCCGCGCGATCTACTTCGGCAGCGCGATCGCCCTGGACTACCGCTTCCAGACCGAGTCGGCGCTGACGCTCTCCCTCGCGGTCGGGCTGGCGTTCCTGTCAGTGCCGGGTGCCGCGCAGTCAGCGGAGCCACGCCCGTCGGCGACGTGGTCGATCACGACCCCGTCGTGGGCCGTGAGCGCGATGATCGGGTACCTCGTGCTCGCGACGGCGAGCACCGCGTCGTACCCGTTGCGCAACCTCACCGACACCAGCCCGGAGCGCTACTACGACAACGTCGCGGCCTCGATGCGCGCCGAGCCCGACGCCCAGCTGATGAACCTGACCGTCCCGGACTGGCTCTGGGCACCGCTGGCCTACCCGACCAACACCTACCGCTCCATGTTCCCGATGCTCAGCCCAGGCCCGTCGGTCTCGACCACGGTCACCGACCAGGGCCGCATCGTCGACGACAGCGGCACCTTCCGCCCGATCCAGTTCACACCGGCGCGGGCGCAGCTCACGCACGTCGGGCCCGACGGGTGCTTCGGAACCGCCCGGCGCACCACCTCGAGGTTCTCCCTCGACGGACCCGTGCTCGGACCCGAGTGGTTCCTCCGGCTTCGGTACGCCGCGTCCGAGGACAGCACCGCGACGATCGGGATCGGCGACCGCGAGGTCGACGTGCCGCTCGAGAAGGGTGGGCACACCCTCGTGACGCCCGCCCCGGGCGCCTACTCGTCGATCACGATCCGGGTGCAGTCCGGGGTCGCCTGCCTCGAGCGCCTCGAGATCGGCGAGGTCAGCCCCGGCCGCTGACGGTTCCCGGCGAGTGCGGCGACCAGCAAGCACACTCCCCCGAGCACCCAGGCCTGGCTCCACGTCACCGCCCAGGACCGGTCGGTGATCTCGTCCCAGCCCAGCGCGAGCGAGCCGATCAGCGCGGCCAGGCCGGCCAGCCAGGCCCAGGCCTCGGACCACCTGCCGAGCAGCCGTCCCACCACGAGGGCGACGGCGGCGCCGGCCAACCCCCACCAGCCGGCCAGGAGCGACCCAGCGCTCAGGACGACGGCGACGTCGAGCAAGCCGGTCGTCCCGGCGACGAGCGCGGGCTGCTCCTCACCGCGGGCTCTTCCGCGCGGCCAGAGCGCGACGAGCAGCACGACGAGCGCCCCGAGCCCGCCCACGCCGAGCAGGACGACGAACGGCAGCGCCGGGCGGTAGCTCAGCTCGACGGTCCCGGCATCGCCCGCCGGCAGCCGCCAGCCCTGCTTCCAGCCGTCCGTCCGTACGACGGGCAAGGTCTCGCCGTCGAGCGTCGCCCTCCAGCCGGGGTTCACGTTCTGCGGCAGCGACAGCACGGTGTCCCCCGTGCGGGCGGGCACGTCCACCGAGGCCGGGGCGTCTCGGGAGTCGCGGTGCGCGGTGACACCGGCCAGGAGCGGGCTCGACTCGGCGTCGTCTGTCCGCAGGCTCACCGCGTCCGCGCGCAGCAACGTCGGCACGGCGAGCAACGTGGTCTCCTCGGCGTCGAGCGCGACCTCGTCGGAACCGCACAGCCGCAGCGGCACGCTCCTCCCCCGGATCAGGTCCTGGGTGCTCGCCGTGAACGTCGTCTCCTGCACCTCGCCGGCCACGCCGATCCGGGGGCCGGTGCCGCAGGGGAACGACCGCGCGATCGTCGTGCCGGGGTTCAGCGACTCGCCGTTGACCTCCAGCTCGGAGATGCCCGGGGGGAGCTCGACGAACTGGCTTCCGGACGCCGAGTAGGCGCGGTCGACCTTGCGCACCTGCAGCTCGAGCTCGTCCACCCGCCAGCCCGGGACCCGGACGACGCCGTCGTCGTCGACCGGCAGCACCCGCTGCCGGTCCCCCGACGTCAGCTCGACCCGGGTCGGCAGCGATACCGGCGCGCCGCGGTCGACCGTCAGCTCCAGGGTGTCGATCCGGCGCCGGTCCGGGAACTCGATGCGGACGGTCTCGTCGGTCGACTGCGAGACCCACGAGGTGCCGTCATCACCGTCGGCGAGTGCGACGGGGCCCTCGGCGACATCGCGCACGACGGCGTCGCTGGTGATCCGGGCCCCGGAGGCCAGGAGTGCGCTCGCGTCCGCGGTACGGCGGAGCGACCCGGTCGCCGAGAGCTCGTAGGTGTCGGCGAACGACGACTGGAACCGGCGCGCCAGGGTGTCCCCGTCCTCGCCCGGAGCGATCAGTGAGTTGTCGCAGGGGAACGCCGTACCGACCTCCGCGCAGGCGGCGCGATCGGGGTCTCGCTCCAGCAGGATCGCCGCGACCGGCTGGCGCTCGTCGGGCTGCGGGAGATCCAGGAACCGTTGGGCCACGACGCCGGGCACCTCGACCTCCGCGAGCGAGAACGAGCCCACGAGATCGGCCCCCGGGCCGGCAGCGGTGATCCGGAGCAGCTCGGCACCGGTGAACCGCGTCGAGTAGGTCCGCGAGCCGCCAGGAGCGGGTGCGGGCACGAGGACCGACTCCTCCCCGGACTGGATGACCAGCCGCTCGACGGGCGCCGAGCCTGCGGCGAGCGTCACCCGCACCTGCGGCACCGAGACGGGCTCGGTGAAGCGCTCCTGCCACCACTGCCCCACCGGCTCGGCCTGCCGCCCGGAGCGCCAGGCCGTGGCCAGGTCGTGGTCGAGCGCGGCACCGGGATGCGCGCCGACCTCGAGGGGTGGCAGCGCGTCGGCGTACGCCTGCGAGGAGCTCGCGTCCGCCGACGACACGTCCCCGGCCCAGGTCTCGACGGTCTGCCACCGGTCGGGGTCGCGGAGGATGCGGTGCTGGTGCTCGGGGCCGTTGAGGCGATAGGGCTGGATCGCGGGCATCGTGGCCGAGCGGTTGGCGCGGACGGCAGCGAAGTTGACCTCGCGGCGCTTGTTCCCGTCCGTCAGCACGGCGCCGCCCTCGTCGCCCGTGGTGTCGTCGGCCAGCAGGAAGGGCCCCGCGCCGAGACCGGCGGGCTCGGTCTGGAAGCCACTTCCCGGGTCGCCGGCCAGCGGTAGCGGGTCGTTGAGCGTCACGGAGCGCGCCCCCGCGACGTCGTAGACGTCGACCGACCCGACCTCCGCGGCGATCCCGGTGCCGGTGACCACGCGGACGTCCCCCTCAGGCGTCTCGACGTCATCGACAGCCGCTGCGCCGACGCGTGGTCCGAAGGACTCCGCGAGACTGATGCCCGCGGAGCCGACCAGCACTCGCTCGACGTACGCCGGGTCCGGCGCGCCGGTCTCGAACCGGTCGAGGTCGTTGCGGACGACGAGTCGGCCGACGCCGTTGGTCGCAAGCACGGTGGCGAGGGAGTCGCTCGGCCGCCCCGACTCGATGGTCCGGGTGACGGCGTCGAGGAAGGCGACGTTGCCCGGCTGCGCCAGCGGGATGACGTTGCGCACCGCCCACGGACTCTCTGCCAAGCCCTGCATGATGTCGTCGTGCACGTTGCCCCACGAGTAGACGCCGAACGCCGACGCGGGGATCACCAACGAGACGGTGCCGTCGTCGTGCTCGTGCAGGTAGCGCGCGACATCGCTCCAGTAGTCGGGCACCTCGAGGACGCCCTCGCGCGGCGCGATGCGGTCCTGCGCCCAGGGCAGTGCGGTAACGGCGACGGCGAGCACGGCAGCGGTCGCCAGCGCTCGGACCGCCCAGACCGAGGAGCGATCGCGCCGACCTCCCACGAGCGCCGGCAGGGACGTCAGCGCGTGCGCGAGCCCGAGGATCAACGGGATCCGGAGTACGACGTCGAACTTGTGCAGGTTGCGCAGCGGCGCGAGCGTGCCGTCCAGCCACGCCTGGCGGTCGCCGGCGAGGAATCCCGACAGGTCACCCGCGTAGCCGAAACCGACCAGCGCGATGCCGACCAGCACACCCCACGCGAGGAACCGCTGGTGCGGGTTGCTGCGTAACCCGACCCCGGCCAGTCCGAACGCCGCCACCGCCGCGGCCTGGAGCAGGAGGAAGGACGTGACCAGCTGCTGGCCGGCCGGGTAGTCGATGCCGGCGAAGTAGGCGACCCAGTCCGAGGTGCCGGCTAAGGTCCGGGCAAGGTCGGTGGGCACCGTGGTGACGGTGGCGTTCTCGATGTAGTCGAGGAACGGCGCGCTGTAGCGCCCCATCACCAGCAGCGGGAGGCTCCACCACAGCGTGGCGAGGCCGGTGAAGAGCGTCCACCAGCCCAGCAGCCGCCACTTGCGCGGTCCGGCCGCCCGCGTGAGCAGCCAGATGACACCGAGCGGGAGGACGGCCGCGACCGCGATCGCGTTGACTCCTCCGCAGGTGGCCACCACCAGGGCACTGACCGCCGCGGCCCGGCGTACGGAGCCCTCACGGCTGCCGCGCACCAGCGGGATCAGCACCCACGGCGCGAGCGCCATCGGCCACACCTCGATCGAGGTGCCGCCGAGCAGGGTGGTGATCCGCGGGGTCAGCACATAGGCGAAGCCGGCGACGACCTGGGTCCGCGGCGAACCGAGGTCGAGCTGCTGGGCGAGCCGGACGATCCCGAAGAACGCCAGGCACAGCAGCACGCTCCACCACGCGCGCTGGATCGCCCACTCGGGCACGTGGGCCAGCTCGCCGAGGACGAAGAACGGCCCCATCGGCCAGAGGTAGCCGTAGGCCTGGTTCTGGATCTGCCCGAACGCCGCGAGCGGGTCCCACAGCCGCATCGCTCCGGCGAGGAAGCCCCGCGGGTGCGTCATGAGGTCGAACTTGGTGTCCGCGACCATCCGGCCGGCCGACTGCGAGAAGGCCATCGCAGTGAGGATGGCGGCGTACCCGACCATCCGCAGGCGTGACGTCGCCCGGCCTCGCTGCTGCGGAGGCGTGGTGTCCTGGTTGCTCACGCCTTGCGCACCACGATGACGAGGTTCCAGGTGGCGAGCTCTCGTACGCCGGGCACGCGGGTCAGCCAGTAGGTCCATCGCGGGTTGTAGCGCGGGATCACGTCGAGCACGGTGCCAGCCTGCTGGCGGCGGGCCCACGCGATCCCGTCTTGGACGGTGACCGCGAAGAGCGACTCGCCGTACTTGTTCTTGGGCTCGTGGCCCTGGCGGGCGGCGTAGCGGCGGCGTGCCCGCGCCCCGCCGAGGTAGTGCCACGGCGAGGTCTCGTGACCGCCCCACGGGCCGTACCAGACCGTGTAGGAGATGAAGGCGATGCCGCCCGGACGGGTCACGCGGAGCATCTCGTCGGCCATCTCCCACGGCCGGGAGACATGCTCGAGGACGTTGGAGGAGTAGCAGAGGTCGACCGCGCCGTCGCGGAACGGCAGGTTCATGCCGTCGCCCAGCACGGTGCCCCGCGGGATCGAGCCCAGTCCCGAGAGCTCGCCGACGTCGGCGTCCAACGCCCAGTACGTCGAGCCTGCGGCCTCGAACGCGTCGCGGAAGTAGCCGGGGCCGCCGCCGACGTCCAGCACGGTGCCGCCGGAGAGGTCCAGGTAGCCCGACAGCTGGCCCACCGAGTCGGCCGCGAGGGCCGAGTAGAAGCGGGCGGGATCGGCCTGCTCCTGGCGGAAGTCAGCCATCAACCGCACCGAGCGGCGCAGGTCCGCGCGCCAGGGACCGACCCCGGGCGCACCCCTCTCGGAGGTCGGATCCGGCGACGGAGTCGCGGGCGAACTCGTCGTCGGGCTGGACATGCGCCGAACAATAACCGAGGTCACACGGCGAAACCGACTGACGGGTAACCTCGGCGGGTGCCACCCGTCCAGGACGCCTCGTTGCGCGACTGCCACGTCGCCTTCTTCAGCTGGCGCGACGGCCGCAACCCCGAGGGCGGGGGCGCGGAGCGCTACCTGGAGAAGGTGGCCGCGGGACTGTCCGCCCGCGGCTGCCAGGTCACGATCTTCACGGTCGCGTACGCCGGCGCCGCGCCCGACGAGGTCGTCGACGGCGTCCGCTACGTGCGCCGCGGCTCGAAGCTCTCGGTCTACCTGCTCGGCGTCTGGGCGCTGCTGCGGCGCCAGCTGGGGCGCGTCGACGTCGTCGTCGACGTCCAGAACGGGCTCCCCTTCTTCACCACCCTCGGCACCCGCAAGCCGGTGGTCGTGCTGGTCCACCACGTGCACCGCGAGCAGTGGCCGGTCGTCTACCCCGGGCTCTTCGGCAAGGTCGGGTGGTGGATCGAGAGCCGGGTCGCGCCGCGCCTCTACCGCGGCCGGCAGTACGTCGTCGTCTCCCGCGCCACGCGTGCGGAGCTGCGCGAGCTCGGCGTCACCGGCCCGCGGGTAGCGGTCGTGCACAACGGGACCGAACCGGTCGTGTCGACGCACACCCGCAAGACGACGTACCCCTCCATCTGCGTGGTGGGCCGGTTGGTCCCGCACAAGCAGGTCGAGCACGCCGTCGACGCTGCCCGCTCACTGGTGGCCGAGTTCCCGGACCTGCGGCTGCGGATCGTCGGCGACGGGTGGTGGGAGGCCGAGCTGCACGCCTACGCTGCCGACCTGGTCGCGGCCGGGACCGTGGTGTTCGAGGGGCACGTCAGCGAGGTGCGCAAGCAGGAGATCTACGAGGAGTCGTGGCTGATGGCCCTCCCCTCGCTGAAGGAGGGGTGGGGCCTGGTCGTGGGCGAGGCCGCGGCGCACCAGACGCCGACGGTCGCCTACCGGAGCGCCGGCGGCACCCGCGAGTCGATCGCGGACGGAGTGACCGGCGTGCTCGTCGACACCCCGAGCCAGCTGGCCTCCGCCCTGGGTGCGCTGCTGCGCGACGACCGGGGCCGCCAGGTCCTGGCCAAGGCCGCGCTCGAGCACAGCTACGGGTTCACCTGGGAGCACTCACAGGCGGCGTTCGCCCACGTCGTGGCGTCGGCACGACAAAACGTCCTGGTCAATGACCAGGACGTTGTCGAAAGCTGAGATCGAGAAGGCGCTACTGGGTCTCGCCGTAGTTGAGGACCGGGTTGGTCACGCTCGCGGGTGACTTGCTGGGCGCCTGGGTCTGGGAGTCGACGACGCCGAAGATCGCCGCCCCGGCCATACCGCCGCCGACCAGCAGGCTGATGCCACCGATGAGAATAGTCTGCACGTAATTCCCTCCCTGTTCGGCGCAGAACGTATCACTTCCGGCGACGCTTTCGGGGGTTTGCGCGCCAGATGTTGTGAATCCCGTTACACGCGGCGGTAACAAGGACCGCGGCGAACCCGGCCCAGGCGAGCGCGACCGCTGCTCGCGACCCTGACCCGGGCTCCCGCTCTGACGGCGCCGCGAGCGCGATCAGCTCCAGGTCGTCGCCCCGGTAGGCGGTACGGCCGGCCAGCTCTGCGTCGTACGCCGATGTGGTCGCGACGTCGAGCTCCCGGGCGACGATGCCGATGCCGAGCGCCTCGAGCGCCGCCGATCGGGTCGCCGGGTCGGGCTGGGCGAGCGCGTCAAGCACCTGCGGCGTACGCGGGTCCTCTCCCGGGACGACCACGCCGTCGACGAGGAGCTGGTCGTTGACGAGGTAGTTGGGCTGGAGATAGCGGGGCAGCGGGTCGAGCACCCGGCGACCGTGGTTCCAGTCCGGGGCGCGATAGCTGGTGAAGGGGAGCACGAGCAGATCCCCGGGAGGCGGGTCCGTGAGCACGTCGCGGGCGGCCGCATAGTCGTCGGGGTACGTCGCCGGGGCGAGCTCGCCCGAGATCCCCCAGGCAGCGTCGGGGAGCATCACGAGGGGGAAGAGCGCCGCGCCGATCCCCACGAGCACCCGGGCAACCAGCTCGCCGCTCGCGACACGTGCCCTCTCGGCGGCCCGCTCCGCGCCGGCAGCCACCAGCACCGCCGTCAGCGGCGCCGCGAGCGCCAGTCCGCGGGACCCGTCGCGGAGGACCCCGCCCCCCGGGACGTGCGCGGCGAACCAGCCGAGCGAGCCGGGAGCGGCCCAGGACCAGAGCGCGACGCCGACCCCGACGGCCCAGAGCACGAGCAGCGCTCCCGCCGTACGCCTTCCGAGGCGGCGCCGCGCGGGACGTACGCCGGCCACCGCCAGCGCAACCAGCACGTGCAGCGACACCCAGGCGAGCACGGACTCGCGGCTGCCGGGCACGACGGCCGCGTTCCAGATCCCGCCGAGGGACAGCGCCGTGAGTGGTGCGGGCAGGGAGCCCTCGCCGCGCAGGGCGAAGACCCCCGTGCCCACGGTCGTGGCGGCGTCTGCGTGCAGCAGGCCGGCGACGACCCAGGGCGCGTTCACGGCTGCGACGAGCAGCAGCAGTCGTACGGCGGCGCCACGCCTGGCAGTGAGGCCGACGGCCAAGAGCGTCACGGCCGACATCAGGCCGGCGTTGGCGCTGAGGCTCCCGACCAGCAGGAGGAGGGGCAGGGCCGCGCCGATCCGGCCGTCGTCGCGGTAGCGGACCGCCTCGCGGACCAGCCACGGCAGCACCGCCCAACAGAGCAGCACCGGCCAATGACCGAGCCAGAGCCGCTCCACGACGTACGGGCTCCACAGGTAGACGCTGACCGCCACGAGCCGGGCGAGCACCGACGGGCCGACCAGGCGGGCCGCGCCCAGGCCGCCGGCGAACAGCGCGCCGAGGAGGACCGCCTTCTGGAGCAGCATCCCCGGCACCACTTGGTCGGCGAGCGCGACGACGAGATCCGAGGGGACGGCGCGCGGCAGCGCCGGGCCGAGCCCGAGGAAGTCGCTGCGCACGGCGAGGTCGGGCACCCACACCATGTCGAAGGTGAGCACGTAGCCCGGCCCGAGCGCCGGCCCGAGCATCAGCAGAGCGAGGGCGCACGCCCACGCCGCCGGCACGAGTCGGAGGGCGCGCACCTGCACTCAGATCGGGAGCTTGCGGAAGAGGGGCCGTGGCACGTGGCGCAGACCGGACATCACGCCTCGCATCGCCTTGGGCACCCAGATCAGGTCGTCGCCCTTCGCGACCGCCGTCGTCACGGCGTCGGCGACCTGCTCGGCAGTGACGGAGAGCGGAGCGGCCTCGCGCCCCTCGGTCATCTTGGTGTGCACGAACCCGGGGCGTACGACGAGCACCCGCGCACCGCTCCCGCGCAGCGCCTCGCCGAGCCCGAGGAAGAAGCCGTCCATGCCGGCCTTCGAGGCGCCGTACGCGAAGTTCGAGCGGCGGACCCGCTCGCCGGCGACCGACGACAGCGCGACGATCACGCCGTGCCCCTGGCGACGCATCACCTGCGCCAGGCAGACGCCGACACTGACCGGCGCCACGTAGTTGACCTCGGCGAGCCGGGCCGCCGTCTCGTGGTCCTGCCACGACTGCTCCTCGTCACCGAGCACCCCGAAGGCGATGACGGCCACGTCGATGTCGCGAGAGGCGGCGATCGACTCGATGAGGGCCGGGTGATCGCCCGTGGCCTCCGCCTCGAAGTCGACGGCCTCCACGCGCAGGCCCAGGTCGGCGAGTCCGGCGGCCGCTCGGTCGCGCCGCTCCCCCGGCCGCGCCGCGAGGATCACCTCGGGCGAGCCGTTGCGTGCCCAGGCGCGCGCGAGCGCCAGCGCGATGTCGCTGGTCCCGCCGAGCAGGAGGACGGTCTGGGGCTGGCCGAGTGCGTTGATCATGGGGCGGCTTTCGTCAGAGGGCGAGGCGTCGGGAGAGGTCAGACTGGAGGCGGTGGTGTGGGTCGAGCCGCTCGCGCAGCTCACGGAACTCGGCAAGCCGGGGATACATCGTCGACATCAGCTCCGGGCGCAGCCGGGCGTCCTTCGCGAGGTAGATCCGGCCGCCGGCCTCCGCCACCTGCTCGTCGAGGTGCGCCAGGAGACCGACCAGGCCCGGCCGGGTCGGCGCATCGATCGCGAGCGTCCACCCGGCCGTCGGGAAGGACAGCCAGCCGGAGCTGCCCGGGCCGAAGCGCTTGAGCACCGCCAGGAACGTCGTGTGCTTGTCGGCGGCGACCTCCTCCAGGATGCGCCGTACGACGTCGGCGCGGTCCTCCGGGACCACGAACTGGTACTGGAGGAGCCCGTGCGGCCCGTAGAGGCGGTTCCAGTGCGCCACCCCGTCGAGCGGGTGGAAGAACGCCGAGACACTCTGGATCTCGCCCGCGCGGAACTGCGGTGCCCTGCGGAACCACGCCTCGTTGAACGCACGGACGGTCGGCCTGGTCACCAGGCTGAACGGCGGCGCGAACGGCACCGTCAGCCGGGGCGCCGTGGGGACCGCCAACGGGTGCGCGGCGGCAGCACCCGCGAGCTGGTCGAGGGTCGCGTGCTCTCCTCGTGACAGGACCGAGCGGCCGAGCGAGCTGCCCTTGGCCTCGGTGTCGATCCACGCGACGGAGTAGGTGAAGTCGTCGTCGGACCCGGCCATCTCGGCGAGCACCGCGTCGAGGTCCGGCAGCCGCTGCGTGGTGACGTCGAGGTAGCCGGTCTCGACGGCGATGGTCCGCAGCACGGCCGAGACGATCACCCCGGTCAGGCCCATGCCGCCGACCGTGGCCCAGTAGAGCTCAGGGTCGTGGACGGGACCGACGGTGCGCAACGTGCCGTCCGGGAGCACCAGGTCGAGCGAGACCACCTGGTCGCCGAAGCTGCCGGTGACGTGGTGGCTCTTGCCGTGGACGTCGCAGGCGATCGCGCCGCCGATCGTGACGTAACGCGTCCCGGGGGTGACCGGCACGAACCGACCACGGGGCAGGAGGAAGCGCATGAGGTCGTGCAGGCTGGTGCCCGCCGAGACCCGGACCGTGCCGTCGGCGGCGGGCTCGTCGATGATCGAGGGCAGCGGGTCGAGCACGACTCCCCCGGCGTTCTGCGCCGGGTCGCCGTACGAGCGCCCGAGCCCGCGAGCGATCAGGCCCCGCGGCCCGGCGTCGCGCAGGAGGTCGGCGACCGCGTCGGGCCCGGCGTGGCGGCGGACCCGGCCGGCGCTCGGCGCCGTACGACCCCAGCCGGTGAGCACCTCGGACTCGTCAGACATCGAGGATCCCCAGGGTCAGGACGACCAGCCACACGACACCGATGCCCTGGAGGACCCGGTCCCGCCAGACGATGTCCTCCGGCTCGGACGCCGTGCCGGCGTCGATGTCGACGGCGTAGCGCAACAGCGCGCCCACGAACGGGATGATCGAGAGCGCCAGCCACGGCAGGCTCCCGCTGGTCGGGTTGCTGAAGGCCCACAGGCTGTAGCCGGCGATGGTGACGCCGGCGGCCGTGCTCCACACGAAGCGGAGGTACGACGCCGTGTAGCGCACCAGCGAGCGCCGGGTGCCGGCCTCGCTGCCGAGCGTGTGCAGCTCGGAGTAGCGCTTGCCGGCGACCATGAAGAGCGAGCCGAAGCCGGCGACCAGGAGGAACCAGTCGGAGATCTCGAGGGACGCCGCGAGCCCGCCGGCGACGGCCCGCATCAGGAAGCCCGCCGCGACGAGCATCAGGTCGATGACCGGCTCGTGCTTGAGCCAGGTCGAGTACAGGAGCTGGACGGCGAGGTAGGCGATCACCAGGACGAGGAGCTGCCAGGTCGCAGCGTATGCGAGTGCCGCGGCCAGCGCCGCGAGCGCGACCGCCACCGCGACCGCTGCCCCCACCGACAGCTCGCCCGCCGCGATCGGTCGCAACCGCTTGCGCGGGTGAACCCGGTCGGCCTCCCGGTCGACGCAGTCGTTGACCAGGTAGACCGCGGACGAGGCGAGGCAGAAGGAGACGAACGCGACCACCGTCGCGCCCAGGACACCGGGCTCGCCGATGTCCCCGGCCGCCACGGGCGCGGCGACCACGAGCACGTTCTTGACCCACTGGCGGGGCCGCATCGAGCGGACGACGGCCTCGGCGGGACTCACGGCGGGAAGTCTAGGGGTGGCACGTCCCGGACGCGCCGTCGCGAGCCGAGTCGCATACGCTTCCCTCCCGTGAGCTCACCGCCGTCCCGGATTCGATCGCTGCTCGCCGGTGGCGGCTCGATCGCGATCGCGATGGGTGTCATGAACGTCGCCACCTACGCGTTCACCATGGTGGCCGCGCGCATCCTGGGTCCGAAGTCGTACGGCGCGTTCGCCGGCCTGATGGCGACGATCCTGGTCGTCGCCGTGCTCCAGCTCGGGCTCCAGGCGACCGCCGCCCGGCGGATCGCCGCGGAGCCGGGCCATGTGGCGCAGATCGAGCGGACGATCCTCGGGGTCACCTACCGCGCGGCCGCTGCCCTCGGCGTCCTGCTGCTGGTGCTGACCCCGCTCCTCAACCAGATCCTGCGCCTCGACAGCATGGCCACCGCGGCGCTCGTCTCCGTGGTGTCGGTGCCGTTCACGATCATGGGCGCGCAGGCCGGGATCCTCCAGGGCGAGCGGCGCTGGGCGGCGCTGTCCGTGCTCTACATCCTGAGCGGCGTGCCGCGCCTGTTCATCGGCACGGCCCTGATCGCCTGGCGGCCCACCGAGTTCTCCGCCCTGGTCGGGATCGGCATCGGCGCCTGCGCGCCGGTCATCGCCGGCTGGTGGCTGCTGCGCCGACCGCGCGACCCGGGGGTGCACAGCGAGGACCACGGCTTCCGGCGGGTGATGGCCGAGACCTTCCACAACTCGCAGGTGCTGCTCGCGTTCTTCGCGCTCTCGAACGTCGACATCGTGCTCGCCCGCAACGTCCTCGACGAGCACGACGCGGGTCTGTACGCCGGCGGGCTGATCCTCACCAAGGCGGTTCTCTTTCTGCCGCAGTTCATCGTCGTGATCGCGTTCCCCTCGATGGCCACCCAGGAGGGCCGCCGCCGCGCTCTCACCGCGAGCCTGTCGCTCATCGCCGCCCTCGGCGTCGGGGTGACCCTCGCCGCGGCCGTCGTACCGGACCTGGCGCTGATCTTCGTGGGCGGCGACGACTACGACGAGATCGCGAAGAACCTCTGGATCTTCGCGATCCTCGGGACGCTCCTCGCGATGCTGCAGCTGCTCGTCTACTCGGTCCTCGCCCGGCAGGGGCAGCGGTCGGTCTATCTCGTGTGGGCGGCCCTGGTCGCGATCGTCGCCATCGGCCTCACGACCTCGACGCTGCGCGGGCTGCTCACCACGGTGATCGCCACCGACGCCGTCCTGCTCGTCGCCCTGCTGTGGATCAGCCTGACCGTCATCCGGCACGCCGTCAGCGAGCAGGAGTCGGCACCCGCCAGCTGAGCTGGATCCGCTAGTGAGCGGCTTCGTGCCAGCTGCGGCCGAAACCGACCGACACGTCGAGGGGTACGGCGAGCTCGGCGGCGCCGCCCATCTGCTGGCGCACCAGCGTCTCCAGCGCCTCCCGCTCGCCCGGCGCCACGTCGAAGACGAGCTCGTCGTGCACCTGGAGCAGCATCCGCGACTTCAGCCCGGCCGCGGTCAGCTCGCGCTGGACGTCGAGCATCGCGACCTTGATCAGGTCGGCCGCCGAGCCCTGGATCGGCGCGTTGAGCGCCATCCGCTCGGCCATCTCGCGCCGCTGCCGGTTGTCGCTGGTCAAGTCGGGCAAGTAGCGCCGGCGCCCCATGATCGTCTCGGTGAAGCCGGTGCGGCGGGCCTCGTCGACGACTCCGGCGAGGTAGTCGCGGATGCCGCCGAAGGTCTGGAAGTACTCGTCCATCAGGCCGCGGGCCTCGCCCGGGTCGATGCCGAGCTGCTGGCCGAGGCCGAACGCCGACAGCCCGTAGGCGAGGCCGTAGTTCATCGCCTTGATCTTGGCGCGCATCTCGAGCGTGACCTCGTCGGCCGGGACGTCGAAGACCCGGGCCGCGGTGATCGAGTGGAAGTCGCTCCCCGAGCGGAACGCCTCGATCAGCAGCGCGTCCTCGGAGAAGTGCGCCATGATCCGCATCTCGATCTGGCTGTAGTCGGCGGTCATCAGCGACTCGAAGCCCTCGCCGACGACGAACCCCTCGCGGATCCGGCGTCCCTCCTCGGTGCGGACCGGGATGTTCTGCAGGTTGGGGTCGGTGCTGGACAGGCGGCCGGTCGCGGCGATCGTCTGGTTGAACGTCGTGTGGATCCGGCCGTCGCCCGAGACCGTCTTGAGCAGCCCCTCGATCGTCTGGCGCAGCCGGATCACGTCGCGGTGCCGGAGCAGGTGCAGCAGGAACGGGTGCTCGGTCTTCACGTACAGCGCCTGCAGCGCGTCGGCGTCGGTCGTGTAGCCGGTCTTGGTGCGCTTGGTCTTCGGCATGTCCAGCTCGTCGAAGAGCACCACCTGGAGCTGCTTGGGCGAGCCGAGGTTGATCTCCTTGCCGATCACGGCGTAGGCGTCCTCAGCCGCCTTGCGCACCTCGGCGGCGAAGTGGCTCTCCAGCGCCTCGAGGTGGTCGACGTCGACCGCGATGCCCGTCTGCTCGAGCTGCGCGAGCAGGTCGACCAGCGGCAGCTCCACGTCGTTGAGCAGCGCCGTGCCGCCGCGCTCCTCCAGCTCGTCGTCGAGCGCCGCGGCCAGGTCGAGCACGGCGCGGGCGTGCAGCATCTCGACCTCCCCGGATGCACTCTGCCCATCGAGAGTTGCTTCGATGCCCAGGCTCAGCTGGCCGTCGTCGGTGCCGCCCTGCTTGAGCTCGCGCTTGAGGTAGCGCACCGTGAGGTCGGCGAGGTCGTAGGAGCGCTGATCGGGGCGCGCGAGGTACGCCGAGAGCGCCGTGTCGCGGGCCAGCCCGGCGAGCGGCAGGCCCCAGGCCGCGAGGGCCAGCATCGGCCCCTTGGCATCGTGCAGCACTTTCGGGCGGGCGGTGTCGGCGAGCCAGCCGGCGAGCGCGGTCTGGTCGTCGGGGTCCAGGTCCTCCGCCGAGATCCAGGCCGCGGCTCCCTCGGTGGTCGGCCCCGGCGACGTGGCGAGCGCCAGCGAGGTCACCTCGCCGGTGCCGGCACCCCAGCGGCCGGCGACGTGCAGGCCGACCCGCTCTCCGGTGGCGGCATGCTCGGCCAGCCAGGCCGCCAGCTCGCCGCTGGCGAGGACCGACGTGGCCAGGTCGAACCCCGAGTCGTCGATCTCCTCCTCGGAGGTGAGCGTCTCGAAGAGCCGGTCGCGGAGCACCCGGAACTCAAGACCGTCGAAGAGGGTGTGCACCTCGTGGCGGTCCCACGGCTGGATGACGAGGTCGGCCGGCCGGAGGTCGAGGTCGAGGTCGCGCACCAGGCGGTTGAGGTGTCGGTTGCGGATGACGTCGCCGAGGTGCTCGCGCAGCGCCTCGCCCTTCTTGCCGGTGATCTCGTCGGCGTGGGCGATCACGTTGTCGAGGCCGTCGTACTGGTTGATCCACCGGGCGGCGAAGCCCGGACCGACCCCGGGCACACCGGGCAGGTTGTCGGACGTCTCCCCCACGATCGCGGCCAGCTCGGGATAGCGCGCGGGCGGCAGGCCGTACTTCTCCTGGACCGCGGTCGGCGTCATCCGCGCCAGGTCGGAGACCCCGCGCATGGGGTAGAGGACCGTCGACCGGTCGGTGACCAGCTGGAGGGAGTCGCGGTCTCCGGTGAGGATCAGGACCTCCATCTCCTCGTCCTCGAGCGCCTGGGTGACGAGGGTGGCGATGATGTCGTCAGCCTCGTAGCCGTCCTTCTTCAGGAACGGGATGCGCAACGCGTTGAGCACCTCCTCGATCAGCGGCAGCTGGCTGCTGAACTCCCCGGGGGTCTTGTTGCGCTTCGCCTTGTACTCGGAGTACTCCGCCAGCCGGAACGTCTGGCGCGACACGTCGAACGCGACCCCGACGTGGGTGGGCTGCTCGTCGCGCAGCACGTTGATCAGCATCGAGGTGAAGCCGTAGACCGCATTGGTGTGCTGCCCGGTCGTGGTCGAGAAGTTCTCGACCGGGAGCGCGAAGAACGCGCGATAGGCGAGCGAGTGACCGTCGAGGAGCAGGAGGCGAGGCACCCGCCGACTCTATCCGCGACCGCCGACAGCCAGAATGGCACCATGAGCAACGAGATGTCGGTGACGGACTACATTGCGGCGATGCCGGAGGACGTACGCGGCCTCAACGAGAAGATGGGCATCGAGCTCACCGAGATCTCGGCCGAGCGGGTCGTCGGCACCATGCCGGTGGAGGGCAACACCCAGCCCCACGGCCTGCTGCACGGCGGCGCCTCGGTGGTGCTCGCCGAGACGCTGGGATCGGTCGGCTCGGCGGTGCACGCGCACCCCGACAAGCGGTCCGTGGGCATCGAGATCAACGCGACCCACCACCGCTCCGCCACCACGGGCACGGTCACCGGCGTCGCGACCGCGATCCACCTGGGCCGCACCATGGCGACGTACGAGGTCGTCATCACCGACGAGCGCGGCAAGCGGGTCTGCACCTCGCGCATCACCTGCGCGCTGCTGCCCAGCGAGCGCTTCCAAGACTGAGGCTGGTCTTCAGCTCACCGGGTCTCGACACGCCAGTCGCGACCTCGCCCCTCAGTCGCGCGGCTTGCTCGACCACCATCAGCGGAGCCGCTGACGCGTCTCCGCTAGCTCTCCGCGGCCGCCCGGCTCTTGCGCAACGAGCGGCGGGCGGCGAGCACCTGGGTCAGCTGCTTGCCGTGGCCGGCGCCCGCGGGCCGGCGGTGCGCGCTCAGGCGGCTGCGGACCGCGTGGGTCGTGGCGACCCGGAGTACGGCGTACGGGCCCAGCGCGATCCGGGCCATGAAGCGGTTGGCGTCGCGGGAGCCGGCGACGGCGGCCGTCGCGACGTGCGCGATGCCGAGCTCCTCGGCCCAGGTCACGGCCGACTCCATCAGCGCGGTGCCGATGCCGCGGCGTCGGTACGGCGCGAGCACGTGCGGCGACAGCGCCCGGACGATTGGTTCGCGGTTGATCGCGGACATCGTCGTGTGCTCGAGGTGGATCGCGCCCGCGAACTTCCCGTCGTACTCGGCGACGATGATCCGCTGGTGGTCGGACGCCAGGACGTCGATGACCACGGCTTCCATGTCGATCGCCTGGTCCTCGGGTCCGACCCGACGGATGACGTCGGTCCACACCTCCGCGAGGTGTCGCGCGTCCTCGGGGGTCACCGAGCGGAGCGACACCAGGGAGCGATTCATCGCGCCATGCCTATTCCGACCTTCCACAGGCTGCCGCGCCTCCGTGTCCCCCGAACGCGGCTCCAGCGGTAGACACTACGCTCAGCCTCCCAGTCCTGTCAGAGGAGTCCCGTGATCCCAGGCCTCGGAACCGTCGTGAACGTCGCCGCCGTGCTCGTCGGCAGCGTGATCGGAGTGCTCCTGGGCAACCGACTGCCGGTGCGCACCCGCGACGTGGTGACGGACTCGCTGGGTTTGGTGACGCTGCTGATCGCGGGTACGTCGGCCATGGCCGCGCTCGACGCCGACCTCTCCGACTTCGTGGGCGACAGCGCGCCGATGCTGATCGTGCTCGGCGCGCTGCTGATCGGGGGCATCGTCGGGTCGCTGCTGCGCCTGGAGTCCCGCGTGGAGTCCCTGGGCGGTTGGCTGCAGACCCGGCTCGCCGGCGACGCCACCTCAGCAGACCGGCACCGCTTCATCGAGGGCTTCGTGGTCTCGTCACTGATCTTCTGCACCGGACCGCTCACGATCCTCGGCTCCATCAACGACGGGCTCGGGAACGGCGCCGACCAGCTCATCCTCAAGTCCGCGCTCGACGGGTTCGCCGCCATCGCGTTCGCGGCGTCCTTCGGCTGGGGGGTCGCCGCCAGCGTCGTCACGATCATCGCCGTGCAGGGCAGCCTGACCCTGCTCGGGCTGGCGCTCGGCGACGTGCTCCCCGACGCGCACCTGGCCGCGATCACGGCCACGGGTGGGCTGCTGCTCGTGGGCGTCGCCCTGCGCCTGCTCCGCGTCCGAGAGATCCCGGTGGCCGACCTGTTGCCCGCGCTGCTCGTGGCACCGATCCTGGTGGCGTTTGTTGGCGCGCTTCATTGACGTAACGGTTCGCTAACGACAGGGTGCCGTAACACACCGGGCCCCACGGCCAGTCCTACGGTGGCATGGCTATGCCCAACCAATCGGTAGGGCGGGCGCGGTGTAGTGCATCAACGCGACAGAAAGGTTCACCCCGTGAATCGAACCAAGACCAACTGGGTAAGGCTGATGGCGGGCACAGCCGTCCTCGGCCTCGCCCTGACCGCCTGCGGCTCTGACTCGGACGGCGGCGACGCCGCCCCGGAGGCAAGCGACTCACCGTCGGCGTCCGACTCGGCTGCCGCAGCTGACTCGTTCACCAACGACAAGTGCGCGCCCAACCAGACCAGCGCCGACACTTTCCGCGTGGGTGGCATCCTGCCGCTGACCGGTAACCTCGCGTTCCTCGGCCCCCCGGAGATCTCCGGTGTCGGCCTGGCCGTCTCGGACATCAACGCGGCTGGCGGCGTCAACGGCGCCCAGGCATGCCACGACATCCAGGACTCCGGCGACTCGACGGACATGTCGGTCTCCACCGCGTCGGCTGGCACGCTGGTCGCCAGCAAGCCGTCCGTGGTCATCGGCGCCGCCTCGTCCAGCGTCTCGCTGAACGTCGTCGACACCTTCGCCGACAACAAGATCACCGAGGTCTCGCCGGCCAACACGGCCGTCGACCTCAGCGGTTACTCGCCGTGGTACTTCCGTACCGCCCCGCCGGACGGCGTCCAGGGCAACGCACTGGGCACCCTGATCTCCACCGACGGCTTCTCGAAGGTCGGCTTCCTGGTGTTCAACGACACCTACGGCACCGGCCTCCGCAACGTCGTCGAGGAGACGGTCAAGGCCTCCGGTGGCTCCTGCACCTACGGTTGCAAGGGCCAGGGCGACGAGTTCCCCGCCGGCCAGACGACGTTCTCGGCCGAGGTCAGCGGTGTGCTCGCCTCCAAGCCGGACGCGATCGTCGTGCTCGCGTTCGACGAGACGAAGTCGATCATCCCCGAGCTCGCCTCGCAGGGCTGGGACATGTCGAAGGTCTACCTGTCCGACGGCAACACGTCCGACTTCAGCAAGGACTTCGAGAAGGGCACCCTCGAGGGTGCTCAGGGCACGATCCCCGGCGCCGACCCGGACGCCACCTTCAAGGAGCGCGTGAGCGGTTGGGCCGAGCAGGCTGACGGCAAGCCCCTGAAGGACTACTCCTACTCCGCCGAGTCGTACGACGCGACCATCCTGGCCGCGCTCGCCGCCGTCAAGGGCAAGGCGACGGACTCGCAGACGGTTCGCGACAACTACGCGGACGTCTCGGGGGCCACCGATGGCGAGGAGTGCACCACCTACGCCGACTGCGTCGCCCTCCTCGAGGACGGCAAGGAGATCCGGTACACCGGACCTTCGGGTATCGGCCCGATCGACAAGGAGAACGACCCCTCGTCGGCCTTCGTCGGCATCTACAAGTACACCGCCGACAACAAGAACGAGCTCAGCAGCACGGTCGAGGGCTCGAAGTAACACCCAGCACCTGGTACGAGAAGGGCCCCGGACCTCACGGTCCGGGGCCCTTCCTCATCTCCGGCCGTCGCAGCACCCACCTCGACCTCACCCCCACCACAACAGCGAAGTCGTTCTCGCCGCAGGGGTGCGCGATGCCGCCACTTGAAGATGCCGTCGCCAGGACGGAGAAGACCATCCAACGTCCGAGGCCACCCGCGCCACCGCCTGCTTCGTGGAGGACGCCACGACCCCCTAGGGTCAGTGCGAGTCGCGCTCCTCGTCGACGTCCTTGGCGAGCGTGCCCAGGTAGAGCGCGATCACCTTGGGGTCGTTGGCCAGGTCGCGGCCGGTGCCCGTGTGAGCGTCCCGCCCCTGGTCGAGCACGTAACCGCGGTCGCAGATCTGCAGGCAACGGCGGGCGTTCTGCTCGACCATGACGACGCAGACGCCGGTCTTGTTGATCCGGCGGGTGCGCAGGAACGTCTCGTCCTGACGCACCGGCGACAGGCCCGCCGACGGCTCGTCCAGCAGCAGGACGGACGGCTCCATCATCAGCGCCCGGGCCATCGCCAGGGACTGCCGCTCGCCCCCCGACAGCGCGCCGGCACTCTGGTTGCGGCGGTCGTGCAGCACCGGGAAGAGGTCCCACATGGCATCCAGGCGCTCGCGAATCTTCTTGGGCCGCAGGTAGAGGCCCATCCGGAGGTTCTCCTCGATACTCAGCGAGGGGAAGACGTTGTTGGTCTGCGGGACGAAGCCGACCCCCATCTCGACCAGCTGGTTGGTGCGCAGGTTGGTGATGTCGCGGTCACCGAGCGTCACCGATCCGGAGTGCACCTTGACCAGGCCGAACATCGCCTTGAGCAGCGTCGACTTGCCAGCGCCGTTCGGACCGATGATGCCGATCATCTCGCCCGGGTAGGCGACCAGGCTGCACCCGTTGAGGATGTTGACGCCGGGGATGTAGCCGGCGACCACGTCCTTGGCCTCGACCACCGGCTTCTGCGTCTGCGTCGCGACTCCACCACTCTGCTGCTGCTCGGTCATCGCAGTCCCTCCGCCTCTTCCTCGGCCTGACGATCGGCGTCCTCGGCGGCCACCTCTTCGGCGATCTCTTCCAGTGCCTCGTCCGACAGCAGCGCGTCGTCACCGAGGTCGGTGTCGTGGTGCGCACCGAGGTAGGCGTCGATCACGGCCGGGTCGGACATCACCGTGTCGGCGGAGCCCTCGGCGACCAGGCGGCCTTCTGCCATCACCGCCACCCAGTCGGAGATGTGGCGTACGACGTGCATGTCGTGCTCGACGAAGAGCACGGTCATGCCCTCGTCGCGGAGGTTCTGGATGTGCCCGAGCAGCGACTGGGTGAGCGCGGGGTTCACGCCCGCCATCGGCTCGTCGAGCATGATCATCTTCGGGTCGCTCATCAGTGCCCGAGCCATCTCGAGCAGCTTGCGCTGACCACCCGACAGGCTGCCGGCGTAGTCGTTCTTCTTCTCGTACAGCTTGAAGCGCTCCAGGAGCTCGTCGGCCTTGGCCTCTATCTCCTTCTCCTGCCTGCCCCAGGAGCTGCGGAACAACGACTTGAAGAGGTTCTCACCGGCCTGGTTCTGCGCCCCTAGCATCATGTTGTCGATGACGGTCATCGCGCTGAGCGCCTTGGTCAGCTGGAAGGTGCGGACCATGCCGGCCCGGGCCACGCTCGACGCCGAGGTCTTGTCGAGCGTCCGGCCGTCGAAGGCCCAGTGCGCGCCCTTGCCGGCCGTGGTCGGCTTGTCGAAGCCGGTGATCAGGTTGAAGAACGTCGTCTTGCCGGCGCCGTTCGGCCCGATCAGGGCCGTGATCAGGCCGCGCTGCACCTCGAGGTGCTGCACGTCGACCGCGGTCATGCCGCCGAACTGCCGCACGATGTTGTTGACGAGCAGGATCGGGTCGGGCTTGCTGGCACCGGGGGTGGCCTCGAAACCGGAGGTCAGGGCCTGCCGTGCCGCGGGGTCCGCGAGCTCTCGCGCGACCTTGGGGTCAGCCATCTGGTCAGACATTGAACTGCAGCTCCCTCTTGTTGCCCAGGATGCCTTGTGGTCGGAAGATCACGATCAGCATCAGCGCCACACCAACGACGATGTAGGAGAACTGCTCCGTCTGCTGGTTGTTCATGATGCTGTCCGGGACGTATGCCGCGGCGGTGTACTTGATGCCGATCCGGCCCGCGAAGAAGATCACCGATCCGAGCACCGGGCCGAAGATCGTCGCAGCGCCGCCGAGCAGCAGGGCCGTGTAGCAGAAGAACGTCAGCGAGCGGCCCATCGAGTCGGGCTGCACGCTGGACGACAGCACGTAGACCATGCCACCGAGCGCTCCGAAGAGACCGCCGATGATGAGCGCCTGCATCTTGATGGCGAAGACGTTCTTGCCGAGCGAGCGGATCGCGTCCTCGTCCTCGCGGATGCCGCGCAGCAGGCGACCCCAGGGGCTGCGGACCATCAGGAAGACGAGGAAGGTGCACAGGAACGCCAGGCCCCATGCGATGAAGCGGACCCACCAGCCGCTGACACCGGTGCTCTGATAGGGAACCGGGAAGAGGAAGAACAGCAGGAACAGGTTGATCACGACCAGCCCGGCGATCGCGAATCCCTTGCTCGCGCCCTTGAGGTCGGCACCACCACGCAGCAGGTAGATCAGGGCGGCGATGCCTGCCACGACGACGATCCACCCGAGGATCCGCACCCAGGCCGCACCGTCGGCGACGTCCTGGTAGTTGAACGGGAGCAGCGTGAACTGACCGTCCCCGAAGAACGACAGGTTGCGGAAGGGCGTCGTGTACTGGCTTCCGGGGATGCCCTGGGCCGAGCCGGTGAAGTCGACGAGCAGTGCCGATCTCCCGACGTACCGGATGATCTCGGCCGCCGAGATGGTGACGATCGCCAGGTAGTCGCCGCGCAGCTTCAGGGTGGGTGCGCCGAGCACCAACGCGAAGATGAACGCCGCGCCGAACCCCAGCAGGACGCCGACGATCATCGGCAGGCCGTTGGAGATCGAGATCGCGAAGCCGTACGCGCCGAGCAGCATGAAGCCCGACTGGCCCATGTTGAGCAGGCCGGTGAAGCCGAAGTGGATGTTGAGGCCGATGACGGCGATCGCGACCGCCGCGGTCTGCGGCGACAGCACCTCGCGCATCATGCCGTTGAGGATGAACTGGATGGTGTCCATGTCTGTCAGTCCTCCCTCTACCCGACCCGCTGCGGCTTGCCGAGCAGACCCTGGGGTCGCACGAGCAGGAGCAGGATCAAGATCAACAGCGCGGTCGCGTACTTGAAGTCACCGGGCATGCCCAGGACCGGTGAGAGCTCGACGACCAGGCCGATGATCAGCGCACCGACCAGGGCGCCGAACGCCGTACCGAGGCCACCGAGCGTGACCGCTGCGAAGAGCAGCAGCAGGATCTGGAGACCGGAGTCCCACTTGATGCCGTTGGTGACCAGCGCGTAGAGCAGCCCGGAGAGGCCGGCGAGGCCCATCGCGGTCGTCCACACCAGCCGGATCACCCGGTCGGTGTCGATGCCCGAGGCGGCCGCGAGCGCCGGGTTGTCCGAGACGGCACGCGTGGCGCGCCCGACCCGGGTCCGGAGCAGGGCGTAGCCGACGGCAGCCAGGACGACCACCGAGATCAGCATCGCGACGATCGACTGGTTGGTGATCGTGACCGGCCCGATCTCGCGGACCGACGGATTGTCCTGGAGGACACGGACGGTGCGCGCACCGACGGTGTACTGGTAGACGTACTGCAGCGCCAGCGAGAGACCGATCGTCACGATCATCATCTGGGTCAGGCCCAGACCGCGCCGCCGTAGCGGCTGCCACAGGATCCGGTCCTGGAACCACCCCGTGAAGGCACAGAGGATCACGACCAGGAGGCCGCCGATCCAGAGACCGAGGCCGTGCTGGTTGATCAGGAAGTAGCCCAGGATGCCGCCGAGCGTCACCTGCTCGGCGTGGGCGAAGTTGGAGAGCCCCGTGGTGCCGTAGATCAGCGACAGACCGACCGACGCGAGCGCCAGCAGCAGGCCGAGGCGCAGGCCGTTGACCGTGCTCTGGATCAGCTCGTCGACCTTGCTGGTCTCGGCGCTGTACGAGCCGGTGCGGACGTCCAGCGTGGCCGCCTGAGTCACGCCCAGCCGCGCGACGTCGACCGTGATCTCACCCTGCCCGATGACCACGTCGTCGGGGAGCGACTCCTTGTCGAGGACGACGGTGTACTCGCCGGGCTCGTTGACCTCGACGCTCCACTTGCCGGTCTCGCTGGTCTGCACCTCCTGCTCCTCACCCGAGGGCGAGGTGACGGTGATGGTCGCGTCGGGGACCGGCGACTCCTCCGTACGGAGGGTGCCGGCGATGCAGGCGGTCTCGTCCGGCTTTGCCATGCACAGGACATCCACTGCGCTCGCAGACCCCGAGGAAATCAACGCGAGGAAGGGCGCGAGCAGCAGCGCGAGGATGAGACCCGCTACCCCTCTGAGCACCGTCCGCTCGCGGACGACGTGTCGAGACTTCAACTCGGTCCTCCCATTCCAGAACCCGACCGGGCTCGGAACGGCAGTCTAGGGGTGAACGATGAGTGAAACGCCAGTACATCGCCGTCGCGGCGCGCCTGGCGGGCAGGCTTTACCGAAGCGTGATCTGACGGAAACCTGCCCCGGGGAGCGAGGTTCAGCCGGCGATGCCCGGACCGTGGGCGATGACGCCCTCGGCGACCTGCCGCATGGAGAGCCGCAGGTCCATCGCCGTCTTCTGGATCCAGCGGAACGCCTCCGGCTCGCTGAGCTTCAGCTGCTCCTGCAGGACGTTCTTCGCCCGGTCCACGGACTTGCGGGTCTCGAGACGCTCGGTGAGGTCCGCGACCTCGGCCTCGAGCATCGACAGCTCGGCGAACCGGCTCACGGCCATCTCGATGGCCGGCACCAGGTCGGTCTTGCTGAACGGCTTGACCAGGTAGGCCATCGCCCCGGCGTCGCGGGCGCGCTCGACCAGGTCGCGCTGGGAGAACGCCGTGAGGATGACGACCGGCGCGATCCGCTGGCTCGCGATCCGCTCGGCGGCGGCGATGCCGTCGAGGACCGGCATCTTGACGTCCAGGATCACCAGGTCGGGCCGCAGCTCCTCGGCGAGCTCGATCGCCTTCGCGCCGTCGCCGGCCTGGCCGACGACCTCGTAGCCCTCCTCGGAGAGCATCTCCGCGAGGTCCATCCGGATGAGGACCTCATCCTCGGCGATGACGACCCGGCGGGGCGCGGTCCCCGGGGTCGGCTGGTCGGTCGGCTGCGTCACGGCAGCAGGCTATCGGCCCGCCCGCCGTCGTACGCCGCCAGTCCCTTTACCGACCCTTCAGGCTGGACGCGGCGCGGCACCGGGCACGGGCACGAGACGTGCCTCCCTGGTCCGCAGGTACAGGTCGACCTCGTCGCGCTCGACCCGGCGGCGGCTGAGTGCCGTCGTCGCCCTACGAGCGTTGCCGATGGCGCGTTCATTGCTGGCCCGGCCCCATCCGCTGACCTGCTGCCACGGCTTCCACATGTCGACCTCCACTGCCCGAGCACCCGCGTGATCGAAACTGTAGTAGTTCTATTGACTTTAGCCAAGAAGGAACCCGGGATCAGTTTCGGCTAAGGTTTCCCGCGCTGTCGGCCCCGGTATCCCAACGGCAGAGGAAGCGGTCTCAAACACCGTCCAGTGTGGGTTCGAATCCCACCCGGGGCACCAAACGCCGGGACGTCATACGAATCGTGGCCCCCAGGGCTCGATCCGTATGACGTCCTTAGGGCTCTCCGGCTCAGCGGTGGCGCTTGTACGCCGGAGCGACCTCGTTGATGGCGTCGCCCATCCGGTGGATGCGCAGGGCGTTGGTCGAGCCGGGGATGCCCGGAGGGGCGCCGGCGATGATCACCACGAGGTCGCCCTCGGTGACCCGGCCGATCTGCAGCAGCTGGTCGTCGACCTGGCGGACCATCTCGTCGGTGTGCTCGACCATCTGGGTCAGGAACGTCTCGACGCCCCAGCTCAGCGCGAGCTGCGATCGGACGGCGGGGACGGGCGTGAAGGCGAGCACCGGGACCGGGCCGCGGAGGCGGGACATCCGGCGCGCCGAGTCACCGCTGGTGGTGAACGCGACGACGTACTTCGCGCCGACCCTCTCGGCGACCTCCTCGGCCGCCTTGGCGATGACGCCGGAGCGGGTGTGCGGGTCCCAGTCGATCTTGGCGAAGACACCGGCGCCGTCGCCGTTGCGGATCGCGTGCTCCTCGGTGGAGGTGATGATCCGGGCCATCGTCTCGACGGTGTGCACGGGGAACTCCCCCACGCTGGTCTCGCCGGAGAGCATCACCGCGTCGGCGCCGTCGAGCACCGCGTTGGCGACGTCGGAGGCCTCGGCGCGGGTGGGTGCCGGGCTCGAGATCATCGACTCCAGCATCTGGGTCGCGACGATGACCGGCTTCGCGTGCAGACGCGCCTTGCGCACGATCTGCTTCTGCAGGAACGGCACGTCCTCGAGGGGGCACTCGACGGCGAGGTCACCGCGGGCCACCATGAAGCCGTCGAAGGCGTCGATGACCTCGTCGAGGTTCTCGATGGCCTGCGGCTTCTCGATCTTGGCGATGACCGGGACGCGGATGCCCTCCTCGTCCATGATCTTGCGGACGTCGTCGGCGTCCTTGGCATCGCGCACGAAGCTCAGCGCGATGAAGTCGACGGTGAGGTGCAGCGCGAAGCGCAGGTCCTCGATGTCCTTCTCCGACAGCGCGGGCACCGACACCGCGACGCCGGGCAGGTTGATGCCCTTGTTGTTGGACACCTTGCCCCCGACCAGGACCTCGGTGTGCACGTCGGTGCCGTCGACGACCCCGGTGACCCGGAGCCGGATCTTGCCGTCGTCGATGAGGAGCGGGTCGCCGACGTTCACGTCGCCGGGCAGCCCCTTGTACGTCGTACCGCAGATCTTGTCGTCGCCGGGCACGTCGCGGGTGGTGATCACCCACTCCTGGCCGCGATGGAGCTGGACCGGGCCGTCGGCGAACGTCTCGAGCCGGATCTTCGGACCCTGGAGGTCGGCGAAGATGCCGACCCCGTGCCCGCTGGCATCGGAGGCCTCGCGCACGAGGCGATAGGCCTCGGCGTGGTCTTCGTGGGAACCGTGGCTCATGTTCAGCCGGGCGACGTCCATCCCGGCGTACACGAGCTCGCGGATCCGACGCGGCGACGAGGTCGCGGGGCCGAGGGTGCAGACGATCTTTGCTCTACGCACGTGCCTCATCCTACCGCGACTTTGAACGTTCAAAGACCTAACTCCCGCGGGCTGGATCGTGAAATCGCCGAGTCGGCGCAAAGTGACCCCTGGC
>NZ_BAABKN010000036.1:0-230850 GCF_039543845.1 Nocardioides endophyticus | reverse complement strand
ATGGATCAGACGACCAGCGGGCGTTCGGTGGGCTTGATCGGCGACGGGAGCGTCGTCGATCCGGTGAGGAAGGTGTCGACCGCGGCGGCCGCGGCCCGCCCCTCGGCGATCGCCCACACGATCAGCGACTGGCCCCGGCCCGCGTCGCCGGCGACGAAGACGCCCGGCACCGAGGACTGGTAGGCCAGGTCGCGCTTGATGTTGCCGCGCTCGTCGAGGTCGACGCCGAGCTGCTCGACGAGGCCCGGCTTCTCGGGGCCGAGGAAGCCCATCGCGAAGAGCACCAGCTCGGCCGGGATGTCGCGCTCGGTGCCCTCGATCTCGGTGAGCTTGCCGCCCTCGAAGACCACGTCGACCAGGCGCAGCGCGCGGACGTTGCCGTCCTCGTCGCCGAGGAACTCCTTGGTCGAGACGGCGTAGACCCGCTCCCCCGCCTCCTCGTGAGCCGAGGAGACCCGGAACGTCATCGGGTACGTCGGCCAGGGCTGACCCGCGGGACGGGACTGCGGCGGCTCAGGCATGATCTCCAGCTGCGTGATCGACGCGGCACCCTGACGGGTGGACGTGCCGAGGCAGTCGGCACCGGTGTCGCCGCCACCGATGATCACGACGTGCTTGCCGGTCGCGAGGATCTGGCCCTCGACCTCCGCGCCGAGCGCGACCCGGTTGGCCTGCGGGAGGAACTCCATGGCCTGGTGGATCCCGCCGAGCTCGCGGCCGGTCACGGCCAGGTCACGCGGCTCGGTGGCCCCCATGGCGAGCACGACGGCGTCGTACCGCTCCCGGAGCTTGTCGGCGCCGAGTGCAGAGCCCACGTCGACACCGGGCCGGAAGACGGTGCCCTCGCGGCGCATCTGCTCGAGACGCTTGTCGAGGTGCTTCTTCTCCATCTTGAACTCGGGGATGCCGTAGCGCAGCAGCCCGCCGACCTTGTCGGCCCGCTCGTAGACGGCGACCGTGTGGCCCGCTCGGGTCAGCTGCTGGGCGGCGGCGAGACCCGCCGGGCCGGAGCCGATCACCGCGACGGTGCGACCCGAGAGCCACTCCGGCGGCTGCGGCCGGACCAGGCCGGACTCCCACGCCTTGTCGATGATCGAGACCTCGACGTTCTTGATCGTGACCGGGTCCTGGTTGATGCCCAGGACGCAGGCGGTCTCGCACGGGGCCGGGCACAGGCGACCGGTGAACTCCGGGAAGTTGTTGGTCGCGTGCAGGCGCTCGATGGCGCCCTCCCAGTCGTCGCGCCAGACCAGGTCGTTCCACTCGGGGATGATGTTGCCCAGCGGGCAGCCCTGGTGGCAGAACGGGATGCCGCAGTCCATGCAGCGGCCCGCCTGCTGCGTGATGATCGGCAGCAGCGCCCGCCCGGCGCTGCCGGGGTAGACCTCGTTCCAGTCCTGGACTCGTTCCTCGACCGGGCGCCGCTCGGCGACCTTCCGGCCGTCCTTCAGAAAGCCCCTCGGGTCAGCCATGGAGTGCCTCCATCATCGCGTGGGCGGTCTCGTCCTCGTCGAGGCCGGCCTCTTCGGCCTTGGCCTTCGCGTCGAGGGACTTGCGGTAGTCGCTGGGCATGACCTCGGTGAACCGCGTCAGTGCGGTCTCCCAGTCGGCGAGCAGCTCCTCGGCGACCAGCGAGCCGGTCTCCTCGAAGTGCGCGCGCACCAGCTGCTCGAGGTCGGTCGCGGCCTGGCCGACGACGGGTCCGAGCTCGACGAGCTCGGTGTTGACCCGCTGCGGCTTGAGGTCGAGGACCCAGGCGATACCGCCCGACATGCCGGCCGCGAAGTTGCGGCCGGTCTTGCCGAGGACGACGACGCGCCCGCCGGTCATGTACTCACAGCCGTGGTCGCCCACGCCCTCGTTGACGAGCCACGCGCCGGAGTTGCGGACGGCGAACCGCTCGCCCACCCCGCCGCGCAGGAAGATCTGGCCGGACGTCGCCCCGTACGCGATCGTGTTGCCGGCGATGATCTGCTCGTTGCTGTTGAACGTCGCCGCCCGGTCGGGACGTACGACGATCCGGCCGCCCGACAGGCCCTTGCCGACGTAGTCGTTGGCGTCGCCCTCGAGGCGGAGGGTGATGCCTCGCGGCACGAACGCGCCGAACGACTGGCCGGCGGAGCCGGTGAACGTGATGTCGATCGTGCCGTCGGGCAGGCCCTCGCCGCCGTACTTCTTGGTGACCTCGTGGCCGAGGATCGTGCCGACGGTGCGGTTGACGTTGCGGATCGCGACCTGGGCCCGCACCGGCTCGCCGCTCTCGATCGCGGGCTGCGCCAGCGGAACGAGCTCGGTGACGTCGAGCGACTTCTCCAGGCCGTGGTCCTGCGACTTCGTGCGGTAGAGGTCCTGGTCGGGGAACGCCGACCGGTCCGGCTGGTGGAGCACCGGGGTCAGGTCGAGACCGGACGCCTTCCAGTGGTCGACCGCCGTACGGGTGTCGAGCACGCCGACCTGCCCGATCGCCTCCTCGATGGTGCGGAAGCCCAGCTCGGCCAGGATCTCGCGCACCTCTTCGGCGATGAACTCGAAGAAGTTCACGACGAACTCGGGCTTGCCCGAGTAGCGCTCGCGCAGGACCGGGTTCTGCGTCGCGACGCCCACGGGGCAGGTGTCGAGGTGGCAGACCCGCATCATGATGCAGCCCGAGACGACCAGCGGGGCCGAGGCGAAGCCGAACTCCTCCGCGCCGAGCAGCGCGGCGATGACGACGTCGCGACCGGTCTTGAGCTGACCGTCCGTCTGGACGACGATCCGGTCGCGCAGCCCGTTGAGGAGCAGCGTCTGCTGGGTCTCGGCGAGGCCGAGCTCCCAGGGTCCACCGGCGTGCTTGAGCGACGTCAGCGGCGCCGCACCGGTGCCACCGTCGTGGCCGGAGATCAGCACCACGTCGGCGTGCGCCTTCGAGACGCCCGCCGCGACCGTGCCGACGCCGACCTCGGAGACCAGCTTGACGTGCACGCGGGCCTGCGGGTTGGCGTTCTTGAGGTCGTGGATCAGCTGAGCCAGGTCCTCGATCGAGTAGATGTCGTGGTGCGGCGGCGGGCTGATCAGGCCCACACCCGGCGTGGAGTGCCGGGTCTTGGCCACCCACGGGTAGACCTTGTTGCCGGGCAGCTGGCCGCCCTCTCCGGGCTTCGCGCCCTGCGCCATCTTGATCTGGATGTCGTCGGCGTTCGTCAGGTACTCCGACGTGACGCCGAACCGACCCGAAGCGACCTGCTTGATCGAGCTGCGGCGCTCGGGGTCGTAGAGGCGGTCCGGGTCCTCGCCGCCCTCACCGGTGTTGGACTTCGCGCCCAGCCGGTTCATGGCGATCGCGAGGGTCTCGTGCGCCTCCTTGCTGATGGAGCCGTACGACATCGCGCCGGTCGAGAACCGCTTCACGATCTCGGACACGGGCTCGACCTGCTCGATCGGGATCGGCTGGCGGCCGGAGCCGTCGGCGTCCTTGAACCGGAACAGGCCGCGCAGCGTCATCAGCCGCTCCGACTGCTCGTCGACGCGCGCCGTGTACTGCTTGAAGATGTCGTAGCGGCCGCTGCGGGTGGAGTGCTGCAGGCGGAAGACGGTCTCGGGGTCGAAGAGGTGCGGCTCGCCCTCGCGGCGCCACTGGTACTCGCCACCGATCTCGAGCTCGCGGTGCGCCGGCAGGATGCCGCCGCGCGGGTACGCCGTGGCGTGCCGGCGCGCGACCTCCTCGGCGATCGTGTCGAGCTCGATGCCGCCGAGCTTGGACGTGGTGCCGGTGAAGTAGCGGTCGACGACCGCCTGCGAGAGGCCGACCGCCTCGAAGATCTGCGCACCGGTGTACGACGCCACCGTGGAGACGCCCATCTTCGACATCACCTTCAGGACGCCCTTGCCGAGCGCCTTGATGAGGTTCTTGACGGCCTGCTCCGGCTCGGCGCTGACGTAGTAGCCCTCGCGGGCCAGGTCCTCGACCGACTCCATCGCCAGGTAGGGGTTGACCGCGGCGGCGCCGTACCCGACGAGCAGCGCCACGTGGTGCACCTCGCGGACGTCGCCGGCCTCGACCAGAAGCCCGACCTGGGTACGGGTCTTCTCGCGCACCAGGTGGTGGTGCACGGCGCCGGTCAGCAGCAGCGACGGGATGGGGGCGTGCTCGGCCGTGGAGTGGCGGTCCGACAGCACGATGATGCGGGCACCGTCAGCGATCGCGGCCGACACCTCCGCACAGATCTTGTCGATCCGCTCGGCCATCGCCGCTCCCCCGCCCTCGACGGGGTAGAGCCCACGCGAGACGTGGGTGATGAAGCCCGGCATGTCGCCGTCACGGTTGATGTGCCGGATCTTGGCCAGGTCGTCGTTGGAGATGACCGGGAACGGCAGCACCACCATCCGGCAGGACGCCGGCTGCGGCTCGAGCAGGTTGGACTCCGGGCCGATGGTGCCGGCCAGCGAGGTGACCAGCTCCTCGCGGATCGCGTCGAGCGGCGGGTTGGTGACCTGTGCGAAGAGCTGGCTGAAGTAGTCGAACAGCAGCCGCGGCTTCGCGCTCAGCGACGCGATGGGCGTGTCGGTGCCCATCGAGCCGAGCGGCTCGCCCCCGCCGTTGGCCATCGGCGTCAGGATGACGCGCAGCTCTTCCTCGGTGTAGCCGAAGACCTGCTGCCGGCGCGTGACCGAGGCGTGCGTGTGGATGATGTGCTCGCGGTCGGTGACGTCGGCGAGGTTGATCAGGCCGGCGTGGAGCCACTCGTCGTACGGGTGCTCCGACGCGAGCTGCGTCTTGATCTCCTCGTCCTCGATGATCCGGTGCTCGTCGGTGTCGATGAGGAACATCCGGCCCGGCTGCAGCCGGCCCTTGCGGACGATCGTGGCCGGGTCGAGGTCGAGGACGCCGACCTCCGAGGCCAGGACGACGAGGCCGTCGTCGGTGACCCAGTAGCGCGAGGGACGCAGGCCGTTGCGGTCCAGGACGGCGCCGATCTGGGAGCCGTCGGTGAAGACGACGCACGCCGGTCCGTCCCAGGGCTCCATCACGGCGGAGTGGAACTCGTAGAACGCGCGGCGCTTGGCGTCCATCTCGGCGTGGTTCTCCCACGCCTCCGGGATCATCATCAGCACCGAGTGCGGCAGCGAGCGGCCACCCATGTGCAGCAGCTCGAGCACCTCGTCGAAGGAGGCCGAGTCGGACGCCCCAGGGGTGCAGATCGGGAACAGCCGGTCCAGGTCGCCCGGGATGACGTCGGAGGCGAGCAGCGCCTCGCGGGCCCGCATCCAGTTGCGGTTGCCCATGACGGTGTTGATCTCGCCGTTGTGGGCGATGAACCGGAACGGGTGGGCCAAGGGCCAGCTCGGGAACGTGTTCGTCGAGAAGCGCGAGTGCACGACCGCGAGGGCCGATGCCATCCGCTCGTCGACCAGGTCCGGGAAGACCTTGTCGAGCTGGTCGGTGGTGAGCATGCCCTTGTAGGCGAGCGTCCGGGAGGAGAGCGACGGGAAGTAGACGTCGGTCTCGTGCTCCGCGCGCTTGCGCAGGCAGAAGGCGAGCCGCTCGAGCGCCATGCCCGTCACCCGGGTGCCGGCACCCGCGACGAAGAGCTGGGCGAAGCTCGGCATCACGCCGAGGGCCATCTGGCCGAGCCCCTCGGGCTGGACCGGGACCTCGCGCCAGCCGAGGACGGTCAGGCCCTCCTCGGCGGCGATCTCCTCGATCCGACGGCGGGTCTTCGCGACCTCCTCGTCGTCGCCCGGCAGGAACGCCGTACCCACGGCGTACGCGTGCTGGGCGGGCAGCTCGAAGTCGACGACCGCCCGGAGGAACGCGTCGGGGACCTGGAGCAGGATGCCGGCACCGTCGCCGGAGTTCACCTCCGCACCCGCCGCGCCTCGGTGGTCGAGGTTGCGGAGCGCGGTCAGTGCCTTGACGACGATGTCGTGGCTGGCAACGCCGGTGAGGGTGGCGACGAAGGCCACCCCGCAGGCGTCGTGCTCGAAGCGGGGGTCGTAGAGCCCTTGTGCTTGCGGGCCGGTCCAGTGTGCGGGCCCAGGCAAGGGTGCGGGCGGCGGGAATGCGTGCGAAGAAGGCACCGGGCATTCTCCCGTCGTCTCAGCGCCGCGCTGGCCCCACGACGTTGTCGGGCCGGCGCCGGCGGATCAGCGATGCAGATTCTGCGGGCAGGGGACGACATTGGCCCTGGCAGAAAGGACAGATTAACACCGCTCTAGGGGTGCTCCTGACCTCTGTCCGTCGTCGGGTCGTCCGCCTCACGCGGCTCTGCAGGCCCGCCAGAGGTGGACGAGTCCATTTCAGCGGCAGAGTCAGTGTCCGAGCCGGTCTCCGGTCCGCGCCCCTCGGCGTACACCTGCTCCTCGCGTCCGGGGTGGCGGCGAGCACTGACGACGAACCACACGAGGCCGGCGACGAAGAGCACCAGCGAGGTCCACACGTTGAAGCGCAACCCGCCGACGTCCTCGAGCTCGACGGTGTCGATCCGCAGCATCTCGATCCAGCCGCGGCCGAGCGTGTAGATCATGATGTAGAGCGCGACGACCCGGCCGTAGCCGAGCCGGAACCTGCGGTCGGCCCAGACCAGGATCCCGAAGGCCGCCAGGCACCACAGGCTCTCGTAGAGGAACGTCGGGTGGAACGTCGTGCCCGACGGGTAGCCGGCCCGGACCGCGGTGTCATCACTGACGGACAGCCCCCAGGGCAGGTCGGTCGGACGGCCGAACAGCTCCTGGTTGAACCAGTTGCCCCACCGGCCGATCGCCTGGGCGACCAGGACCCCGGGCGCCATCGCGTCGAGGACCGGCAGCAGCTTGATGCCCTTGCGCTTCGCGGCGATGATCGCCCCGACGGCGCCCAGCGCGATCGAGCCCCAGACCCCGAGGCCACCCTTCCAGACGTAGAGCGCCTCGATCGGGTGCTGCCCGGCGCCGAAGTAGAGGTCGTGGTCGGTGAGCACGTGGTAGAGCCGGCCGCCGACGAGCCCGAACGGCACCGCCCAGATCGCGATGTCCTGGATGTCGCCGGCGCGGCCGCCGCGCGCGACCCAGCGTCGCTCGCCGATCCAGATCGCCGCGACGATGCCGAGGATGATCGCGAGCGCGTAGCCGCGCAGCGGGAGGGGGCCGAGGTACCAGATCCCCGAGGAGGGGCTGGGGATCGAGAGCACGGTGGTGAGTGCGGTCATGGGGCGCTCATCAGTCCTTGTCGAGCAGCTGGTGGATGTCGGCGGCGAAGTCGGCGGAGGAGGTGTCCTCGCTCCAGTAGACCGTGCCTTCGTCGTCGGCGTCGACGCCGGTGATCGTGGTGCCGTGCGTGACGTCGTAGCCGCCGGACGGGAGCTTGTCGCCCTGGGTGATGCCGACGCCGAGCGGCTTGGCGACGGCGACGATCGTGTCGAGGTCACCGGTCAGGCCGATGAACTTCGGGTCGATGTGGGAGAGGTACCTGTCCAGCACCTCCTCCGTGTCACGGGCCGGGTCGGTGGTCACGTAGACGACGTCCACGCGGTCCCGGTCGCTGTCGTCGAGGCGGGTCATCGCCGAGGCGAGGTTGGACATCACGACCTGGCAGATGTCCGGGCAGTGCGTGTAGCCGAAGAAGACCAGGGTCAGGTCCTTGTCGGTGTCCTCGGTGAGCGAGAACGGCTCACCGTCGACGTCGGTGAGCGGCGTCGAGGACACCTCGAACGGCGGGTCGAGCTCGGTGCCGTGCAGCCCACCGCCCGCGCTGTCGCCGTCGCCGCCGCAGGCGGCGAGCGGGATCAGCAGGGCGGTGAGTACGGCGGCGAGGGCGCGCCTACCCACGCCGTACCCCGGCCGCCAGGTCCTCGGTCAGCCGGGCCAGCGCTCGCAGCCCGGTGCCGGTGTTGTCGGGGTGGTCGAGCAGCGCGCGCACGAACGCCGAGCCGACGATCACGCCGTCGGCGTACGACGCCACCTCGGCCGCCTGGTCGCCGTTGCTGACACCCAGGCCGACCCCGACGGGGAGGTCGGTCGCTGCGCGGGTGCGGGCGACGAGCGGCCCAGCCAGGTCTGAGGTGGTGGTGCGGGCGCCGGTGACGCCCATGACGGCGGTCGCGTAGACGAACCCCCGGCAGGCTGCCGTGGTCATCGCGATCCGCTCGTCCGTGGACGACGGCGCGACCAGGAAGACCTTGTCGAGGTCGTGCTCGTCGGCGGCCTCTGCCCACGTCGTGTCGGCGTCCGGCGTGAGGTCGGGCGTGATCAGGCCCGCTCCCCCGGCGTTGGCCAGGTCCTGGGCGAACCGGGAGACGCCGTACCGCTCGACGGGGTTCCAGTAGGTCATCACCAGGGTCGGGGTGCCGGTGGCCGCGACGGCCTCGACGGTGCGCAGCACGTCCTTGGTGCGGACACCGCGCTCGAGAGCCTGTTGGGCGGCGGCCTGGATGGTCGGGCCGTCCATGACGGGATCGCTGTAGGGCAACCCGATCTCGATGACGTCGCAGCCGGCGTCGACCATCGTGCGCAGGGCCTCGATGCCTCCGGCGACGTCGGGGAAGCCGGCGGGCAGGTAGCCGACCAGCGCGGCGCGGCCTTCGGCCTTGGCCGTCTCGAAGGCGGTGCTGCTGCTCATGCAGGGTCTCCCGTCTCGGCGTCCGGCTCTCCGAGGTGGAAGTACTCCAGCGCCGTGCCCATGTCCTTGTCGCCGCGGCCCGAGAGGTTGACCAGGATCGTCTGGCCCTGCCGCTGCTCGGCGATCCGCAGCGCGCCGGCGAGCGCGTGCGCCGACTCGATCGCCGGGATGATGCCCTCGGTGCGCGCCAGCAGCGACATCGCGTCCATCGCCTCGGCGTCGGTCACCGGCTCGTACGTCGCTCGACCGATGTCGGCGAGGTGGGCGTGCTGGGGGCCGACTCCCGGGTAGTCGAGCCCGGCCGAGATCGAGTGGGACTCGACGGTCTGGCCGTCCTCGTCCTGGAGCACGAACGTCCGGGCGCCGTGCAGCACCCCCCGCTCGCCGGCGTAGATCGTCGCCGCGTGCCGGCCGGTCTCGTAGCCGTCGCCGCCCGCCTCGAACCCGTAGATCGCCACGTCGGCGTCGTCGAGGAACGCGGTGAACAGGCCGATCGCGTTGGACCCGCCACCGACGCAGGCCACGATCGCGTCCGGCAGGCCGCCGTACTGCTCGATGCTCTGGGCGCGGGCCTCGTCGCCGATGCCGCGGCAGAACTCGCGGACCATCGTCGGGAAGGGGTGCGGTCCGGCTGCGGTGCCGAAGAGGTACGCCGTGTGGTCGACGCTCGCGACCCAGTCGCGCAGCGCCTCGTTGATCGCGTCCTTGAGGGTGGCGCTGCCGGAGTCGACGGCGACCACCTTCGCGCCGAGGAGGTTCATCCGGGCGACGTTGAGCGCCTGTCGCTTGGTGTCCACCGAGCCCATGTAGACCGTGCAGTCGAGGCCGAAGTACGCCGCTGCGGTGGCACTCGCGACCCCGTGCTGGCCGGCACCGGTCTCGGCGATCACCCGGGTCTTGCCCATCCGCTTGGTCAGCAGGGCCTGGCCGAGGACGTTGCGGATCTTGTGGGCGCCCGTGTGGTTGAGATCCTCTCGCTTGAGCAGGATGCGCGCGCCGACCTTGTCGCTGAGCCGCTCGGCGAAGTAGAGCGGGCTCGGGATCCCGGCGTAGTCACGCAGGATCGCCTCGAACTCGGCGATGAACGTCGGGTCGGCCATCGCGTCCTGCCACGCGACCGTGAGCTCGTCGAGCGCCGCGACCAGGGCTTCGGGCATGAACCGCCCGCCGAAACCGTCGGGGCCTCCGAACCAGCCGCGCGCGTCGGCGTCGTACGGCGTGGGCGCATGGGTCGTCATGCTTCAACTCCTGTCATCGCGGCGACCGCGGCCTGCGGGTCACCGTCCCTCACCAGCGCCTCGCCGACGAGGACGGCGCGGGCCCCCTCGCCGACGAAGCGCTTGACGTCTGCGGGGCCGAAGATGCCGCTCTCCGCGACCTTGACCCGGTCATCCGGGATCAGTGGCGCGAGCCGGCCGAAGGTGTCGTCGTGGATCTCGAGGGTCTTGAGGTTGCGCGCGTTGACGCCGACCAGCTCGGCACCGAGCTCGACCGCCCGCTCGGTCTCGGGCTCGTCGTGGACCTCGACGAGCACGGTCAGGCCGAGCTCGCGGGCCTCGTCGTGGAGGCGGCGCAGGGTGTCGTCATCGAGCGCAGCGACGATGAGCAGCGCCAGATCGGCGCCCGCGGCCCGGGCCTCGACCAGCTGGTAGCTGGTGACGATGAAGTCCTTGCGCAGCACCGGGGTGTCGACGGCGGCGCGGACGGCGCGCAGGTCGTCAAGACTGCCGCCGAAGCGCCGCTGCTCGGTCAGCACGCTGATCGCCGCGGCCCCACCCGCGGCGTACTGCTGCGCGAGGTCGGCGGGGTCGGGAATGTCCGCGAGGTCGCCCTTGCTGGGACTGCGCCGCTTGACCTCGGCGATCACGCTCGAGCCCCGAGCACGGAAGTGCGGCATCGGGTCGAGCGGCGGGTCGACGTCGGCCAGCGCGGCACGCAGGTCGGCCAGCGGCACGCATGCCTCCCGCTCGGCCAGGTCGACGCGCACGCCGGCGACGATGTCGTCGAGCACGGACATGCTGTTCTCCCACCAGATGGTCACCCTTGCGTGGCCAGTGTTTCACGCGGCATGAAGGCGGCGTCCGTGGGTAGTGTCCGCTGAACACGGCCCGGGAGACGGACCGGCCGACAACCCCGAAGGGCCCATCAGTGAGCTACTCCGAACCACCCCCGCCTCCCCCGCAGTACGGCGCCCCGGTGCCGCCGCAGGGTGGCATGCCGCCGAAGAAGTCGGGCATGGCTGTCGCCAGCCTGGTGCTCGGCATCCTCGCCGTGATCCCGTGCTTCTGGGGATGCTTCATCTTCGGCATCCTCGGCGTCGTCTTCGGCCAGCTCGGCAAGAAGGACATCCGCGACTCGGGCGGCGCCAAGACCGGCGAGGGCCTGGCCAAGTGGGGCTTCATCCTCGGCATCGTCGGCATCGTCGCCGGTGTCCTCTACTGGATCCTGGTCGCCACGGGCGCCGTGGACCTCAGCTACAACACCGACGTCTGAGCTGCTCTCCCCGTCGGGTCAGGGCGCGAGCCACGACCCGGCGGGGAGGTTGCGCAGCACCGTGAAGACCGTCAGCAGTGCGAGCGACACGTGCGCCGTCGGCGTGATCACGCTCATCGACAGCCGCACGGGCCGCCCGCGCCACCGGCCGATCGCCCACAGCGCCAGGCCGATCACGATGAACGGCAGGGCCACGACGAACGCCAGGTTGCTCGACGCGGCGCCGGCCAGGTCGCCGTGGGTGAGGTCGTTGACGGCCCGCAGGCCACCGCACCCCGGGCAGTAGACGCCCAGGGCCGCGCTGGGGCAGAGCCCCCACGAGCCATGCTCGTGCGGGTCGCGGAGCCTCAGGGCGAGCGTCGCGATCCCCAGGCCGCCGATGACCAGCGCGGGGCCTCGGACCCGCTGCCAGCGCGTCGCCGGGCCCCCCTCTGTGAAGGGCGTCTCGGCGACGGGCGGCGGGGCCGTGGCGGTCACGAGGCTCAGCCCACGACTGTCAGTGCGTGGACTCGTGGTAGCCGAGCTTCGCCATCACCAGGAAGAGCACGAACGCGCCGACACCGAGCGCGATGCCGACCCAGAGGATCACCCAGCTGATGGGGTCGAGCATCAGCCCGACCGCGCCGACCACGAAGCCGAGCATGGCGACCGTGACGGCCGTCCAGGCAGCGGGGGTGTTGCCGTGGTTGTCAGACATGCAGGCTCCTCGAGCACGGGGCGGATGTGGCGCGAGCACAGTCTATTCAGGTCGGGTCCGGCTGGTGCGGCAGTGGGGTCAGGCAGTCGGGTCGCGCCCCTCGTCCATCGCCTTCCAGAGGTCCAGGCTGCTCTGCTCCTCGGGCGGGACGGCCGGCGGGGCGGGGGCCGCGCCGGGCGCGTCGTACCGGGTGCCCATCTCGGGCCAGGCCGGCGCCCAGGCGACCGCGAGCGCTCCGGCGACGGTGCAGAGCAGGGCGCCGATCACCGCGACCCAGTACCAGAGCGTGTGGCTGAGCTCGGGATCGCTGATGCCGACGAGGGCGAGCTCGTCGCGGAACTGGTCCGGGACCTGGGAGTACGCCGCGAGCGCGGCCACGACGGCCCCGACGGCCGCGATCGTGCCAAGTGCGGCGACGGCTCGGCGGACCCGTCGGCGGGTCACCAGCACCACACCCCAACAGGCCAGCACGACCAGGCCGAGGGCGGTCACGAGCGGCAGATGCGCGTCGAAGGAGACCAGCCGACTGCTGACCGCGGTGGCCGCGTCGCCGGAGCCCTTGACCGCCGGCTTCTCCCCGGCGACCGCGGTCAGGGTGCCCGCCGCCAGGCCGAGCAGCACGACGGGGCCGAACGTACGACGCCGCTCACTCATCGGCGTTCGTCCGAGCGAGCAGGTCGGCGTCGAAGCAGGTCCGGTCGCCGGTGTGGCAGGCGGCCCCGACCTGATCGACCTTGACCAGCAACGTGTCGCCGTCGCAGTCGAGGCGCACCTCCTGGACCCACTGGACGTGGCCCGAGGTGTCGCCCTTGACCCAGTACTCCCGACGCGAGCGGCTCCAGTACGTCGCGCGGCCGGTGCTGAGCGTCCGCGCCAGCGCCTCGTCGTCCATCCACCCGAGCATCAGCACCTCGCCGGTGTCGTGCTGCTGGACCACGGCGGGCACCAGGCCCTCCGCGGTGCGCTTGAGGCGGGCAGCGATGTCAGGGTCCAACGGGGTGGTCACGACTCGATTATCCCTCGCTGGTGGTTTCGAGGCGCTCACGCGGGGTCAGCGGCTCGGACCCAGCTCGCGTGCAGCCCGGCGTACACGGACCCCTCCTGTTGGACCAGGGCGGCGTGCGGGCCGCGCTGCACGATTCGACCCTGGTCGACGACGACCACCTCGTCGGCGCTCTCAGCGGTCGACAGGCGGTGCGCGATGGTGACGCTGGTGCGACCGGTCATCAACCGCTCCAGTGCCCGCCCGATCCGCATCTCCAGCGCCGGGTCGACCGAGCTGGTGGCCTCGTCGAGGACCAGCAGGTCGGGGTCGGCGAGCTGGGCGCGCAGCAGCGCCACGAGCTGGCGCTCACCGGCCGACAGCGACTCGCCGCGCTGGCCGACGCGGGTCTCGAGGCCTGCAGGCAGGCCGGCGAGCCAGTCACCCAGGCCGAGCTCCTCGGCACCGGCGAGCATCTCCTCCGCGGTGGCCCCGAGGCGTCCGTAGCGCACGTTGCTGGCGAGGGTGTCGTCGAAGAGGAATCCCTCCTGCGGCACCAGCACCACGCTGCGCCGCAGCGACTCCTGTGCGATCTCTCGCACGTCGATGCCGTCCAGCAGGACGGCGCCGGCCGACGGGTCCATCAGTCGGGTGAGCAGCTTGGCGATGGTCGACTTGCCCGAGCCGGTCTCGCCGACGACCGCGACCCGGGTGCCGGCTGGGATGTCGAGGTCGATCTCGCGCAGCACGGGCGGGCCACCGGGGTAGGCGAACGTGACGTCGCGCAGCGAGACGTCGATCGGGCCGCGGGGCAGCACCTGTCCCTCCTCCCCCGGGTCGACCAGGTCGGCGGGTGTCTCGAGGATGCCGATCACCCGGCGCCAGCTCACCAGGGCGTTCTGGGCGTCGGTGAAGATCTGGGTGCCCATCTGCACCGGTCCGACGAAGAGGGTAACCAGGAAGGCGAACGCGAGGACCTTGCCGGCCGTGAGGTCCTGGCCGAAGCCACCGCCGTGCAGGCCGATCTGGATCCCGACGACCAGGACCGCGGCGTTGGCGAGCCCAGCAGAGATCCCGCCGAGCGAGAACGACACGACCGTGAACTGCTGAGCCCGCGTGCTGGCCGTCTTGTACTCGTCGATCGCCTCGTCGATCCGGCTCTGGGTGCGGCCCTCGATCGCGTAGGACTTCACGACCGCCGCACCGACGACGGGCTCCGAGATCGCGGAGAGCATCACGGCGACCTGGCGCCGAACCACGCCGTACGCGTCGGAGAGCTTGCGCTGGAAGTAGCGGATGGAGAGGAAGAGCGGAGCGAAGCAGAGCCACACGACCAGCGCGAGCTGCCAGCTGTAGATCACCATCACGACCGTCGCGATGATCACCTGCCCGACGCTCACGATCAGCAGCAGGCCCCCGAACACCAGGAACTGGCTGACCTGGTCGACGTCGCTCGTCACGCGCGAGACCAGGGCGCCACGGCGCTCGGTGTTCTGCGTCAGCACCGGTAGGTCGTGCACGTGCCGGAACGCCTTCACCCGCAACGTGGCGAGACCCCGCTCGGACGTCGTGAAGAGGCGCGTGGTCATCAGGTAGGACGCCCAGCTGGCGAGCACGATCGCCGCAGCCGCGGCCAGACCCATCATCACCGTGAACGAGACGTCGGGTCCGCCGGAGCCGTTGATCCCGCGGTCGAGGGTCTGCTGCACCGCGATCGGGACGACGACCTGACCGGTCGCGGCCAGGAAGGCCAGAGCGATCGTCCAGCCCAGACCGTCCTTCAGCTCGGGCGAGACCTCCACACCGCGGCGGATGGTCTCGATCGCGCCGATGTCCTCGCCGGTGTCCATCCCGGTGTTCGTGGTGGTGCTCATGAGGTCACCTCTCCCACGAGCTCGCCCGTGTGCTCGTAGGCGTTGACGAGGCGCGCGTACGCCGGGCTGCGGCCGAGCAGCTCCTCGTGGGTGCCCCGGTCGGCGATCCGGCCGTCCTGGAGGTGCACGACTTCGTCGGCCAGCCCGATGGTGGCCTTGCGATAGGCGACCACGACCAGGCTGCTGCCCCGGTCGGCCCCCTCCCGGTTGCTCTGTCGGAGTGCTTGGAGGATGCGCGCCTCGACCTCGGGGTCGACCGCCGAGGTGGCGTCGTCGAGCACCAGCAGCCGCGGCCTCCGGACCAGAGCCCGCGCCAGGGAGATCCGCTGTCGCTGCCCGCCGGACAACGACGTGCCGCGCTCACCGAGACGGCTGTCGAGGCCGTCGGGCAAGGCCGCGACGAACCCGTCGGCCTGAGCAGCGCGGAGAGCGGCCCAGACATCGCCGTCGGACACGTCCGCCCCGAGGGTCACGTTGCCCCGGACGGTGTCGTCGAAGAGGAACGCCGACTGCGGCACCAGCGCCACGGCCTCAGCGAGCTCGCCGCGCGCGAAGTCACGCAGGTCGCTCCCGTCGAGCATGACCCGGCCCTCGTCGGGGTCGACCAGGCGGGCCATCAGCGTGGTCAGCGTGCTCTTGCCGGAGCCGGTGGCCCCGACCAGGGCTACGGTGCGTCCCGGCTCGACCGTGAACGACACGCCCTCGATCAGCGGCTGCTCGGGGTCGTAGCGGTAGCCGAGCCCGTCCACCTCCAGACGCGCACCCGAGGCGGCATCCGGGTCGACGGTGTGGTCGCCGTACGGCATCTCGCCGGTCGCCCGCAGCACCGAACGCACCCGGTGGTAGCCCACGACGCTGCGCGGGAACTCACCCAGCAGCCAGCCGATCGCGCGGATGGGGAACGAGACGATCGTGAGCAGGTAGGCGATCGTCACCACGTCACCGGCGTTGGTCGCGCCGCTGAGGACCCGCTCGACGCCGACGACCAGCACGATCAGGACGCCCAGGTTGGGGAGTGCTGCCAGGGTCGGGTCGAAGGCGGCACGGATCCGGCCGGCGCGGATGTTGACGTCGCGCAGCAGGTGGGCCTTCTCGGCGAATCTGGCGGTCTCCTCGGCCTCGCGGCCCAGGGTCTTGACCACCATCGCTCCGTCGAAGGACTCGTGGGCCACCTCGCTGAGCTCGGCGCGCAGCTGCTGCGCCTTGGTCATCAGCGGGGAGGCGAGACGCTGGTAGGCCACGTTGGCGAGCACCACGGCGGGGAAGACCAGCAGGCCGACCAGGGCCATCACCACGTCGGCGAAGAACATCTGGGCCACGGCGATCACCATCATCGCCAGCACGCCGACCGCCATCGGCAGCGGCGCGATCGGACCCCACGCCGCCTCGACGTCCGAGTTGGCGTTGGACAGCAGCTGGCCGGTCGGGTGTCGGTGGTGCCACTCCATCGGGAGCGCGAGGTACTGCCGGGTCACCTCTCGGCGAGTGTGGGCCTGCATCCGGTACTGCATGACACCGGCACCGAGCCGGCGCGCCACGATGCCGACCGCGCGGAGCAGCGCGACGCCGAGGAAGAGCGCGAAGACCGCGACCATCACGCCGGCCCCGATCTCGCCGTCCTTGAATGCGGGCAGCACGACGTGATCGGTCGACCAGCCGAGCACCCAGGCGTCCGCGACGGTGAGCGCGCCGAACAAGACGCTGCCGACGGTGGAGAGCGCGAAGATCCACGGCTCGCGACGGATCGCCACCCCGAGGACCCGGAATCCCTCGACCGAGGTCCCCCGCTTGTTGTAAGACCCACTACCGAGTGTCTCGCTCACTACCTGCCCGTCGCCGCCTGATGCTGTGCCGACGGGGAACCCCGCCGTCGGGTCAGGCTATTCCCACCCGCCGACATCGGGCGCGCCCACGGTGCCGGCGGCTACTGTCGGTCGCGTGACCGAGCCCCTCTCCCGCCGAGAACGTGCCGCCCTCTGCGACCTCGCACTCGAGGTCGGCCCCGACTCGCCGACGGAGTGCACCGGCTGGACCGCGAAGGACCTCGTCATCCACCTCCTCGTGCGCGAGCGGAGCCCGCTCGGTGCCGCGGGGATCATGGCCTCCCCGCTCGCCGGCTTCACCAAGCGGGCGTCCGAGCGCTTCGAGCAGCGGGAGTACGCCGCGCTCGTCGACCGCCTTCGGTCGCCGGGCGGCATGTTCGCGATCCCGGCCGTCGACAAGGCGGCGAACACCTTCGAGTACGTCGTGCACCACGAGGACCTGCGGCGCAGCCAGCCCGGCTGGGAGCCCCGACAGCTTGACCTGGTCGACCTGGATGCTCTGTGGGGCCAGCTCGCCAAGGGTCTCGGCTTCTTCGGCCGCAAGCTCCCCGGCCCGACCGTCGTACGCCGTGCCGACACCGGTGCGACCGCAGTCGGCAAGAAGGGCGCCGCCGCCGTCACGGTCACCGGCGACGTCGTCGAGCTGGTCCTCTTCCTGTTCGGTCGTCCGGCGGCCCGCGGGCTGGAGTTCGACGGCCCCGACGAGGCCGTGTCCGCTCTCCGGGAGGCTGATCTCGGGGCGTAGGGGCCAGGGATACCCGGTTCACCGGGTATCCCTGAGGTTCTCGGGCAATGCAAAGGCCCAGAGGTTCCAGAAGTGCCCGAGAAGTCGTCGTGCCGTCAGTGCACGAGGCGGCTCTGGGCGATCGGGACGACGAGTATGCTCTCGCCGAGGCGGGTGGCCGCGCCTGGGCGGGCTGGACGCCCGGACGATGAAGCAGGTGGCCGAGATCGACGACGTCCCCGACGCCGACCAACGAGAACGTCGGCTCTGCGGTCGTCGGGGACGACCTGGTCGTCACCACCCGGACGAGCAGAAGATCCATACCCTCCACGGCCCTGAGGCGATACCGTCAGCATCGTGTGGACCTGGATCGTGGCGGTCGCCGCCGGCATCTACGCTTTCTGGCCGCGTGCGGATGGCCTCGACTCCCGGGTCGACCGGGCCACGGGCATCGCCCATGGTCGAGCCGGCAACTACAGCGGCACCAGCAACAGTGGCGCCGACGGCGGAGGCGGGCTCTGAGCCCTCAGCGCACCGGGTGACCAGCGGACGCGAGCGACTGCTTCACGTCCGCGATGCGCAGCGTCCCGAAGTGGAAGACGGTCGCGGCGAGCACCGCGTCCGCACCGGCCTCGACCGCGGGCGGGAAGTGCTCGGTGGCGCCCGCGCCGCCCGAGGCGATCACCGGGATCGAGACCTCGCGTCGTACGGCGCGGATCAGCTCGAGGTCGAACCCGTCCTGGGTGCCGTCGGCGTCCATCGCGTTGAGCAGGATCTCGCCCGCGCCGAGCTCGGCGGCGCGCACGGCCCACTCGATCGCGTCGAGCCCGGCGGACTTGCGGCCCCCGTGCGTCGTGACCTCGAAGCCGGAGGAGGAGCCGGGCGCCCGGCGGGCGTCGACGGAGAGCACCAGCACCTGGTTGCCGAACCGGTCCGCGATCTCGGCCACCAGCTCGGGACGGTTGATCGCGGCGGTGTTGACGGCGACCTTGTCGGCGCCGGCGCGGAGCAGCCGGTCGACGTCCTCGACGCTGCTCACGCCCCCGCCCACGGTGAGCGGGATGAAGACCTCCTCGGCCGTGCGCGACACGATCTCCATCGTGGTGGCGCGGCCCTCGTGGGAGGCCGAGATGTCGAGGAAGGTCAGCTCGTCGGCGCCCTCGGCGTCGTAGATCCGAGCCAGCTCGACCGGGTCGCCGGCGTCCCGGAGCTGCTGGAAGTTGATCCCCTTGACCACCCGCCCGGCGTCGACGTCCAGGCACGGGATGACGCGTACGGCGAGGCTCACCGCTCGCCCTTGGTGAGCGCGAGGGCGTCCTCGAGCGTGAACCGGCCCTCGTAGAGCGCGGTGCCGGCGATCGCACCCTCGACCCCGTCGGCGACCAGGCCCATCAGGGCCTCGATGTCGGCGAGGGTCGTGACGCCACCCGAGGCGACGACGGGCGCGTCGGTGACGGCACAGACGTCGCGCAGCAGCTGCAGGTTGGGCCCCTGGAGCATGCCGTCCTTGTTGACGTCCGTGACGACGTAGCGCGCGCAGCCCTCGGCGTCGAGACGAGCGAGCGTCTCGTAGAGGTCGCCGCCCTCCTTGGTCCACCCGCGGGCCGCAAGGGTGGTGCCGCGGACGTCGAGGCCGATCGCGATCCGGTCGCCGTGCTCGGCGATGATCCGGGCGCACCACTCCGGCTGCTCGAGCGCGGCGGTGCCGATGTTGACCCGGCGGCAGCCCGTGGCGAGCGCCGCCTCCAGGGACTCGTCGTCGCGGATGCCGCCGCTCATCTCGACCTTGATGTCGAGTGCTCCGACGATCTCCGCCTGCAGGTCACGGTTGGTGCCGCGGCCGAACGCCGCGTCGAGGTCGACCAGGTGCAGCCACTCCGCACCGGCGTCCTGCCAGCGCATCGCGGCGGCGACCGGGTCGCCGTACACGCGCTCGGAGCCGGCGATGCCCTGGGCGAGCTGGACGGCCCGGCCCTCCGTGATGTCGACGGCGGGGAGGAGCTCGAGGTAGTCGGACATGTCTTCTCTCAGTCAGCTGGTCAGGAGGATGAGGACGATCGGGGTGATCAGCAGGCTCAGCGCAAGCGCCAGCAAGCGCGCGGGCCAGTCGGGGTAGGCGAGCCAGACGAGCAGGTTGACGACGACCACCCCGATCACGAACAGCGTCGAACGGGTACGGCGGCGCTGCGCGATGATCCCGCCGGGTCCCTTGCGCGGCTTCGGGAGCCAGGACGTCAACGCCGCCTTGCGAGCAGTACGGCGTCGCTGTCGCTCGACCGCGGCGGCCCGCGCGGCGGCAGCGGCGGCCTCCTGCTGCTCGCGCTCGGCGCGCCGCTGCGCGCGCTCCTTGCTCATCCGGGGTCCCCGCGGAAGCGTGGGCTGGAGGAGCGAAGCGGGGGAAGACCGCGGTTTCGTGGGGTGGTCATCTGAGCGTGTCCACCCAGTTGCGGAGGAGCGCCGCGCCCGCATCGCCGGACTTCTCGGGGTGGAACTGGGTCGCCGTGAGCGGACCGTTCTCGACCGCCGCCACGAAGCGGTCACCACCGTGCTCGGACCAGGTCACCAGGGGCGCGCGAGTGCGGTCGTTGGTCTCGAGGGTCCAGTCGCGCACGCCGTAGGAGTGCACGAAGTAGAAGCGCTCGTCCTGGATCCCGTCGAAGAGCGTGGAGCCAGCCGGCACGTCGACGGTGTTCCAGCCCATGTGGGGCACGACGGGCGCCTGGATCCGCTCGACGACGCCCGGCCACTCGTCGCAGCCCTCGGTCTCGACCCCGTGCTCCACCCCGCGCTCGAAGAGCACCTGCATGCCGACGCAGATGCCCAGCACCGGGCGGCCGCCCGCGAGCCGGCGGCCGATGATCCGCTCGCCCTTGATGGCGCGCAGACCGGCCATGCAGGCGGCGTACGCGCCGACGCCGGGCACGAGCAGCCCGTCGGCGTTGAGCGCGGTGTCGAAGTCACCCGTGAGCGTCACATCGGCGCCCGCACGCTCGACCGCGCGCACGGCAGAGCGGAGGTTGCCCGACCCGTAGTCGAGAACCACCACGTTCGGTTGGGTCACAGAGCGCCCTTGGTGCTGGGGATCCCCGTCTCCCGCGGGTCGATCGCGACGGCGTCGCGGAAGGCCCGGGCGAATGCCTTGAACTGGGTCTCCACGATGTGGTGCGGCTCGCGGCCGGCCAGCACGCGCACGTGCAGGGCGATGTGGGCGTGGAAGGCGATCGTCTCGAAGACGTGCCGCGTCAGCGAGCCGAGGTAGTCGCCACCGAGCACGACGTACTGCTGACCCTCCGGCTCGCCGGTGTGCACGCAGTAGGGGCGCCCGGAGACGTCCACGACCGCCTGCACCAGCGCCTCGTCGAGCGGCACGGTCGCGTCGCCGAAGCGGCGTACGCCGGACTTGTCACCGAGTGCCTCGCGCAGCGCCTGGCCGAGCACGATCGCGGTGTCCTCGACGGTGTGGTGCGCGTCGATGTGGGTGTCGCCCTCGGTCTGGACCGTCAGGTCGAGCAGCGCGTGGCGGCCGAGCGCGTCGAGCATGTGGTCGTAGAAGCCGACGCCGGTGGAGATGTCGGTCCGGCCGGTGCCGTCGAGGTTCACCTCGACGTGGACCTTGGACTCCTTGGTCTGACGCTCGATGCGTGCAGTCCTACTCATTGCTTGTCCTCACCTGGGTCAGTGCTTCCTTGAACGCCATCATCTCGTCCGCGGTGCCGATCGAGACCCGCAGCCATCCGTCCGGACCGGTCTCGCGGATCAGCACACCCCGGTCGAGCAGCCCCTGCCACACAGCATGACGGTCCGCGAACGTCCCGAACAACGCGAAGTTGGCGTCGGAGTCGGCCACCTGGAGACCCTGGGCCCGGAGCCAGTCCACGGTGGCGTCCCGCTCGGCGCGCAGCTCGTCGACCTTGCCGAGCAGCTCGGGGGCGTGCCGCAGCGCCGCTAGCGCGGCCGCCTGGGTGACCGCGGAGAGGTGGTAGGGCAGGCGGACGACGCGGATCGCGTCGCAGATCGCCGGGTCGGCGGCGAGGTAGCCGAGCCGGAGGCCGGCGGCGGCGAACGCCTTGCTCATGGTGCGGGTGACGACCAGGTTGCGGTACTCGGGCAGCAGCTCCACCGCGCTCGGCACGCCGGTACGCCGGAACTCGCCGTACGCCTCGTCGACGACGACGATCCCGTCCCCTGCTGCTTCACACAGCATCCCGACCGCCTCCGGCGGGAGTGCCGTGCCCGTGGGGTTGTTGGGGCTCGGCAGCAGCACCACGCTCGGCTGGGTCTCCTTGACCAGATCGTGCGCGTCGTCGAGGTCGAGCGAGAAGTCGCTCTCGCGCCTGCCCACGACCCACTCGGTGACGGTGTTGCGGGCGTACTCGGGATACATCGAGTACGTCGGCGCGAAGCTCAGCGCGGCCCGACCCGGTCCCCCGAACGCCTGCAGCAGCTGCAGCATCACCTCGTTGGACCCGTTGGCCGCCCACACCTGCTGGGGAGCCACGCCGTGCGGCGTGTCCCTGCTCAGGTACGCCGCGAGCGCGGTGCGCAGCTCGACGAACTCCCGGTCCGGATAGCGGTTGAGCGTGGTCGCGGCCGCCCCGACGGCCGACGCGATGTCAGCGACGCAGGCGGGCGACGGCCCGTAGGGGTTCTCGTTGACGTTGAGCTGGACGGGCACGTCCAGCTGCGGGGCGCCGTACGGCTCGATCCCCCGCAGCTCCTCGCGGAGCGGCGGCCAGCTCATCTGTCGAACCGGACGGAGACTGCTGCGCCGTGGCCGGGCAGGTCCTCGGCGTTGGCGAGCGTGACGACGTGGTCGGCCACCTCGGCGAGGGCGTCTCGGGTGTAGTCGACCACGTGCACCGACTTGGTGAACGCGCGCACCGACAGCCCGCTGCTGTGGCAGGCGCAACCGGCGGTGGGGAGGACGTGGTTGGAACCGGCGCAGTAGTCGCCGAGGCTCACCGGGGCGTACTGACCCACGAAGATCGCGCCCGCGTTGCGTACCCGGGCGGCGTACGACGACGCGTCCGCGGTGTGGATCTCGAGGTGCTCGGCGGCGTACGCGTTGACGACGTCGAGGCCCTGCTCGAGGTCGTCGACCAGGACGATCCCGGACTGGTTGCCCGACAGGCTCGTGCGGATCCGCTCGGTGTGCTTGGTCGCGAAGACCTGCTTGTCGAGCTCGGCGTCGACCTCGTCGGCGAGCCGCACGGACGGGGTGACGAGCACGGCGGCGGCCAGCGGGTCGTGCTCGGCCTGGCTGACCAGGTCGGACGCGACGTACGCCGCGTCCGCGCTGTCGTCAGCGAGGATCGCGATCTCGGTCGGCCCCGCCTCGGAGTCGATGCCGACCTGGCCCTTGAGCAGGCGCTTGGCCGTGACCGTGTAGATGTTGCCCGGACCGGTGACCAGGTCGACCTTGGCGCACGGACCAACGCCGTACGCGAACATCGCGATCGCCTGGGCACCGCCGACGGCGTACACCTCGTCGATGCCGAGCAGCGCGCACGCGGCCAGGATCGTCGGGTGCACGGCGCCCCCGAACTCCTTCTGCGGCGGGCTGGAGAGCGCGATCGACCGCACGCCGGCGGTCTGTGCAGGGACGACGTTCATCAGGACGCTGGAGACCAGCGGAGCCAGGCCACCGGGCACGTAGAGCCCCACCCGGTCGACCGGCACCTTGCGGTGCGTGACGCGGGCGCCGGGACCGAGGTCGGTCACCGCGTCGTGCTCGAGCTCGTTGGCGCAGGTCAGCCGCAGTCGGCGGATCGACTCCTCGAGGCCGGCGCGGATGGCAGGGTCGAGCTCGGCCAGCGCGCGCTCGAGCGCTGCGGGCGAGACTCGGATGTCATCGACGGTCACCCCGTCGAAACGCTCGCCGTACTCCCGGATCGCGTCCAGGCCGCGGGTACGGACGGCCTCACAGATCGCATGCACCGCCGGCACCGCAGCCTCGACGTCGAAGTCGGCGCGGGGCACGGCTGCGCGGTAGTCGACCGTCGTCCGGTCGGCTCCTCGCAGGTCGATGCGTTGGATCATGGGGCAATTCTACGAGCGAACCCCTGCCGCACCGGATGCGCGTCCGGTGGTTGAGGTGCGAGAGCCAGCGAGCCTCGAAACGACCAGTGCGATGACCGACTACGTTGAGGGCGTGAGCGACACGCTGCCGATGTTCCCCCTGAACGCGGTGCTGTTCCCCGGGCTCAGCGTCCCGCTCAAGGTCTTCGAGGACCGCTACCGGGCGCTCGTCCACCACCTGCTCCGCGTCGACGATCCAGCCGAGCGCGCGTTCGGCTCGGTCGGCATCCGCGAGGGCTACGAGGTCGGCGACCACGGCGCGCAGTCGCTCTACCGGATCGGCTGCCGGATGCAGCTCACCGAGATCGAGAGCCACCCCGACGGCACCTTCGACGTGGTGGCGGTCGGGATGGAGCGGATCGAGCTCCAGCGCCTCGACACGACCGGCACCTTCCCGGTCGGTCACGTGGTGGACCTGCCGGACACGTCCGCGCCGGTGCCCGAGGAGGTGATGGTGCGTGCCCGGGCCGCCTTCACGGCCTACCGGGTCGCCCTGACCGATCTGCGAAACGACCCGTACGACGGCGCGCTCCCCCGCGACCCGACGTACCTCTCCTGGACGCTCGCCGCCGTCGCGCCGCTGCCCATGTCGGAGCGCCAGGCCCTGCTCGAGGCCGAGGACGCGACCGAGCGTCTGGTCCTGCTGACCGACCTGCTGCGCAGCGAGCTGCGTGCGATGAACGTCATCCCGTCGCTGCCGGCCACCGAGGTGGCCCGTACACGTTGGTCTCCCAACTGATGGCCAAGAAGAACTCGTCCGGCGGCACTCCGGCTACGGTCGCGCTGACCCGCACCGGGGTCGCGTTCACGCTCCACGAGTACCACCACGACCCGCGCACCGAGTCCTACGGCCTGGAGGCCGCGGAGGCGCTCGGCGTCGAGCTCGGCCGGGTCTTCAAGACGCTGATGTCGACTGTCGACGGAGTCCTCACCGTCGGCATCGTCCCGGTGTCCGGCCAGCTCAACCTCAAGTCCCTGGCCCGCGCGGTCGGCGGCAGCAGGGCCGCGATGGCCGACGTCGCGGCCGCTGAGCGAGCCACGGGGTACGTCGCCGGCGGGATCTCGCCGATCGGCCAGAGGCGCGCGCATCCGACCGTCCTCGACAGGTCAGCCTCCGAGCACGCCACGATCTTCGTCTCGGCCGGTCGTCGGGGGCTGGACCTGGAGATCACCCCCGACGACCTGGTGCGCGTCACCCGCGCGATCGTCGCCCCGATCGGGCGTTGAGCCAGGCCTCGACACGCCGGTCGACCGCTACCCCGTCGTCACCTTGATCACGGCGTGCGCGACGTCGTCGTCGACCCAGGAGCTCATGCCGAGAGCCTTCAGCGGTGCCAGGTTGTCGCGCACCTCGGCGTCGTCCCCCGCCAGCTCGGCGAGCCAGCCGTCGCCGGCGTCGAAGTTGATGTAGACGATCGCGGCCGCGTCGTCGGCGTGCTCGACCACGCTCTCGAACGCCTCGGAGTCCCCGAGGCCGCCGTCCTCGAGCAGGACGGCCCGGTAGCTGGCGTCAGGCCCGATCGCGACGACGTCACCCTTCGCGTCGCTGTCGAGGATCCCCTCGTCGGCGCCGCCGGCGGTCGCGCGGAGCTTGTCGAGGACGCCCCCGATGTCGTTCGAGTCGCCGAGCACCTTCACCCCGATCCCGGTCAGGCCACTCCCGGCCTCCGACCCGGGGCTGGGCATCACCGATGACGGGTCGAAGTCCGCGTCGACCGCGACGGCCACGGACTCGCCGAGGAGAGTCTCCAGGTCGCCCGGCAGGTCGAGGCCGAGCTGGGTGCCGATCTCGGACATCAGGTCGTCGGTCGACTCCCCTGAAGACTTCGCGACCTGGTCGAAGATGTCGGTGACCCAGCCCTCCTCGAAGCTCATCCCGATCGCGGCGGCGGTGTCGTCGGGCAGCGTCGAGACCGCCTCCGCGCCCTCGTCGCCGGCGGTCAGATCGCGGCCGGTGGCGGCCGGGTCGGCGGCGAGCTCGAGCTCGAGCCCGCCGTCGTCGAAGCGGACCGTCGCGGCCGCACCCTTGAAGTCCTTGAACGCCTCGGTCAGCTCGTCGGGAGCGGCCGCTGGATCGCCGCCCAGCTCGTCGAGTCCGCCGAGTGCCGCGAGATCCTCGGTCAGGCCGTCGGCGAGGGCCTTGCCGGCCGCCGGAGCGGCGTACATGGACATGATGCCGCCGTCGCCGGCGGCACCCGTCCACTGCTGGAAGTCGTCGTCATCTGCGAGCGACGAGTCGGCGGCGTCCGCCGCGACACCGTCCACGGTCTTCTGGTCCTCGCCCAGCAACGCCCAGTCGCCGTCGATGGACCAGGCCACGTCGTCGGGCCCGCCACCACCGCACTCGCGGAGCTTGCCCAGACCCTCGTCGGCCGCATCCGCGTCGGACACCTGGATCACGAAGACCGGCGCGGGCTGGTCGTCACCGGTATCGACCGCCGCCACCGCGAACCGGTCGCCCAGCCACGGCTCGATGTCGCCGTAGTCGAGGCCGGCGCACTCGGTCTCACCCTGGATCTCGTCGAAGATCCACTCCCGGATGTCGTCGTCGGTGTCGAGACCGATCTCGTCCTCGAAGGCCGGGAACTGCTTGAGGGTGCGCAGCGCCTCGATCTTCTGCCCGCCGCTGGGGTCCAGGTCGATGCTGACGTAGCCGAGCGTCGAGGCGGGCAGCGCCTCCGCCGGCTGGGCACCGGTCGAGAAGAACGACCACGCGGCCCAGGCCGCGCCGCCCACGGCGGCGGCACCCACGAGGGCAGCGACAGCGATCACCGTCGTACGCCGACCGCCTCCCGACGAGGTCGGCGGCGTCCCGTCTCCCCCGCGGCTGTCGAGGTACTCGACCGGCCCGCCGGGCGGAAGACCTCCGTGAGGGGGCTCGGACGGGGGCGGCCCAGCAGGAACGTCGAACGACACAGACAGACCTCACGATCGGATCGCCGGCCCGTGCCGGCGAGATGGCTGCAGCCTACTCAGCGGCGACGTCGTTCGGAGGCGTCTCCACAGACGACGCCTGCTGCCGTGGCGACAGCCCGATGAAGACGAACAGGAGCCCGAGCAGAGCACCGCTCGGCAGCGCGCCCCACGGGCTGTACCCCGTGACGGACAGCTGCATCGGGAGCCGGGTGCCGTCGTCGGCGGTGCGGGCTGCGACGTCCGGGTCGGGCGGCCCGAGCGCGGTGCCGACCACCAGCATCAGCCAGGCGGCGAGCCCCGACCCGACGACCACGGCGGCGAGAGTCAGCAGCGGCACCCGGTCGGCCAGCAGCGCGACGGCGATGCCCGCGACCAGACCGGCGACCAGGGCGACGATGACGTACCAACCGGTGCCGGAGAACTCGTGCTGGAGCCCGATCGCGTCGCCGGCGGACCAGTGGTGGTCGACGACGACGCCGATCGTCGGGGTCCAGAGCCACTGCCACACGACACCGGCGAGCGCACCGACCGCGGCAAGCGCGGCCACGACGAGTCCGAGCTGGAGCACGACCTGCTTGTCCATCTCGGCTGTCATCCGGTCAGGCACCCGGGGCCGAGGAGCTGCTTGAGGTCGGCGAAGAGCGCCGGGCTCGGCGTGACCCGGTGGTGGTCGCCGATGCGCATCACCAGGGTCTTCTCCCGCATCAGCACCTTGAGGTGCACCTCGGTCACACCTGGGTGGGTCCGCAGCACGTCCTTGAGATGGTCCACCGTGTCGGCGTTGACCCGGGTCTGCGGCAGCTTGATCACGACGGGACCGGACGGACCGTCCGAGAGGTCCGGGATGCTGACCTCCTGACCCATGATCTCCGGCTGATCCTTGCTCCGCGACAGCCGGCCCTTGACCGTGATGATCGCGTCCTCGGAGATCAGGTGCCCCGCGAGCTGCCACGAGCTCGGGAAGAGCAGCACGTCGATCGCACCGTCGAGATCCTCGAGCGTCACCATCCCCCAGGCGTCGCCGCGCTTGGTGATCTTGCGCTGCACGCCGGTGACCAGGCCGGTGATCGTGATCGGGCTGCCGTCGGCGCGGTCCTCGTCGAGCATCAGCTGGCCGACCGTGCAGTCGGAGCTGTTGGCGAGCAGGTGCTCGAGCCCGAGCAGCGGGTGGTCGGACACGTAGAGACCGAGCATCTCGCGCTCGTGTCCGAGCAGGGTCATCTTGTCCCACTCGTCCAGGTCGGGGATCGCGACCGATACACCGAAGCCGCTGTCGTCGTCGATCCCACCGAAGAGCGAGTCCTGACCGATCGCCTCGTTGCGCTTGATGTCGACGTACTGGTCGACCGCGGTCTCGTGGATGGCCACCAGTGCCCGGCGGCGGTGCTTCATCTCGTCGAAGGCGCCGGCCTTGATCAGCGACTCGATGACCCGCTTGTTGCAGACCTGGGCGGGCACCTTGTCGAGGAAGTCGTTGAAGTCCTCGTAGCGGCCCTTCTCCTCGCGCCCGCTCACCACGCCGTCGACGACGTTGCTGCCCACATTGCGGATCGCGGTCAGGCCGAAGCGGATGTCCTGGCCGACCGGGGTGAAGTTGTGCGACGACTCGTTGACGTCGGGCGGTAGCACCTGGATCTTCATCCGGCGGCACTCGTTGAGGTAGATCGCGGACTTGTCCTTGTCGTCCTTGACCGAGGTGAGGAGCGCCGCCATGTACTCGGCCGGGTAGTTGGCCTTGAGGTAGGCGGTCCAGTAGGACACCAGGCCGTACGCCGCGGAGTGCGCCTTGTTGAACGCGTAGTCGGAGAACGGCAGCAGCGTGTCCCAGAGCGTCTTGATCGCGCCCGCGGAGTAGCCGCGCTCGGACATGCCCGCGGAGAAGCCGGCGAACTGCTTGTCCAGCTCCTCCTTCTTCTTCTTGCCCATGGCGCGACGCAGGATGTCGGCCTGCCCGAGGGTGTAGCCCGCGAGCTTCTGGGCGATCGCCATGACCTGCTCCTGATAGACGATCAGGCCGTAGGTCTCGCCGAGCACGTCCTCCAACGCCTCGGCCAGCTCGGGGTGCAGCGCCTCGACCGGCTCGCGACCGGTCTTGCGGCGGGCGTACTTGTTGTGGGAGTCGGCACCCATCGGCCCGGGTCGGTAGAGGGCGCCGACGGCGGAGATGTCCTCGAACGAGTCGGGACGCATGCTGCGCAGCAGCGCGCGCATCGGGCCCCCGTCGAGCTGGAAGACGCCGAGCGTGTCGCCACGCTGGAGCAGCTTGTACGTCGCCTCGTCCGTGAGCTCGAGGTCCTCCAGGACCACGGTCTCGCCGCGGTTGGCCTCGATGTTGCGCACCGCGTCGTCGAGGACGGTGAGGTTGCGCAGCCCGAGGAAGTCCATCTTGATCAGGCCGAGCGACTCACAGGTCGGGTAGTCGAACTGCGTGATCATCGCGCCGTCGGCGGGGCGCTTGAGCATCGGGATGATGTCGAGCAGCGGCTCGCTGGACATGATCACGCCAGCGGCGTGCACACCCCACTGGCGCTTGAGGCCCTCGATGCCGATGGCGGTGTCGACGACGCGCTTGACGTCGTTGTCGGCGTCGTAGAGCGCCCGGAACTCGCCGCCCTCGCCGAACCGCTTGTGCTCGGCGTTGAAGATCTCCTTGAGCGGGACGTCCTTGCCCATCACCGCGGCCGGCATCGCCTTGGTGATGCGGTCGCCCATCGCGAACGGGTAACCGAGGATCCGCGAGGAGTCCTTGACCGCCTGCTTGGCCTTGATGGTGCCGTAGGTGACGATCATCGAGACCCGGTCGTCGCCGTACTTCTCGGTGACGTAGCGGATGACCTCGCCGCGCCGGCGCTCGTCGAAGTCGATGTCGAAGTCGGGCATCGAGACGCGGTCGGGGTTGAGGAACCGCTCGAAGATCAGGCCGTGGACCAACGGGTCCAGGTCGGTGATGCGCATCGCGTAGGCGACCATCGAGCCCGCACCGGAGCCGCGGCCCGGGCCGACTCGGATGCCGTTGTCCTTGGCCCAGTTGATGAAGTCGGCGACGACGAGGAAGTAGCCGGGGAAGCCCATCTGGGTGATGACGCCGACCTCGAAGTCGGCCTGCTTGCGTACGTCGTCGGGGATGCCGGCCGGGTAGCGGAACTGCAGCCCCTTCTCGACCTCCTTGACCAGCCAGGAGTCCTCGTTCTCGCCGGGCGGGCAGGGGAAGCGCGGCATGAACGTGCCGTTGCCCTCGGTGAAGGAGACGTCGCAACGCTCGGCGATCAGGAGGGTGTTGTCGCACGCCTCGCGGAGGTCGTACTTGTCGGCCCACAGGGCGCGCATCTCCTGGGCCGACTTGATGTAGTAGCCGTCGCCGTTGAAGGCGAACCGCTGCCCCGGACCGTCGCCGGCAGGGATGTCCATCGTCGACCCGGAGTTGATGCAGAGCAGGTGCTCCTGGCTCTTCGCGTCCTCCTTGTTGACGTAGTGCGAGTCGTTGGTGGCCAGCAGCGGGATCCGGAGGTCCTTGGCGAGCCGCAGCAGGCCGTCGCGGACCCGGGTCTCGATGTCGAGCCCGTGGTCCATCAGCTCGAGGAAGTAGTTGTCCTTGCCGAGGATGTCCTGGAAGTCGGCCGCCGTCTGGCGCGCGGCGTCGTACGCCCCGTGCCGCAGGTGGACCTGGACCTCGCCCGAGGGGCAGCCGGTGGTGCCGATGATCCCCTTGCCGTGCTGCGAGAGCAGCTCGCGGTCCATCCGCGGGTGCTTGAAGAACCCGTCGCGCCAGGCGCCGGTGGAGAGGCGGAAGAGGTTGTGCATGCCCTCGGTGGACTCCGAGAGCAGCGTCATGTGGGTGTAGGCACCGCGGTTGGAGACGTCGTCGGGGCCGCCGCCGTAGAAGTTCACGCCCTTGCGCTCGAAGCGCGAGATGTTGGGGGCGAAGTAGGCCTCGATGCCGATGATCGGCTTGACCCCGGCGTTCTTCGCCTTCTTGTAGAACTCGTAGGCGCCGAACACGTTGCCGTGGTCGGTCATCGCGATGGCGGGCATCCCCAGCTCGGCCGTGCGCTCCGCCATGGCACCGAGCCGAGCGGCTCCGTCGAGCATGGAGTACTCGGTGTGGACGTGGAGGTGGACGAAGGAGTCCTGGGAGCCTGTCGCCATCGTCGCGGGCCACTCCTCGTTGATCGTGGGCATGCCGGACAGAGCCGCGAGTCGGTCGTCGGCGCCGTGTGGGGAAGGACGTCAGCCTACGCGACTCTGAGACCAGATTAGAGAGGCACTCCGACAGTCAGTCGCGAGCCGCGTCGAGGCTCTCGGTGATGATCGTGTGCACGATCCGGGACAACCGCTCGACGCCCAGCGCGGGCGCGCGGTCCGCCATCGCCTCCGCGATCTCCCGTTCGCGCGCCGGGTCGCGAGACACGTCGTGCTTGATCTCCTGCACCGCGGCGGTGAGCGCCGTACGGCGCGCCAGCAGGTCGCCCAGCTGGTCGTCCACCTCGTCGATCAGCTGCCGCAGGAACGCCAGCGGGTTGCTGCCCGGCCACGCCATGCGCACGTCAGGGGCCTTCTCCTCGTTGGCCGAGCCGTCCGTGTGCTCCAGCTCCACCAGCCCGTGGTGGGCGTAGAAGGCCCGGGCGGGTGCATTCGTCTCGAAGACCCACAGGCAGAAGCCGTCGGGACGCTGCGCCTTGACCAGGTCGAGGAGTGCGGAGCCCACTCCCCTGCCAGCGTGCGTCGGCAGGACGTACAGGTCGTCGAGCCAGGTGGGGGTGAACCGCGCGTAGCCGACCGGAGCCTCGTCGACCTCGGCCAGCCACACCTCGTCCATCAGCAGCCGACCGGTCAGCCAGGTGCTGACCTCGCCGTCGGGGTGGACGCCCGGCGGCATCGCGGCCGCACGCCGGCTGGTCAGGTGGATGCCGGCCACCGCCTTCGCATCGGCCTCAGTGGCCGGGCGCAGGGTCAGCTCAGTCGGCATCACGAATCACCGCGAGCGCGTGCTCGAGGTCGTCGGGGTAGGTCGACTCGTACTCGACGTGCTCGCGCGTGTCCGGGTGCTCGAAGCCGAGGCGCATCGCGTGCAGCCACTGGCGCTCGAGCCCGACCCGCTTCGCGAGCGTGGGGTCGGCGCCGTACGTCAGGTCGCCGACGCACGGGTGCTTGAGTGCGGCCATGTGCACCCGGATCTGGTGGGTGCGCCCGGTCTCGAGGTGGACCTCCAGCAGGCTGGCGAACCGGTGCGCCTCGAGCGTCTCGTAGTGGGTGACGCTGTGCCGGCCGTCGGCCATCACCGCGAACTTCCAGTCGGACTTGGGGTGCCGGCCGATCGGGGCGTCGATGGTGCCCTCGAGCGGGTCCGGATGGCCCTGCACGAGCGCGTGGTAGACCTTGTCCACCGTGCGGTGCCGGAAGGCGTTCTTGAGCACCGAGTAGGCGTGCTCCGACTTGCAGATCACCATCACGCCGGAGGTGCCGACGTCGAGCCGCTGCACGATGCCCTGGCGCTCGGAGGCGCCGCTGGTGGAGATGCGGTAGCCCGCGCCGGCGAGGTGGCCGACGACCGTCGGGCCGGACCACCCGGGCGAGGGGTGCACGGCGACGCCGACGGGCTTGTCGATCACGACGATGGCGTCGTCGTCGTGGATGATCTTGATGCCCTCGACGACCTCGGCACGGACCTCGAGCGGGTCGATCTGGACCGGGATCCGTACGTCGAGGACCGCACCTGGGAGGACCCGGTCGCTCTTCGCGACCGCGGCTCCGTCGAGCTCGACGTGACCCGCGGCGATCAGGTCCGCGGCACGGGTCCGCGAGAGGCCGAACAGCTGGGCCATGGCGGCGTCGACGCGCTCACCGGCGAGCCCCTCGGGAACGGTCAGGACGCGGTGGTCTGCGGGGGCGGTCACTCGGTGCCCTCTCCGGGCTGCTGGTCGGCCGTGGCGACCTTGTCGGGGGTGCGGGTCCCGTCGAGTCGGACCCCGCGGAAGACCTGGATCAGGATCAGGCCGGCGGCGACGTTGATGCAGATGTCGGCCACGTTGAAGACCGGCCAGTTCGGCAGCATGAAGAAGTCGATGACGTGGCCCCGCAGTGGCGCCGGGTCGCGCAGCAGCCGGTCGGTCAGGTTGCCGGCGACACCTGCGAGCAGGAAGCCGAGAGCGAAGGCCCACCCGAGGCTGCCGATGCGCCGGGCCAGGACCAGGATCACCACGACCGCGGCGATCGCCAGGCAGCTGAAGACCTGGGTGTAGCCCGTGCCGGTGCTGAACGCCGCCCCGGGGTTGCGGACGAGATGCAACACGAAGAAGTCGCCGACGATCTCGACGTCGAGACGCCCGTCCAGCCGGTCGACGGCGATGATCTTGGAGATCACGTCGACGGCGTACATCACCACGGCGACCAGCCCGAAGACCGCCAGCAGGCGGATCTTGGAGCCGCGGGGACGGACGGGTGGGTCTACCTCGTGGTCGCCGGTCAGCGACGCTCCTCGCGCTGCTTGCATGTCATGCACAGTGTGGCACGCGGGAAGGCCATGAGCCGCATCTTGCCGATGGGGTTGCCGCAGGACTCGCACACCCCATAGGTCCCGTCGTCGATGCGGGCGAGAGCCCGCTCGATCTGCGCCAGCTTGTCGCGCTCGCTGTTGAGCACCATCAGCTCGTGGTCGCGCTCGAAGCTGCTCGCGCCGACGTCGGCCTGGTCCTGGCCGGCCCCATCGCCGGAGTCACGCATCAGCCCGTTGAGCTCGCTGTCGAGGCCCTCGACGATCTCGAGGCTGTGGATCCGCTGCTCGTGGAGCTCGTCCAGCACCTCCTTGAGCTCGGCCTTGGTCCAGGCCGCCTCGCCGGCGCCGACGACGAGTGCGCTGGGCGACGCCTTGCGCGTGGGGGCGGCCTTCTTGGCCGGTGCCGCCTTCTTCGCCGGGGCCGCCTTCTTCGCCGGGGCTGCCTTCTTCGCGGCGGGTGCCTTCTTGGCTGGAGCCGCCTTCTTCGCGGCAGGCGCCTTCTTCGCCGGAGCCGCCGCCTTGGCCGGGGCTGCCTTCTTCGCGGCGGGTGCCTTCTTGGCCGGGGCTGCCTTCTTCGCCGGGGCCGCCTTCTTCGCGGCAGGTGCCTTCTTGGCCGGAGCCGCCTTCTTCGCGGCAGGTGCCTTCTTCGCCGGAGCCGCCTTCTTGGCCGTCGAGGAGCCCGTGGCCTTCGCCGCTGCCTTCCCCGGAGCCCGCCGGGAGATCACCGTGCGGGCTGCTGCCTTCGCCTGACCGGCGATCGACTTCCTCGTGGAGCGTGCCATGAGCGGGCCTCCTCGGCCGTTCGGGCGCCTGTGGTTCGTGCCACAGTGGGTGCAGGGAGATTAGCCGTTGAGTGGTTGCCCCTCCAATCCGCCGCACCGTACGACGCAACACCGGCCGACCCCCGAGGGGATCGGCCGGTGCCGTCGTACGTCAGTTCAGACCCAGATCAGGCCCAGATCAGGCGTCGTCCTCGCCGAGGATCGACCGCAGTCTCTTCGGCGCGGGCGACTCGTCGCCACCGGGAGCCGGAGTCTCCGACCCGGTGTTGAGCGACTCCAGCTGCTGGCTGAAGTAGCTCTTGAGCCGGGAGCGGTACTCGCGCTCGAACGAGCGCAGGTTCTCGACCTCGCTGTTGAGCTTGTCGCGCTCCTTCTCGAGGTCGCCGAACATCTGCCGGCGGCGCTCGGCGGTCTCCGAGTCGAGCATCTGCGCACGGGTGCGCGCGTCGGCCTCGAGCCGGTCGGCCTTGGTACGGGACTCCACGTCGAGACGCTCGGACTTGGTCCGGGCCTCGGCGATGATCTTGTCTGCCTCGTTCTTGGCCTCTTCAACCAGCTCATCGGCGTTGCGAGTCGCGATCTCGAGCAGACGAGCCGCCGCGTTGGAGGCCTGCGGAACCGTCTCCACACGGATCGTCTCGACCGGGCTGGCCGCGACGACCGGCGCCGGCGCCGGCGTGGGCACCGGGGTCGGCTCGGGCTCGGGCTCCGGCTCGGGAGTCTTCTCGACGACGGGCTGGGGCGCGGCGGGCGCCGGAGCACCGGACTGCGCGGCGGCGAGCTTCGACCTGAGGTCGTCGTTCTCCTTCGTGAGCCGCGCGAGCTCAGCCTCCACCTCGTCGAGGAACTGATCGACCTCACCCATGTCGTAGCCCTCGCGGAGCCGGACGGGAGTAAAGCGCTTGTTGCTCACGTCCTCAGGCGTCAGCGGCATGACCTCACCCATTCATTCTCGTCAGAGTTACTGTCCGTCGAACAATAGCGCCTGTGCTGGACACGGAGACATCCAGCACCGCGGTCCCAGGTCAGGGGAAGAAGATCTGGCGCTTGACCTGGAGCAATACATAGGCCGCGATCATCACGATCAGGAAGCTCAGGTCGAGCGAGACACTCCCGATCCGCAGCGGTGGGATGACCCGGCGTAGGGCCTTGATCGGTGGATCCGTGATCGAGTAGACGACCTCGAGCGCCACGAGCAACACCCCGCGGGGCGTCCAGGAGCGCGCGAAGATCTGCACCCAGTCGACGACGAAGCGGATCCACAAGAGCGCGATGAAAAACCACAACAGCCCCTCGATGAGGCCCCCGGCAAGTTCCACGTACGACGAGTCCTAGCTCTGGTTGAAGAATCCGCCCTCGACGATGCGCTGCTTGTCCTCGGCGGCCACCGAGACGTTCGGCGGTGAGAGCAGGAAGACCTTGTTGGTGATGCGCTCGATCGTGCCACGCGTGGCAAACACGAGCCCAGCCGCGAAGTCGACCAAGCGCTTGGCGTCAGTGTCGTCCATGTCCGAGAGGTTCATGATCACCGGGGTGCCCTCACGGAAGTTCTCGCCCACCGTGCGCGCCTCGTTGTAGGTGCGCGGGTGCAGCGTGGTGATGCGGGAGAGCTCTGCCACCACCGAGGTCGGGCCAGGCGCCGTACGCCGGCGCTCGGAGAGGTCGGCGACCGGAGCGGGACGACTCTCACGCTTCGCCGGCCGCGCGGAGACCGGCATGGTCTCCTGCGTGTGGTACTCACCGTCGTAGGAGCCGTACTCGTCGTCGTACCGACCGGTGTCCTCGAGCAGGCCGAGGTACTCGCCGATCCTGCGCATTCCGCCGCTCATGAGTGTTGCCCTCCGGTACTTCCGCGCCCCTTGACGGGACGCACTCTTGGTGATTGGGACCCTACTTGAACTGCGGCCTCGAACCGAGGACCGCAGAGCCGACACGCACGTGTGTCGCGCCGGCGTGGACTGCCTGCTCGAGATCGCCGCTCATGCCCGCGGACAGCCAGGTCGCGCCGGGGTGCTCGACCAGGAGGTCTCGGTGGATCGCGGCGAGGCGATCGAAGGCCGGCCGTGGATCCTCTCCGAGAGGCGCGACGGCCATCAGGCCGCGCAGGCGCAGCGCCCCCGACTCCTCGACAGCTCTGGCCAGAGCCGGCAGGTTGCCCGGGTCGGCGCCGGCCCGACCCTCCCGGTCCGGTGGGTCGAGGCTGACCTGGAGCAGCACGTCGACCTCGTGAGAGCGCTGGTGGGCGCCCTTGGCGAGCGGAGCCACCAGCTTGACCCGGTCGACCGACTCGACGACGTCGGCGTACGCCGCCACGGCGGCCGCCTTGTTGCTCTGGAGCCCACCGATGAAGTGCCAGCTGAGCCCGAGGTCGGCGCATTCGGCGGCCTTGGCCTCGGCCTCCTGGTGGCGGTTCTCCCCCACGTCGCTGACGCCGAGGTCGGCGAGCAGCCGGACATCGGACGCCGGGAAGAACTTGGTGACCACCACGAGCCGTACGTCGTCGGGGGCGCGGCCGGCGTCGGCGCACGCCGCGGCGATCCGGCCCCGCACTGCCTCGAGGTTGCGCTCGAGCTCGTCCCGGCGGCTCACGGCGTCCGCCAGACGACGCCCGCGAGGCGACCGGCGGCCGTGCCGTCGCGTCGGTGGGAGTGCAGCGTGTCGTCCTCCCGGGTGCAGCCGCCGACCTCGACGGCCCGGACCCCGGCGTCCGCCAGCTGGGCCAGGACGCCGGCACCCAGGTCGAGCGCGGGTGTGCCCCAGCTCGTCGTTGCGTCGGTTGCCGGGACCACGGCCACCACCTCCGCACGCATCTCGTCGGGCACCTCGTAGCAACGACCGCAGATGTGCGGGCCGACCCACGCCCGCACGCCGGTGGCACCGAGCTCACGCAGCCGCTCGACGGCGGCAGGCACCACGCCTCGGCGTACTCCCTCACGCCCCGCGTGCACGGCGCCCACGTGCCCGGTCTCGGCGACGAGCAGCACCGGGACGCAGTCCGCAGCGCGTGCGAGCAGCGCGACGCCGGCCTCGCTCGTCACCAGGGCGTCGGCATCGGGGACGCTCCCGGCGGGACCGTCGACCGGGCTCTCGACAACGTGCACGGTGGTGCCGTGCACCTGGTGCATGACGTACGGCGTCGCGCCGGTCGCGGCCGCCACCTCATCCAGAGCGGCTTCCCGGACAGCCGACGCCGCCAGGTCGCCGAGGTCGATCGAGGCGTCCGTGAACGCGACCGACACCGTGCCGGTTGTCACCGGCACGGTGTCGCTGAAGAAGAACGTCACTTCAGGAAGTCGGGGATGTCCAGGTCGTCGTCGTCGAACTGCACCGGGGTCGGCGCCGGCCGGGGTGCGGACGGCTGGGCGGCCTGGGGGGCGGGGGTCGGAGCCGACGCCGGAGCGGCATTGGCCGGCACGGCGACCTTCTCGACGGGCTTCGACTCCTGCGCCGGCGTACGCCGGAGCACGTTGCCCTCGTCGCGACGCTTCGGCATGCCGCCGTCGAAGCCGGCCGCGATGACGGTGACCCGGACCTCGTCGCCGAGGGCGTCGTCGATGGTGGCGCCGAAGATGATGTTGGCCTCGGGGTGGACGGCGTCGGCGACCAGCGCAGCGGCCTCGTTGATCTCGAAGAGGCCGAGGTCGGAGCCACCGGCGATCGAGAGCAGCACGCCGTGGGCACCGTCGATGCTCGCCTCGAGCAGCGGGCTGGAGACCGCCATCTCGGCTGCGGCCACCGAGCGGTCGTCGCCGCGGGCCGAGCCGATGCCCATCAGCGCCGAGCCGGCGTTGGCCATGACCGACTTCACGTCGGCGAAGTCGAGGTTGATCAGGCCGGGCGTCGTGATCAGGTCGGTGATGCCGGAGACACCCTGCAGCAGCACCTGGTCGGCCTGCTTGAAGGCGTCGAGCACGGACACGTTGCGGTCGCTGATCGAGAGCAGCCGGTCGTTGGGGATCACGATGAGGGTGTCGACCTCCTCGCGCAGCTGCGCGATGCCCTCCTCGGCGGAGTTGGCCCGGCGGCGACCCTCGAACGCGAACGGGCGGGTGACCACGCCGATCGTCAGGGCGCCCAGCGAGCGCGCGATCCGGGCGACGATCGGCGCGCCACCGGTGCCGGTGCCACCACCCTCGCCCGCGGTCACGAACACCATGTCGGCGCCCTTGATGACCTCTTCGATCTCGTCGGAGTGGTCCTCGGCCGCGCGCGCACCCACCTCGGGGTTGGCGCCGGCACCGAGGCCTCGCGTGAGCTCGCGGCCGATGTCGAGCTTGACGTCGGCGTCGCTCATCAGGAGGGCCTGCGCGTCGGTGTTGATCGCGATGAACTCGACGCCCTTGAGTCCGACCTCGATCATCCGGTTGACGGCGTTGACACCACCACCACCGATACCGACGACCTTGATGATGGCCAGGTAGTTCTGTGCTGCTGCCACGGCGGCTTCGCCTCTCGCTGCTCGAATGGATCGTGCTGTCTGTTGGTGCTGCTGTCCGGCGCTTCGTGCCCGGGGAAGTCGTACAGCGTGTCCCTCAACTCTGACCCTCAGCCTGAGGGTTATAGTTATGTCAACCTCGCCGTGGTCACGACAGTAGGCATCAGCAGGGCCCAGATCGTGGCGACACGCCCGCGCGCCGCTGGGTTGTCGGCCGAAACCTGCTGACACGCCGTTGCTGCAACGGCGTGTCAGCAGGTTTCCCCGGGCGGCCGGGGAAACCCGCCCGCTACTGACGCGTCGTCGGCTGCCCAGGCACGCTGACGTCGTACCGCTGGGCATCGACGGCGGCGAGCAGGTCGGCGAGGACCGCGGCCTTCTGCGCGGACTGCTCCGCGCTCCCCCACTCGACCTCGCGGCCGTCGCGCAGCTGCAGGGAGATCTCGTCGACGGTCTGGACGTCGACGTGGTCGACCTTGGCAGCGAGGTCGCCCGGCAGCGAGCCGACGACGAGGGCTCCCTCACGCAGCGCCTCGGCGCCGGTGCCGGCGGGCGTCTGCACCCGGGGCAGGTCGGCGGGAGCCTTGGCGTAGTTGCGGAAGACGACGCCCTCTTCATCCATGCCACGCAGCTGCCCGCCGATCTCGACGACGGCCACCGGCACCCGCTCGATCACCGCGATGCGCACCTCGTCGGGCCACTGCCGGGTGACGTCGGCGGACTTCACGGCGGCCAGCGACTCCACCCGGGTGCGGATCCGGTCGAGGTCGACCCGGGCGAGCGGGTCTCCCTCGGGCACGCCGGCCGCGCGCTCGACGTCGGACTCCTTCAGCTGCGACACACCGGTGACCTGCACCCCCTGGACGGCGAGGTACGACGAGAAGAAGACGAGCCAGACCCCGCCGACGAGCAGGGCCACGAGGAGCAGTACGGCGACGACCGGCTTCCAGGCCAACCACCGGCGGGCCCACTGCCGCCGGGCGAACCTGCGCCGGCTGCGCAGCACCGCCGGGTCGGAGCCCGGCGCCACGGCCTCGGGGGCGAAGGCGTCGAACCCCTGGGTGGCGTCGGGATCGTCAGGCCCCGTGCTCCGTCTAGCCATGACGGAGCAGCTCCAGCACTCTCGGCGCGATCTCGGTGACCGTGCCCGCGCCCAGGGTGAGCACCAGGTCGCCGGGTCGGGCACGCGAGACCAGCTCGGCCGCGACGTCGTCGAACTCCGGCACGAAGGCAACCCGCTCCGCGGGGAGCGGCACCGAGGCGGCGACCAACGCACCGGTCACCTCGGGGTCGGCGTCCTCGCGGGCGAGATAGACGTCCAGCACGACGACCTCGTCGGCCGCGCCGAGCGCCACCCCCATCGCCTCGCCGAAGATGCGCGTGCGTGAGACGAGGTGCGGCTGGAAGGCGACGACCACGCGCCCTTCTCCCGCCACGACACGCGCCGCCGCGAGGTCACCGGCGATCTCGGTCGGGTGATGGGCGTAGCTGTCGTAGACCCGGACGCCTCCGACCTCGCCCTTGCGCTCCATCCGGCGCTTGGTGCCCGTGTAGGACACCAGCCCACGGACCAGGTCATCCTCGGCGAACCCGAGCTCGCGCCCGGCGGCCAGCGCGGCCAGCGCATCGGCGAGGTAGTGCTCCCCCGGCGACCAGAGCTCGACGTCGGCGAGCGCCCCGGGCTCGCGGGCGGAGACGGTCACGACCCGGCGACCGGCGGCGCGATGCCGCTCGGCCAGCGCCGCCGCGCCCGGGTCGTCGACGACGCACACCAGGAAGCCGTCGGGGTCGAGAGTGTCGGCGAACTCGTCGAAGGCCGCGACGTACGCCGCCTCCGTGCCCCAGTTGTCCAGGTGGTCGGCCTCGACGTTGGTCACGATCGCGGCGTACGGCGAGTAGTGCAGGAACGCGCCGTCGCTCTCGTCAGCCTCGGCGACGAACAGCTCGCCGGCACCCGCCGCCGCGTTGACGCCGGTCGCGGCCAGGTCACCGCCGATGGCGTACGTCGGGTCGGCGCCGGCCGCCTGCAGCGCGACCGTCAGGAGCGAGGTCGTCGTCGTCTTGCCGTGGGTGCCGGCGACGGCGATGACCCGGCGGTCGGCCATCACCGCGGCCAGTGCCGCCGAGCGCGGCAAGATCCGCAGGCCCTGGCGCACGGCCTCGAGGTACTCGGGGTTGTCCTCGCGCACCGCGGTGGACACGACGAGCGTGTCGACGTCCCGCACCTGCTCGGCGGCGTGGCCGAGGTGGACGGTCGCGCCGAGGTCGCGCAGCGCCTGCAGTGTCGGGGAGTCGTTGCCGTCGCTGCCGCTCACCGCGGCGCCGCGGGCCAGCATGATCCGGGCGATGCCGGAGAGCCCGGCACCACCGATGCCGACGAAGTGCACGTGGCCCAGCCGGTCGACCGGAAGCAGCTCCTCGGGGACGGGCACCTTCATGGTCGTGCAGCCTCGAACACCATCCGGGCCAGCTTCTCGTCGGCGTCCCGGGGGACCAGCGCCGAGGCGGCCGCGCCCATGGCGGCGAGCCGCCCGGCATCGGTCGCCAGCGCGGGCAGGGTGCGGGCGACCCAGTCGGGGGTGACGTCGGCGTCGGCGACCAGCAGGCCGCCGCCGGCGTCCACGATCGGGCGGGCGTTGTGCTCCTGCTCGCCGTTGCCGATCGGCAGCGGCACGAAGATCCCCGGCAGGCCGACCGCGGCCGCCTCGGTCACGCTGCTGGCGCCGCCGCGACAGACGACGAGGTCGGCGGCGGCGTAGGCGAGGTCCATCCGGTCGACGAAGTTGACCACGACGTACGGCACGCTCTGCGCACCATCTGCCGGCTCGGGTGTCGCCTCGCCCTGCGGGCCGACGACGTGCAGCACCTGGACGCCGGCGGCCGCGAGCGCGGCGGCGGCACCGGAGACGGACTGGTTGAGCTTGCGGGCACCCTGCGATCCGCCGGTCACCAACAGCGTCGGGCGGTCGACGTCGAGTCCGAAGAACTCCCGCGCCTGGGTCCGCAGCGCGGCCCGGTCGAGGCCGGAGATCATCGTCCGGATCGGGAGCCCGACGTACTCCGCCTTCGGCAGCGGGGTGTCCGGGAAGCTCACCGCCACGCGCTGCGCAAACCGGGCTCCGAGCTTGTTCGCGACGCCGGGTACGGCGTTCTGCTCGTGCACCAGGAGCGGCACCTTGCGCCGCCGGGCGGCGAGGTAGGCCGGCACCGAGACGTAGCCGCCGTAGCCGACGACGACGTCCGGGCGAACCCGGTCGAAGACTGCGAGGGCCTCCTTCACGGCCGCCCGTAGCCGGAACGGGACCTTGACCAGGTCGGCGCCGGGCGTGCGTGGCAGCGGCACCGGCGGGATCAGCTCGAGCGGGTAGCCCGCCTCCGGGACCACCCTGTTCTCGAGCCCGCGGGGGGTGCCGAGACAGGTGATCTCGACCTCGATGTCGAGGTCGGGAGCGAGCCGCCGGATCGCGTCGGCGGTGGCGAGCAGGGGCGAGGTGTGGCCGGCGGTGCCACCGCCGGCGAGGAGTACGCGCATCATGACCAACTCTAGTGAGGCACTCGCCCGGCCGAGAGGCCGGCCGACCGAGCCTTCTTGCGTTGGGCGAGCGCCCGGGCGGCCTCCGGGTCACGGCGCGCGAACCCGATCAGCAGACCCAGCGCGACCAGGGACGGCACCAGCGCGGAGCCGCCGTACGAGACCAGCGGAAGTGGGATGCCGATGACGGGGAGCAGCGCGAGCACCATGCCGACGTTGATGATCATCTGGCCGAGCAGCCAGACGACGATCCCGAAGGTCAGGTAGCGCACGAACGGGTCGGCCGTCTGGGCGGCGACCCGGATCGCGGCGTAGGCGATGGTCAGGAAGAGCGCGATCACGAGCAGCGTCCCGACGAGGCCGAGCTCCTCACCGAGGACCGCGAAGATGAAGTCCGTGTGGGCCTCGGGGAGGTCTCCCCACTTCTGCTGGCTGGCGCCGATCCCCTGGCCGAACCATCCGCCGGAGGACAGGGCGTAGAGACCGTGCGCCGGCTGCCAGCCGGCCTTGTGGAAGTCCTTGAACGGGTCGGTGAAGGTGGTGAGCCGCTCGAGACGGTGTGCGCTGGTCGTCGCCAGGTAGAGCGCGATCACGCCCGTCACGAGGATCGACATCGTGAACAGCCGGGCAGGCGCGCCCACCACCCACAGCATGGCGAGCAGGATCGCGAAGAGCACCAGCGCGGTGCCGAGGTCCCGGCCGAGCATGACCAGCACGATCACCAGGCCGATGCCGAGTACGACCGGGAAGACCAGCTCGTGCAGGCTGCCGAGCCGCTTCTCCTTGCGGGCGTAGATGTGCGCCGCCCACAGCACGATCGCGAGCTTGGCGATCTCGGCCGGCTGGATGGTGAACGGGCCGACCCCGAGCCAGTTCTTGTTGCCGTTGACCTCGACGCCGAGGCCGGGGACCCGCACCAGCGCGAGCAGCACGATCGCGACGAGCAGCGCCGGCCAGGCGAACCGGCGCACCGCGCCGATCGGCAGCCGCGAGGCGATCCAGGCACACGGGATCGCGATCGCGACCCAGATGAGCTGACGGGTGACGACGGCGTAGGAGTTGCCGTCGTTCTCTTTGTAGGAGTACACGCTCGAGGCGCTGAGCACCATGATCAGGCCGATGGTGAGCAGCAGCGCGGAGGCGCCGAGCAGCAGGTAGTACGCCGTGAGCGGGCGGTCGATCGCGTCCCGGGCGACGGCGTACCAGTGCCGGACCGACGACTGCCGGCCAGCAGTCCGGCTCTCGTCGAGAGGGTTCGCGGCGGTCATCGCGTGTCCCCTCCCGGTCAGCGGCGTCAGAGCCTGCGTCGTACGGCTTCTGCGAACGCGTCGCCGCGCTCGGCGTAGTTGGTGAACATGTCCATGGACGCGCATCCGGGAGCCAGCAGGACCGCGTCGCCGGGTCGGGCCAACTCGGCTGCGGCGCCCACGACACGCTCCATGGCATGCCCACCACCTACTACGCCAGTCTCGTCGTCGCCGACCACGATGACGGGCACATCGGGAGCGTGTCGCGAAAGCGCGTCGGCGATCACGTCGCGGTCCCGGCCGAGAAGTACGACGCCCCGCAGCCGGTCGCGCACGGCCAGCACGAGGTCGTCGAAGCGGGCGCCCTTGGCCAGGCCGCCGGCCACCCAGACGACGGAGTCGTAGGCGAGCAGCGAGGACTGCGCGGCGTGCGGGTTGGTGGCCTTGGAGTCGTCGACCCAGGTGATGCCGTCCCGCTCCCCCACGACGGCGATCCGGTGACCGTCAGGCTTGAAGGAGCGCAGCCCGTCGCGCACCGCCGCCTGGGACACCCCGTGCGAGCGGGCCAGTGCCGCCGCGGCCAGCGCGTTGGCGACGAAGTGCGGCGCGGGCGAGGCGAGGTCGGCGATCGTGCAGAGCTCGGCGGCGTTGCTGTCGCGCTGCTCGATGAATGCGCGGTCGGCGAGGATCTCCTCGACCAGGCCGACCATGCCGACGCCGGGCATGCCGAGCGTGAAGCCGACCGCGCGAGCGCCCTCGATGACGTCGGCCTCCCGGACCAGTCGCTCGGTCTCGGGGTCGGCGACGTTGTAGACGCAGGCGCGCTGGACGCGCTCGTAGATGCGGCCCTTGTCGGCGGCGTAGTCGCGCATCCCGCTCGGACCGGAGTACCAGTCCAGGTGGTCCTCGGCGACGTTGAGCACGGCGGCCGACTCGGCACTCATGGAGTCCGTGTAGTGCAGCTGGAAGCTGGACAGCTCGACCGCGAACACGTCGTACGGCTCGGGGTCCATCACCGCCTCGACGATCGGCAGGCCGACGTTGCCGACCGCGATGCTGCGCAGTCCCGCGGCTCGCAGGATCGAGTCGAGCATCTGCACGGTGGTGGTCTTGCCGTTGGTGCCGGTCACACACAGCCAGGGAGTGTCATGGTTCGGGTCACGCAGCCGCCAGGCCAGCTCGACCTCGCCCCACACGGGGATCCCGCGCGCCGCCGCCTGGGCGAGCAGCGGCGCGGTTGGTTTCCAGCCGGGCGAGGTGACCAGGACGTCGACGTCCTCGGGCAGCGTGGCGGTCGCACCCTCGCCGAGGCGTACGTCGGCGCCGAGCACCTCGAGCAGCTCGGCCTTCTCGGCCCGTTCGCCCGCGTCGGACTCATCGAGCGCGATGACGCTCGCGCCCAGGTGGTTGAGGTTGTCGGCTGCGGCGAACCCGGACACGCCGAAGCCGGCGACGACCGCGCGGACGCCCTCCCAGGAGTCGTGCCGACCGAGATTCTCAGGCGTCACAGTCGAGCGACCCACTCGGCGTAGAAGATGCCCAGACCGCCGGCGACGCACAGCCCGGTGATGATCCAGAAGCGGATCACGATCGTGACCTGCTCCCAGCCGAGCAGCTCGAAGTGGTGCTGGAGCGGGGCCATCCGGAAGACCCGGTGGCCAGGCTGGACCCGGAACACCTTGCGCACCAGGCCGGACCTTCGCGAGAGCTTGAAGAAGCCGACCTGGATCATCACCGACAGCGTGATCACGAGGAAGAGACCGCCGAGCACCACCAGCAGCAGCTCGGTACGGGTCAGGATCGCCAGGCCGGCGAGCGCGCCGCCGAGGGACAGCGAGCCGGTGTCGCCCATGAAGATCTGGGCGGGCGACGCGTTCCACCACAGGAAGCCGAAGCAGGCGCCGGTGAGCGCCGCCGAGATGATCGCGAGGTCCAGCGGATCTCGAACGTCGTAGCACAGCGGCGTGGGGTCGCTGCCGCAGAACTGGTTGCCCTGCCAGATGTTCACGATCATGTACGCCGCGAACACCATGGTGCAGGCGCCGGTGGCGAGGCCGTCGAGCCCGTCGGCGAGGTTCACGCCGTTGCTGGTGGCGACGACGATCAGCCAGATCAGCAGGACGGCGAGCGCCGTCGGCAGCGCCAGCCAGCTGATGTCCCGCAGGAACGAGATCTTCTCCGAGGCCGGCGTCACGCCGTTCTCGTCCTCGAGCCACGGCGACAGGGCGAGCACGCCGAAGATGACTGCGACCAGGGTCTGCCCGATCATCTTCGCCTTGCTGCGCAGGCCCAGGCTGCGTTGCTTGGAGATCTTGATGTAGTCGTCGAGGAAGCCGACGAGGCCCATCCCGACGAAGAGGAAGAGCAGCAGCAGGGCCGAGGCCGAGGGCGGCGTACGCGTGATCAGCAGCGCACAGAAGTAGCCGACCACGGTCGCCAGGATGATGACGACGCCGCCCATCGTGGGCGTGCCGCGCTTGGTGTGGTGACTGGTGGGTCCGTCGTCGCGGATCTCCTGGCCGTAGCCCCACTTGGTGAACAGGGTGATCGCGCCCCGGGTGCCGAGCAGCGAGATCAGCAGGGCCAGACCGCCGCCGAACAGGATTGCTCTCATGGCGTGTCCGCCCCTCCTTCCACGTGGTCTGCTCGGTCTCGGGCGAGCAGTTCCTCTGCGATCACCCACAGCGCGACACCGTTCGACGCCTTGACGAGGACGACATCCCGCGACGCGACATTCTTCCGCACCCAGGCCAGTGCCTCGTCGCGCCCCGCCGTGACGATCGCCTCACCGTGCCAGGGCGGGTCGGCGGAGCGCAGGCCGTCGGCGATGCCTGCGGCAGGCTCGCCGACCACGACGACCACGTCGATCCCGAGCGCCGCGGCCGCGCTGCCCACCTCGGCGTGACCCCCGTGGGCACTGTCGCCGAGCTCGCGCATCTCGCCGAGCACGGCGACGGTACGGCGCCCGCTGCGCCGGCCGATCACCGACAGCGCCTCGATGGCGGAGGTCGTCGACGCGGGGTTGGCGTTGTAGGAGTCGTTGATCACCAGCAGCCCGTCAGCACGCTCATGGAGCTCCATCCGCTTCGGGGACGATGCCGCGGCGGCGCTCAGACCCGTCGCGACCTGATCGATCGGCAGGCCGACGGCGACGGCCATCGCCGCGGCCGCCAGGGCGTTCTCGACCTGGTGGGAGCCGGTGTGCCGCAGCGCGACCGAGTGCCACGACCCCGCGTGACCGAGCTCGAACGACGGCCGGTCGAGGTCGTCGACCTCGACGTGGCGCGCGGAGACGTCGCCACCCCGCCCGAAGGTGAGGATGCGAGCGTCGGTGCGGGAGGCCATGGCGGCCACCAGCTCGTCGCCGGCATTGAGCACGGCGGTCCCACCGACCGGCAGCGCCTCGACGATCTCGCCCTTCGCCATCGCGATCGCGTCGCGCGAGCCGAACTCGCCGATGTGCGCCGTACCGACGTTGACCACGGCCGCGACCTCGGGCGGCGCGATCTCGCACAGGTAGGCGATGTGCCCGACGCCGCGGGCACCCATCTCGACCACGAGGTAGCGGGTCTGCGCGTCGGCGGCGAGCACGGTGAGTGGGACGCCGAGCTCGTTGTTGTGGTTGCCGGCGGTCGCGACGGTCGGGCCGGTCGCGGCGAGCAGCTGTGCCAGGTAGTCCTTGGTTCCGGTCTTGCCCTGTGAACCGGTCAGGGCCAGGACGGTGACGTCGGGGATCCGGTCGACGACGTGCCGGGCGAGCCGGCCGAGCGCCACGACCGGATCGGCGACCACCACGGTCGGCGCGCTGGTCTCACGGCTCCCGAGCACCGCGTGGGCACCGTCGGCATAGTCGTGGCCGTCGACGCGCTCACCGGCCACCGCGACGAAGAGACCGTCGGCGAGGGCCGCCCGGGTGTCGACGTACGCCGGTCCGCTCACCACGACGTCGGCGACGTCGGGGCGCACGGTGCCGTCCACGGCGTCGGCGATCTCCCGCAGGGTCATCGGGATCATTCGGTGTCCCCCCGGAAGCGCGAGCGCAGCGAGCGGTCGCTCGGGACGTCGAGCTCCTCGCGGACGACGTCGCGGTCGTCGAACGGGTGCACGACACCGTCGATCTCCTGGCCGGTCTCGTGACCCTTCCCGGCGATCAGGACGATGTCCCCCGCCCGAGCCATCCGGACCGCCTCCCGGATCGCGGCCCGCCGGTCGCCGAGCTCGATCACCTCTGCAGCCGGTTCGCTGATGCCCGCCAGCATCGCGGCGCGGATGGCGGCCGGGTCCTCGGTGCGCGGGTTGTCGTCGGTGATGACGAAGACGTCGGCGAGCCGGGCGGCGATCTCGGCCATGAGCGGGCGCTTGCCGGGGTCCCGGTCCCCCCCGGCTCCGAGCACCACGATCACCCGACCGTCGGTGAGCGGGCGCAGGGTCCGGATCGCCGCGGCGACGGCGTCCGGCTTGTGCGCGTAGTCCACGACGACGGCGAAGTCCTGGCCTGCGTCGACCCGCTCGAGGCGGCCCGGGACTCCTCCGCCGTCGGCGATGCCGGCCGCGACCACGGCCGGGTCCAGGCCGGCCTCCCCGGCCGCAGCCACCGCGGCCAGCGTGTTGGACACGTTGAAGTCTCCGGGCAGCGGGCAGCCGGCGGAGATCCGGTCCCCGGCGGGCGTGGTGATGACGAACGCCGACCCCTCGGCCGTCAGCTCGACGTCGGAGACGCGCCAGTCGGCGTCGGCTCCGTCCGTGGAGAAGGTGCGCAGCGGGATCGTGGCGCGCTCGAGGAGCAGCCGGCCGTGCTCGTCGTCCACGTTCACGAGACCGAGCCGCGCGCGCTGCGGGGTGAAGAGGGACGCCTTGGCGTCGAAGTAGTCATCGATGTCACGGTGGAAGTCGAGGTGGTCACGGCCGAGGTTGAGGAAGACCGCGACGTCGAAGACGACGCCGTCGACCCGGCCCATCACGAGCGCATGGCTGGAGACCTCCATCGCGCAGGTCGTGACGCCACGCTCACGCATCATCGCGAAGAGCCCGTGCAGGTCCGGTGCCTCCGGTGTAGTCAGCGCCGTCTTCACGTCCGCGCCGGCGACCCGGGTGCCGACGGTGCCGATCACCGCCGCCGTGGCCCCGGTCTGGGTGAGCCCGCCCTCGAGCAGGCGGGTCGTGGTGGTCTTCCCCTGGGTGCCGGTCACCCCGATCATCCGCATCGCCGCCGCAGGTTCGCCGTACACCCGGGCGGCCAGGCGGCCGAGGACGGCCCGTGGGCTGTCGACGACCAGGATCGGCACGTCGACGTCCGCTCGCTCCGCACCGACCGCGTCTGTCAGCAGCGCGACCGCACCGGACTCGACCGCGGCACCGGCGAAGTCCACGCCGTGCGCCCGGGCGCCGGGCAGCGCTGCGTACAGGTCGCCGGGTCGGACCCGCTGCGAGGAGAGCGAGATGCCGGTCACGCTGAGGTCGCCGAGCGTGCCCCGTACGTCGGCACCCAGCCATGCGACAAGAGTCGCGAGCGAGGTGCGCACCGGGTTCGCCGGCCGCGTCACGGCCACCACGTCGTCGCTCACCAAGTGAACCTATCGCTGGACGACCGTCACCAATCGACGGGGAGGCGGGAGGGCTGCGTGCCCGTGGGTGGTACGCCGTAGCGGCGGAGTGCGTAGCTCATGATCTTGGAGAACGCCGGGCCGGCGACCGAGCCACCGCCGCCGCCGTTGCCGGGGTTCTGGACCACGACGTAGATCGTGAAGCGCGGGTCGTCGGCCGGGGCGAAGCCCGCGAAGGAGACGGTGTCGGTGCCGTCGTAGCAGCCGCACTCGGCGCCGACCCGCTGGGCGGTGCCGGTCTTGCCGGCGACCCGGTAGCCGGGCACGGCGGCGCCGGGAGCGACTCCCACGTCGGGGTCGACCACCCGCTCCATCATCAGCATCGTCTGGTGCGCGGCCTTGGCGCTGATCACGCGCTTGCGGGTGGCGTGGTCGGTGCCGACCTGCTTGCCGTCGTCGGTCGTCGCCGAGCCCTCGATCACGTTGGGCGAGATCCGCACGCCGCCGTTGGCGATCGTGTTGACGGCGGCGGCCATCTGCGCGCCGTTGACCGAGACCGACTGGCCGAAGGCGATGCGGTCCTGCATCTGGTGGGTCCACGTGTTGCCGGGCGGCAGCAGGCCGGGCGTCTCGCCACGCACGCCGATGTCGGTGCGCTGGCCGAGCCCGAACTGGCGCAGGTAGGCGTCGAGCTGGCCCTGCTTGAACTTGTCGGCCGCGAGCACCGTGCCGATGTTGGACGACTTCGCGATCACGCCGGCGAGCGTGAGCGGGATCGTGCCGTGCGGGAACCAGTCGCCGATCGCGCGGTCCTCGCGCTTGAGCTCCGGGGGCACCACGATCTTGGTCCGCGGCGAGACGAGGCCGAGGTCGATCAGCGAGCTGACGGTCAGCACCTTCTCGACCGAGCCCGGCTCGTAGACGTCCTGCAGGGCGCGTGAGCCGAGGTCTGCCTTCGGGGAGGCGGTCGCGTTGTTGGCGTCGTACGTCGGGTAGTCGGCGACCGCCAGCAGCTCCGCGCTGCGCGTGTCCATCACGATCGCGAAGCCGGACTCGGCGCCGGAGTCCTCGACGGTCTGGCGGAGCACGCGCTGGGTGTACCACTGCAGGTCGAGGTCGAGGGTGGTCTTCAGGTCCTTGCCGTTGACCGCGTCGGTGACGGTGCTCTCGCCGAGCGGGAGCCGGTTGCCGCCGCCGACCTCGTAGCGGGCGGACCCGTCGGTGCCGGAGAGCTGCTTGTCGAAGGTCCGCTCGAAGCCGGCCAGCGGCTCGTCGGTGCCGATGAAGCCGACCAGGTTGGCGCCTACGTCGCCCGCGGGGTAGTCGCGCACCGGGTCGCGGCGGGTGTCGAGGCCCTTGAAGTCGTGGCGCTTCGCCTCTTCTATGACCTCCGTCGCGATGGTGGACGGCACCCGACGGGCGATGTACTCGAACCGCGCCTCCGTGCCGTCGATCTCGTGCTCGCGGAGCTTGGCCAGCGTCGTGGGGTAGTCGACGTTCAGCTTCCGGTAGAGGAACGTCGCGATCTCCGCGGCGTCCGGCGCGGTCAGCCTCGGGTCCGCGACCACCATCAGGCCGTCGACGGAGTCGGCGAGCGGCTCGCCGTTGCGGTCGAGGATGTCGCCGCGCGCGGCCGGCAGCACGACGTTGCGCTGGCCGGCCGCGGCCGCCATCTGCGCGTAGGAGTTGGGGTCGAGCCCCTGCAGCTGCACCAGCCGTGCGCCGAAGACGGACAGCAGCATCGCGATCACGACGAACCCGACGCGCAGCCGCAGCTGCGGCGATCCCCGCCGGGTGCCGCGGGGCGACGTGGTCGCGGGCAACGGCTGCTCCTCGGTCAGGGTCGGGCGGGTGACAGGTGGGACTGGTGTGAACTAGCGGCTCTTCTTTTTACCGTCTCGCACGGCCCGGTCGGCGTTGCCGGCGGCCGTGTCGCCCGCCGAGTTGCCGCTCGTGGCTGAGGCCTCGACCCGGACGACCTTCGTCTTCGGGTTGAGCTCGGCCGGCTTGACGGGAGGTCGCCCGTTGATCCGCAGCGGGTTCGGGTCGGAGCACGGAGCGCCGGTCACCTTGCCGGTGCCGAGCTGCAGGAAGGCCGGGCTGCACGCCTGGACCATCCCGAGCTTGAGGGCGGCGCCGGCGATCCGCTGGGGGTTGCGCAGCCGCTCGAGGTCCATCGACAGGCTCTGCTCGCGAGCGGCGAGGCGGGTGGACTGCTGCTCCAGGGCGGTGGTGGCGAACGAGGCCTGCTGCATCGAGGTGTTGAAGAGGAGCAGCCCGACGACGCCACCGAGCAGCACCATCGAGACCAGGGCGAGGAACGGCGCGCGGCCGGCCGCCGTACGCCGTCGCGGAACGACGGTGAGGCGGGCGCGCTCGACGGCGCTCCCGGCGAGCCGTGGGATCCGGGACCGGACCTGCATCGCGGGTGTGCTCATGCCACTGCTCCCTCTCGCACTCGCTCGATCACGCGGAGCCGCACCGACGCGGCGCGTGGGTTCTCTGAGATCTCGTCCGGGCTCGCCTTCTCGCTGCCCCGGGTGACCAGGCGCAGCGCCGGCTCGTGCCCCTCCGGCACGAAGGGCATGTCGACCGGGACGTCGCTGCGGGTTGCGGCGACGAACGCCTGCTTGACCAGCCGGTCCTCGAGCGAGTGGTAGGACTCGACGACCACGCGGCCCCCGACGTTGATCGCGTTGATCGACGCGGGCATCGCCCGGCGCAGCACGGCCAGCTCGTCGTTGACCTCCATGCGCAGCGCCTGGAAGGTGCGCTTGGCCGGGTGTCCCCCGGTGCGACGTGCGGGCGCGGGGATCTCGGCGTAAAGGAGCTCGACCAGCCGGCCCGAGCGAGTGAAGGGCCCCTTGGCCCGCTCGCGCACGACCGCGGCGGCGATCTTGCGGGCGAACTTCTCCTCGCCGTACTCACGCAGGATGCGGGTCAGGTCGGCGGGCTCGTAGGTGTTGAGGACCTCGGCGGCCGTGATGCCGACGGTGCCGTCCATCCGCATGTCGAGGGGTGCGTCCTCGGCGTACGCGAAACCACGCTCGCGGACGTCGAGCTGCATGGAGGAGACGCCGAGGTCGAAGAGCACCGCGTCGACCGCCGACAGGCCGAGGTCGTCGAGGACGTCCTCGATCTCGTCGTAGACCGCGTGCACGCCGGTGAACCGGTCGCCGTACGGCGCCAGGCGCTTGCTCGCGAGCTCGAGGGCCTGCGGGTCCCGGTCGATCCCGATCACGCGGGTCGCCTCGATCCGCGAGAGCACGGCCTCGCTGTGCCCGCCGAGGCCGAGGGTGGCGTCGACCAGCACCGAGCCGGGGCGGTCCAGGGCGGGCGTCAGAAGAGCGACGACCCGGTCCAAGAGGACCGGGACGTGAGAGGGGACGCTCACGCGCGTACTCGCTTCGCTCCGTGCGCGCGCGAGGCACGAGCTGGGCTGCTTGGGATGATGAGCTCGCTGCGCTCGCTCATGTTCAGGCCTGTCGCGCCGCGAGTGCGAGGAGCAGGAAGGCCACCGCGACCCCGACCGACGTGGCCGCCGAGAACACCATCAAGGTGGCCGCGTCGCGGGCCTGCTGCCGCACCCGAGGTGCCGGACCTGGCGCGGGACCCGGTGTGGAGCCTGTCGGCTCGGTGGTGTGCGGCGACGGTGCCGCGGAGGCGATGCTCATGTGGATCTCGACCCTCGATGTGGTGGTGCTGGGGAAGTACTCGAGTGAGGTGTTGTGCGATCCGCCTGACCAGGTCCCTGCCCGCTCCCGAAGGAAGGTGACATCTGGAACCGGGGAAGGTGCCCCAGATGTCGCGGGAGCGGGCTCGAGACCTCGTCCTGCGGATCGCTCTGTAGTTCGGTGAAGCGTCAGTTCGGTGAAGCGTCAGTTCGGTGAGGCTGGTTGCTCGTCGAGCTCGGCGAACTTCTCCTGCGCTCCGGTGGAGTACTCGCGCCAGCGGGCCGGATCCCAGATCTCGATCCGGTCCATCACGCCGATCACGACGACGTCGCGCTCCAGCGCGGCGTACTCCCGCAGCGTGGCCGGGATGCCGATCCGGCCCTGCTTGTCCAGCGATCCCTCGTCGGCCCCGGCGAAGAGGATGCGGGCGTAGTCACGCGCACCACGCACCGTCATCGGCGTGGCCTGGGCTCGCCGGGCCTCCTCCATGAAGACGTCCGTCGGCCACACGACGAGGCAGTTCTCCTGTCCCTGTGTGACCACGAGCCCCTCCGACAGTCGGTCCCTGAACTTGGCGGGGAGGAACAGCCGGCCCTTGTCATCGAGCTTCGGGGTGTAGGTGCCCATGAAGAACACGAGCACCACTCCCTTCCTCCACTGCGCTCCACATTACTCCACATTCCACCACCGTCAACCACTTCACGCGTGTTGCGGCGCCGTTTTCCGGCGTACGGCGGCCTCGGCGTGCTCCGGGCCGCGCCTGCGCTCCTCGAGCACTAGACGCGTTTGCGCAGGTCAGAAGGGGTACGGCGACCCGCTCGATGTTCGGGTGGTGTGCCGGTGGGGAGTTCTGGTGCGGGTGGTGGGGCGTGGTGGGGAGTTCGTCGCAACCAGAACCTGATCCCGGGAGTCAGATGCGTGGGAGCCGCCGGGCCACGTAGGTTTCCCTCCACGACTTACGGTGGGGACACAGCGATGGCCGCGTCATACGACGCGGTCGGGCAGCGGGGAAGGGACGACGTGGACAGTTCTGCGGGCGGCGGAGTGACGGGCGGGGCCGACCTCGAGACCTTGGCGAGGGTCGTCGGCAGGGTGCGGGCCAACATCGAGCGGGTGATCGAGGGCAAGCCCGACGTGGTCTCCTCCGCGCTCACCGTGCTCATCGCCGAGGGTCACCTGCTGATCGAGGACGTGCCCGGGGTCGGCAAGACCATGCTGAGCAAGGCGCTGGCGCGCAGCATCGACTGCTCGGTGCGCCGGATCCAGTTCACCCCGGACCTGCTGCCCTCCGACGTCACCGGCGTCTCGGTCTTCAACCAGAACACCCGCGAGTTCGAGTTCCGCCCCGGCGGGATCTTCGCCAACATCGTGGTCGGCGACGAGATCAACCGCGCCTCGCCCAAGACGCAGTCCGCGCTCCTGGAGTGCATGGAGGAGCGTCAGGTCACGGTCGACAACAACACGTACTACCTCGAGCAGCCGTTCATGGTGATCGCGACCCAGAACCCGATCGAGATGGAGGGCACCTACGCCCTCCCCGAGGCCCAGCGCGACCGGTTCATGGCGCGAGTCTCGGTCGGCTACCCGGTCGAGGCCGCCGAGATCGCGATGTTGAGCTCGCACACCGGGGCCAACCCGCTCGACGACCTCGAGCCGGTCACCGACGCCGCGGAGCTGCGCAAGCTGATCGGCATCGTCAACCAGGTCCACGTCTCGACCGCGGTGCAGCGGTACGCCGTCGCCATCAACGCCGCCACCCGTCGCTCCGAGGAGCTCTCGCTGGGCGCCTCGCCCCGTGCGACGCTGCACCTGGTCCGCGCCGCGAAGGCGGTCGCCGCGATGGACGGCCGCGACTACGTGCTGCCCGACGACGTACACCGCCTGACCCGTCCGGTGCTCGCCCACCGGCTGCTGCCGAGCGTCGAGGCCGCGATGAGCGGCCGGTCGACGACCGCGATCCTGGACGCCATCGTCGCGGCCGTGCCCGTACCCGACGCCCGCTGACGACGGGGAGCCGGTCCTGATGAGTCAAGGCTGACGAGAGAAGGCTGATGAGAGAGGCTCTGGCCGGGATGACCGTCCGCGGGCGGGCGTTCCTGGCTGCCGGTGTGACCGCGATCGTCTGCGCCGTCATCCTCGACCAGGCCACGCTCGCGCGAGTCGGTGTGCTGCTGCTGGCTCTGACCCTGCTGACCGTGGCCGCCCTCGCGCGCAACCGCTACCGGCTGACGCTGGTGCGCACGGTGGCACCGCAGCTGGTCTCGGCCGGCCAGTCGGCGCGGGTCACGCTCGCCCTTGCGAACGACGGCCTGGCGCCCAACGGCGTCCTCCTCCTCGAGGACCAGGTGCCCTATGTCCTGGGCACCCGGCCTCGGTTCGTGCTCGAGGGCATCAGCCAGGGGTGGCGGCACTCCGTGAGCTACCAGGTGCGCTCCGACGTACGCGGCCGCTTCGAGATCGGACCGATGTCGGTGCGGGTGAGCGACCCGTTCGGCTTGGTCGAGCTGGGCCGCACCTTCCGCACCACGGTGCCGTTGACGGTGACCCCCCGCACGGTCCCGCTCCCCCACATCCCGCTCGGCGGCGCCTGGACGGGCTCCGGCGACAACCGCCCGCGCGCGTTCGCGACGGGCAGCGCCGAGGACGTGACCGTTCGGGAGTACCGCCAGGGCGACGACCTGCGCCGCGTCCACTGGCGCAGCTCGGCCAAGCTCGGCGAGCTGATGGTTCGCCGCGAGGAGCAGCCGTGGCAGTCGCGGGCGACGCTCTTCCTCGACAACCGCGGCGTCGCCCACCGGGGCCAGGGCATCGCGTCGTCGCTGGAGGCGGCGGTGTCGGCGGCCGCGTCGATCGCCGTACACCTGACACATCGCGGCTTCGCCGTCCGCCTCGTCACGGCGACCGGCGAGGAGTCCGGCAGCGCCTGGCACGTCCGCGGCGCGGACCTCAACACCGGCCCCCTGCTCGAGTCGCTGGCCGTCGTACAACCGGTCTCGCAGCCGCGGCTCGAGACCGGGTGGCTCGGCGAGGGCGCCCATGGCGGCCTCACCGTCGCCGTCTTCGGTGCCGTCGAGACGACCGACCTGCCCGTGCTGCGGCGGATGCAGCACCACGCCGGCTCCGCCGTGGCGGTGGCCGTCGACGTCAACGCCTGGATCGGTGCTCCCGCGGCGGATGGAACGACCCGGATCCTGGCCCAGCAGGGCTGGCGGGCCGCCGCCCTGCGCCCCCGCGACCGGCTCGAGGCCGTCTGGCAGGAGCTCGCCCACACCAGCACCCAGAGCTCGCGGGTGCAGAGCTCGCGCCAGGAGGGGGTGGCGACATGAGCCGCTCGCGGGGTCACCTGAGCACCAACATCCTCGTCGCCCTCGTCGCGGCGGGCACCACCTGGCTCGCGATGTCGGCGTGGCGCGACCTGACCGTCACGCCCGGCAGCTTCCTCAACCCGTTGCTGCTGCTCGCCGCGGTGGTCGCCGGCACCGGCACCGCAGCGCGGTGGTGGCGCTGGCCGGGACCGCTGGTCGTCCTCTTCCAGCTCGCGGTCACCGGGGTCCTGACCAGCCTCCTGCTGACGGGCTCGCCACTGCCGATCGGCGGGGCCTGGTCCGAGCTCACCGCGACGATCAGCGACGCGATGGACACCGCGCAGGGTTTCGCGGCCCCGGTGCCGGCCGAAGCGCCGCCGGTCGACCCACTGCTGATCCTCGGGGGCCTCGCCTGCCTCCTGCTCGTCGACCTGCTCGCCTGCACCCTGCACCGGGCGCCGTTGGCCGGGTTGCCGCTCCTGGCCGTCTTCACGATCCCGGTCGGGATGGTCGGGGACGCGGTCAGCTGGTGGATCTTCGCCGTGACGGCAGTGGGCTTCCTGTTCCTGCTCTTCCTCCAGGAGAGCGACCAGGTGTCGCGCTGGGGACGCCCGCTCGGCATCGACCAGGAGACCGGCGACCCGATCGCCTTCGGCGGCGGCGCGTCCACCGTGCGCGGCACCGCCGGGCTCGTCGGCGGAGCGGCCACGGCGCTCGCCGTGCTCCTCCCGGTCCTGATCCCGGCGACCGGCGTGCACCTCTTCGACTTCGGACCGGGCGGCGGCGGGGGTGACGACATCCGGGTCGACAACCCGGTGGCCGACCTGGTCCGCGACCTCAGGCAGGGTGAGGACATCCCGCTGATCCGGGTCACGACCAACGACCCCGACCCGTCGTACCTCCGGATCCTGACGCTCACCCGCTTCAACGACGCCGAGTGGAGCCCCGGCAACCGTGAGGTGCCGTCGGACCACCTCGCCGACGGCCAGATGCCGCCTCCCCAGGGCGTCTCCGCGGACGTCAGCCGCAAGGAGTACCCGTACGACGTGTCGGTGCTGCCTGACTTCGACTCACGCTGGCTGCCGACCCAGCCGCCGATCAGCCGCGTCGTGGCCGACGGCAACTGGCGCTACGACGACAAGACGATGGACTTCATCGCCGGAGACGACGACCTGAGCGCCGCCTCGCTGAACTACTCGATGACCGCCGTCGACCTCGACCTCACCTCCGAGCGGCTGGCCGACGCCGGGCCTCCGGCCGGCAAGGTCAGCGACATCTTCACCGACCTGCCCGATGACCTGCCGCCGATCGTGCACGACCTGGCGGTACAGGTCACCCAGGACGCGACCACACCGTACGAGAAGGCGGTCGCCTTGCAGAACTGGTTCCGCGACGACGGCGGCTTCACCTACTCGCTCGACCAGGCGCCGAGCGGCAACGGCAGCGACGCGCTTGTCGAGTTCCTGTCCGACGGACCCGGGGGCCGGACCGGCTACTGCGAGCAGTTCGCCTCGGCGATGGGCGTGATGGCGCGGGAGCTCGGCATCCCGGCCCGGCTCGGGATCGGCTTCCTGAACCCGGACCCCGACGGGCCGAACAGCTGGGTCTACAGCAGCCGCGACATGCACGCATGGCCCGAGCTCTACTTCGACGGTGCCGGCTGGGTGCGGTTCGAGCCGACGCCGTCCGGGCGCGCCGAGGACGTGCCGGGGTACACCGTCCCCGGCTCCGGCGCGGAGGAGGGGCCCAGCGACTCGCCGTCCGCCTCGGCGAGCACATCGGGACCGGTGCAGCCGAGTCGGCCGCGCGACAGCGAGAGCGCGGCGGCCGCGGCCGACGACGAGGCCAGTGCCGGCCCCGGCATCGCGTGGCTGCCGGTGCTCGGTGGTCTGGGCGGGCTGCTCGTGGTCGCCGGCGGCCTGCTGCTGCCCCGGACGCTCCGGTCGCGACGGCGCGAACGGCGCCTGTCGTCGGGCTTCGCGGAGCCGATCTGGGCGGAGCTGCACGACACCGCCGTCGACCTCGGCGTCCCCTGGCCGCGAAGCCGGTCGCCCCGGGCCACCCGGGCCGTGCTCGTCGAGCACTTCGGCGCGCCCGTCGGACCCCAGACGGCCGAGCGTCCGACGCACGGGCCCCAGCTCGCCCCCGAGGCAGTGAGCGCTCTCGACCGCCTCGTGCACACGCTCGAGCTGGACCGCTACTCGCGCTCCGGTGCGACCTTCGACCCGGTGCGGCTGCGCGCCGACGGCGAGGCGTGCGTCGCCGCCCTCGCGGGCGGCGCTCCGCGATCCGCCCGACGCCGGGCCGCCTGGTGGCCGCGCACCGTCCTGTCATCGCGCCGCCGCCGTACCTCCCCCGGCACCCTCGAGGCGAAGTTCGGCGGGGTCGTCGATCACGTGACGTGAGGCCGCATGGTCGGGGTAGTCCGCTGGCCTGAAACGAGAACGACCCGGCCGAGGATCTTGGCCGGGTCTACAGTGGATTCGTGCGCCTGGCGCGTCCTTGCTAGAACCCGCCGGAGTCTCGACGGCGGTTCCAGCGCTCGTTCATCCGGTCCATGAAGGAGCCGTGCGAGGCGGAGGAGCGCGATCGCTTGGTACGACGACCACCGTCGATGACGGTGAAACCGCCGCGGCTGGGGTGGCTCGCGCGGGGGTCGGCAGCGGCGGGGCCGTGCTGACCACGCAGCGACGCGAGCGCCACGGTGGCCGCGACCAGCATCACCACGAAGCCGGCGATGCCGAGCACCGGGATGCTCGCGACGGCACCGGTCATCAGGACCGCGACACCGCCAGCGAAACAGACGCCCGCGATGATCGCCCGGCGACGGGCGGACCGGCGGAAGGCCGTGCCGCGCAACGTCGAGGCGAACTTGGGGTCTTCCTCGACGAGGGCGCGCTCCATCTGCTCGAGCAGTCGGAGCTCCTCTTCCGAGAGTGGCACCGTTCCTCCCCAGGGTCATCGCCGGACAGATCTTCTCCGGCGACACCAAGTCTAGGCAGCGGCTGGGCATCCCGGTAGCCGGGATCGGTAATTTACCCCGGTAACAATCCGGACAACGGTCCCTGCCCATGCCGGCAGCACAGGCTCAGCGCGCCATCAGGTGCAGCTGGGCCGCCAGCGGCAGGTACTCCGGGCGCTCGGAGACGGTTCGTTCGAGGTCGACCAGGGCGGCCGTGGCACCGGGTTCGAGGTCGAGCAGGGAGCCCGGGACCAGGTCGGCGAACACGCGTACGCCGTGGACGGACTCGACCGCGAAACCCGCAGCGAAGACCACTGCGGTCACCTCGTCGGCCGTGAAGCGGTGGCCCGCGCGACCGTCGCGCTCCCCCGGTCCGGCATCGAGCAGCGCCTTCGCCTGCGCGAAGTGGCCGGCCATCGCCCGGGCGACCACGGCCGCGTGCCGCTGGGCGACCAGCAGGCTGAGGACACCACCGGGGCGCAGCACCTGACGCAGGGTCGCCAGGGCGGCGGCCGGGTCGTCGACGACCTCGAGCACGCCGTGACACAGCACCAGGTCGGCGCTGCTGGGCCCGGTGACCTCCAGCAGCGACGACAGATCGCCTTGCTGTGCGGAGACCTCGACCGAGAGCTCGCGGGCACGTCGGGCCAACGCCGCCAGCGCGTCCGGGCTGGGGTCGACGACCGTGACCCGCGCCCCGAGCTCGGCGACCCGGACCGCGAAGCCGCCGGTGCCGCCGCCGATGTCGAGGACGTCGGCACCCGCTGAGACGTGCGGTCGTACGGCATCCCAGACGACGGAGGTGCGAGCCGCCGAGCGGCGTTCGCTGGGCCGGGCGCTGTCGGTCATGCGCCAACCCTAGAGGGCTTCAGCCCGCGCGCACCGCCGCAGCCCGGATCTCCAACGGCAGGTGCGGCACCAACCCGAGGGAGCGCTCGATCACCGCCAGGAACCGGTCGGCGTCGCGGACCAGGTCGTCGGCCTCCCGCTCGGCGACCACTCGGCTCGACCCGGCTTCGGCCGCGGCCCGCTTGGCGGCGCCGCCGGCGAAGAAGGTGGCCCACTCGCTGAGCTCGGGCGCCACCTCGGTGAGCAGCACCCAGGCATTCTTCTGCGGACGCCGGCCGCGGCTGGCCGCGGGGCGGGCGCGCGCCGACAGCAACGCGGCCGCTGCCCGCAGCGCCGCCACGTGGGCGCAGGCGTAGCGGACAGGAGCCTCGGTCGCGGCGACGGCCTCGCTCAGCGACTCGGCCGCACGGGCGAGGTAGGAGTGGGTGGTCGCGGGCAGTGCGTAGGGGTTCATCGGGCACCTCTCCGGGTAGCGCCGGCCCGGCGGAGGCGAGGGTCGAGGTCACCTCCGCCGAACCGCGTTCGAACACATGTTCGAACGCCATCAAGGTACACCCGCCCTCCGACACCGCGTCAAGAGTGCGGACGAAGCCGACGCAGATGACGCGTCAGGTGCCGGCGGGCTCGGCGGCCGGCTCGCGCAGGTACGCCGAGGTGTCACGGTGCCAGAGCGCACCGACAACGCCCGCCTGGATCACCAGGCCGAGGACCGACAGCACCACGAAGAGCGTCGGCGGTCCGATCCGGAGGGTGGCCAGGGTGCTCAGCGCCATCAGCACCACCGTCACGGTGAGCGCTGCTCGAGCCCACCCGTGCCGGGAGCGGAAGAACTCCATCAGGACGAGGGCGAGCAGGGCCACCACGATCAGCATGACGACCACGACCGGCACGATCGCCGGCGGCTCCACCGATCCCGAGTTCACGCGGCCCGACTTCCACGCGTCCGTCAGCTCGCTCTTGAAGACGAGGGACAGGAGCGCGATCACTCCCGACAGCACGACCAGTGCCCAGGTCATCCACACCGCCATCGTCACCGATGCGGGCCGGTCCTGACTCATGCGTCTCCTCCTCGTCACCGGTCGCGCTCCTGGGGCAGCACGCTGCCCTAGGGTCTCGACCATGAACACCGAACACCCGTCGATCACCCGCTTCCGCGACGACCACACGCGACGTGGCGGCACCGGTGAGATCGTCATCCTGCCCGACTCGGTGCACACCGCGGCGCTCGCGGCCGAGGCTCTGGGGTGCGAGGTCGGTGCGATCGCGAACAGTCTGCTCTTCGACGCCGACACGACGCCGGTGCTCATTCTGACGTCGGGTGCCCACCGCGTCGACACCACCAAGGTCGCGACGGCGCTCGGTGTGAGCAAACTCAAGCGGGCGACGCCGGACTTCGTGCGCGAGCACACCGGCCAGGTGATCGGCGGAGTCTCCCCCATCGGCCACCCGGCTCCGGTGCCGACGTACCTCGATCCCTGGCTGCGCACGTACGACGTCATCTGGGCCGGCGCCGGGCACCCGGCCGCCGTCTACTCCACGACGTACGACGAGCTCGTGGCGATGACCGGGGCGCCCGAGATCGAGGTCGAGTGATGGAGATCTGGCTCAACCCGGCGTGCTCGAAGTGCCGCACGGCCGTCGCCGAGCTCGACCGGGCCGGGGTCGACTACACGGTGCGCCGCTACCTCGACGAGCCGCCGACCGTCGACGAGCTCGGTGCCGTCATCGAGCGGCTGGGCCTCGAGCCGTGGGACGTCGCTCGTCCGAAGGAGGCGCGCGAGGAGGGCATCGACCTGCCGAGGGACGCCGAGCACCGCGCCGAGTGGCTGGCCGCGCTGGCGGCGCATCCGCGGACGATCCAGCGACCGATCATCACGGCCGCGGACGGCACCACCGTCGTGGGTCGCGACGAGGGCTCGCTCGCGCGCGTCATCGACGCGGAGGCCTGAGCACCCGATGGCACGGGTGGTGGTGGTCGGCGGCGGCTTCGGCGGCTTGGCGGCGTCCCTCCGGCTGGCCAAGCTCGGACACGAGGTCACCCTGGTCGAGCGCTCGGCCGGCCTGGGCGGGCCGCTGTCGGAGGTGACCGCAGGCGAGTTCGCCTGGGACGCAGGACCGACGTACACGCTGCTGCCCGCCGTCCTGCGCGACCTCTTCCGCAAGTCCGGCCGGCCGATCGAGCGTGAGCTGGAGCTGGTGCCGCTCGATTGCATCCGCGAGCACCGGTTCGCCGACGGCTCGTCGGTCGTGGTGCCGAGCGGGCGGGCGGGCCAGCTCGCAGCGTTCGACGGGCTCAGCCGCGGCCTCGGGCAGCGGTGGGTCGACCACGTCGCGTCGTACGCCGACGACTGGGAGGTGCTGCGCCGGGGCTATCTCGAGAATCCCTGGTCGCCGGACGACCTGCCCCGCAACCTGGCCGCGCGGCTCGACAGCCGGGAGATGCTCTTCAAGCGGCTGAAGAAGACCTTCAAGGACGAGCGGCTGCGGCTGGTGGCGGGGCACCCGTTCGTCGCCGAGGGACACGACCTTCGCAACGTGCCGGCGTGGGCGGGCTCGACGGCGTACGTCGAGCAGCGGTTCGGCGCCTGGACCGTCGAGGGCGGGATGGCCCGGCTCGGCGCCGCGCTCACCGACCGGCTGACGACGCGGAAGGTCACCACCCTGACCGGCACGAAGGCGACCGACCTCGTCGTCCGCGACGGCCGGGTCGTTGCCGTGGAGACCAGCGTCGGCTCGCTCGACGCCGACGTCGTCGTGTGCGCCGTCGACCCGCGCGGGCTGCCCGCGCTGGCGGCGTACGTCGCGCGCACCATGCCGGCGATCCCGCCGGTGGTCGCACACCTGGGGCTGGAGGGTGACCTGCCGGACCTGCCGCATGAGCTGGTGCTCCACGGCGAGGCCACGCTCGTCGTGCGCACCGGGGGGCGGGCTCCTTCCGGCGCGTCGACGCTGACGGTGCACGGGCGTGGTCGACTCTCCGAGGACATCCTGCGCGCGCTGGCGCGGCACCGGATCGACGTCCGCAAGCAGGTGGTGGAGCGGGTCGACCTCAGCCCGCGCGAGCAGGTCGAACGCTGGGGAGGCTCACCCATGGGCGTGCTGTGGCAGGGCCGCGCGACCGTGCGTCAGCGGCTCGGGCCGCGCACCCCGATCGCCGGCGTGTACGCCGCGGGCGCCCACGCCACTCCCGGGGCCGGGCTGCCGTTCGTGGGGCTGTCGGCCGCGCTGGTGGCGGCTGAGGTCGGGCCGGCGTAGGTGGTCGCGTCGGGATAGCCACGGACGATCTGGTTGCCTCCGGGACCGCCGCACGACCATTTCGTCCGTGGGTACGCCGCCGACGCCGCGGCCGAGCTCAGACCGACATGTTGAGGGCGGCGAAGATCTCGCGCGTCGCCTTCGACCGGTTCAGCGTGTAGAAGTGCAGGCCCGGCGCGCCGCCGGCGAGCAGCTCGTCGCACAGCTCGACCGCGATCTTGATGCCCTCGGCGCGTACGGCGACCGGATCGCCCTCGTGGGCGGAGATCCGGTCGATGATCTCGGCCGGCACCTCGGTGCCGATCAGCTCACCCTGGCGACGGATCGCGTTGAGGTTCAGGATCGGCATGATGCCCGGCAGGATCGCGATGTCGACCCCGCGGGCCCGGACCCGCTCGACCAGCGCGAAGTAGTCGGACGCGCGGAAGAACATCTGGGTGACGGCGAACTCCGCACCGGCCCGCGCCTTCGCGACCAGTACGTCGGCGTCGTGGTCGAGCGACTCGGCCGACGGGTGGCCCTCCGGGAACGCGGCCACCCCGACGCTGAACTCGTGGCGAGCGCTCGCCATCTCGACGAGCTCCTGGGCGTAGTTGAGCCCGCCCTCGGTCGGCGCCCACTCGGCCCGGGGACCCTCGGCCGGGTCGCCCCGCAGGGCCAGCACGTTGTGCACGCCGGCTTCGGCGTACGCGTCCAGGATGCCCTCGAGCTCCTCGCGGGTGTGGCCGACGCAGGTGAGGTGGCCGAGCGGCGTCAGCGAGGTCTCCGTCGCGATCCGGCCGGTGACCCGGACCGTGGTCTCGCGGGTGGAGCCGCCGGCGCCGTACGTCACGGAGACGAACGTCGGGCGGTAGGGCTCGAACTCGCTGATCGCCTGCCACAGCTGGACCTCGCCGGCCTCGTCCTTCGGCGGGAAGAACTCGAAGGAGAACGACCGCTCGCCGGCTCGGATGAGGTCGCCGATCCGCGGTGCCTGCGTGTTCGCCATACGCAACAGTCTAAGGACGGGGACCACTCATCCGGCATCGTCGTCCACTGGTTAGTCTCGTGGCCGTGACGGCGAACGGGTGGGACAGCGCCGGGTTCCGCGCCCGCGTCCAGGGTGCGCTCGACGCCTTCATCGACCAGCAGGCGGCCCTGCTGGAGCCGCTCGGCAGCGACGCCGTCCGGCTGGTGGCCGAGGCCCGTACGTCGGTCAGCGGCGGCAAGCGCTTCCGGGCGTCGTTCTGCTACTGGGGCCACCGCGCCGTGGCTCCGACGCCGGCCGACGAGGACGCCCTGGTCCGCGCCTGCGCCTCGCTCGAGCTCCTGCACGCCAGTGCGCTCGTCCACGACGACCTCATGGACGCCTCGGACACGCGTCGCGGCCGTCCCGCCACGCACCGCGCGTTCGAGGCCGAGCACCGCGCGGCCGGTTGGCGCGGCGACCAGGAGCAGTACGGCGCGGCCGCGGCGGTCCTGCTCGGTGACCTGCTGTTGAGCTGGGCCGACGAGCTGCTGCGCCGCTGTGGCCTGCCGATCACCCAGGTCGCTCCCGCTCTCGAGGTGTTCGACCGGTGCCGGTCAGAGGTGATCACCGGGCAGTTCCTCGACGTCTCGGTCCAGGCGCGCGGCCACGCGGACGTCGATGCCGCGATGACCGTGCTGCGCTACAAGTCGGCCAAGTACTCCATCGAGCGTCCGCTCCACATCGGTGCCGCGCTCGCCGGCGCCTCCCCGTCGACGATGCGGGCGCTGACCGAGTACGGCCTGCCGCTGGGTGAGGCGTTCCAGCTGCGCGATGACCTGCTCGGCGTCTTCGGCGACCCGGACTCCACCGGCAAGCCCGCCGGCGACGACCTGATCGAGGGCAAGCGCACCGTCCTGGTCGCCCTTGCCCTCGACGGCGCCTCCGCCTCGGACGCCGCGCTCCTCGACCGGTCCCTCGGCACCGACCTCTCCCCCGACGAGATCGCCGAGCTGCGCCGGATCATCGACTCCTCCGGCGCGGCCGCCCAGGTAGAGGCGGTCATCGACGAGCTGGCGACCCACGCCGTACGGTCCCTCGACCGGGCCGGCCTCGACGAGCACGCCACCGAGGTGCTGCGCGGGCTTGCTGCGTCGGTGACCAGTCGGACCGTGTGAGACCCCGCCGACGCTAGAGCGAGATTGCCTGGGCACGCCGCTTGACCTCGGAGCCGCGGTTCTCGCGCAGCGCGTCGATCGGGCGACCGGGGTAGTCGTCGTCGGTGAAGATCCAGGCGATGCACTCGCGGTCGTCGTACCGACCGTCGTGGAGGATCGTCAGCAGGCCGGGCAGGCCCTTGACGACCAGTCCGTCCTGGATGAAGTCCGCGGGGACCTGCTGACCCGCACCCGGCGACGGGACCGCCGCGGCGAGCTCGTGCTCGCGGATCATCGTGCGCACCTTGCCGACGGTCACACCGAGGGCCTCGGCCGTGGCCGCCCAGTCCAGCCAGGCCGGGACCAAGGCGGCGAGGTCGGCTTCGGCGAGTCGCGAAATGTCCATGACACCAGTGTTCCACCCGCCGGCTCGCCACGCCGCACCGCCGCCCAACAGGCCTGCGGCGTACGCCGTCCGTACGATTGGGCCACCGGATCCTTCCCCGTCCGGCCACAGGAGGGTCGCTGTGCAGCGAGACGAGCACGGAGATCGGCGCGCCCGCGCAGGCGGCGCCGATGCCGCACCCGACCCCATGACCGGTCGGCTCCTGGACGGTCGCTACCGGATCGGCTCGCGGATCGCCCGCGGTGGCATGGCCAGTGTGTACGAGGCCACCGACCTCCGGCTGGACCGCACCGTCGCGGTGAAGGTGATGCACCCCGGGCTCGGCGACGACAACGAGTTCGCCGAGCGGTTCGTGCGCGAGGCACGCGCGGCGGCCCGGCTGTCGCACCCCAACGTGGTCGCGGTCTACGACCAGGGCGACGACGAGGGCACCGTCTTCCTGGCGATGGAGCTGATCCCCGGCCACACCCTGCGCGACGTCATCCGCAAGGAGAGTCCGATGTCGCCGGCGAAGGCGCTGGCCGTCATGGAGCCGGTGCTCTCCGCACTCGCCGCCGCGCACCGGGCCGGCCTCGTGCACCGCGACGTCAAGCCCGAGAACGTCCTGATCGCCGACGACGGCCGCGTGAAGGTCGCCGACTTCGGGCTGGCCAAGGCGGTCAGCACCGACACCCAGCACACCGCGACCGGCGGCGTGCTGATCGGCACGGTCTCCTACCTCGCCCCAGAGCTCGTCATCAGCGGCCGCGCGGACGCCCGCGCCGACGTGTACGCCGCGGGTGTGGTCCTCTTCGAGCTGCTCACGGGCACCAAGCCCCACGAGGGCGAGACGCCGATCCAGGTCGCCTACAAGCACGTCCACGAGGACGTCCCGCCGCCGTCGACCTTCGAGCCCGGGCTCCCGGCGTACGTCGACGCGCTGGTCGCCCGCGCCACGGCCCGCGACCGCGAGCTGCGCCCTGCCGACGCCGCGGTGCTGCTCCACCAGGTGCACCGGGTCAGCCACGCGCTCGCCGAAGGCGTGCTCGACGACGCCGACCTGACCGCCGACCTGACGCCGCTGCGAATGCAGGTCGAGGCGGTGGAGGCGCCAGGACCGGATGACACGGCTCCGGAGCCCTTCGACAGTCGTGAGTTCGCGACGCTGACCGCCCCGATCCGCACGGTCAGCGAGCCCGCGCCCACACCTCCACGCCCCGCGCCGCCACGCCCACCGGCACCGAAGGCCGAGCCGCCGGGTCGCCGTCGGTCGCGCAAGGGGCTCGTCCTGCTGATCGTGGCGCTGCTGCTCCTCGTCGCGGGCGGTGCCGGCGCCTGGTGGTTCCTCGACGGCCGCTACACCTCGACCCCGGGCGTCCTCGGGATGACCCAGAAGGCCGCCGAGCGCGAGCTCGAGGCGGCCGGACTCGACCCGAAGGCGGGCGACCCGGCGTACTCCGAGACCGTCGAAGCGGGCCGGGTCGTGTCCACCGACCCCGACCCGGGCTCGAAGGTGCTCGACGGCGGCACCGTCACGATCACGCTCTCGCTCGGCAAGGAGCGGTACGACGTACCCGTGCTCAAGGATCTGACCGAGGACGAGGCGCAGGACGCGCTGACGACCGGCCACCTCGGGTTCGGCACCACCACCGAGAAGTGGTCCGACACGGTCGCCGCCGGCATCGTCATCTCCAGCTCGCCCAAGGCGGGCACCACTCTGCGCCCCGACGCCCCGGTCGACCTGGTCGTCAGCAAGGGCCCGAAGCCGGTCAAGCTCCAGGACTGGGTCGGCAAGGACGCCGACGACGCCAAGGAGTGGTTGAAGGACAAGGGACTCAAGGGCAAGGTCTCCAAGGAGGAGTACTCCGACGACGTCGACGAGGGCGACGTGATCTCGATGGATCCGCCCGCCGGCACCACCGTGCACCGTGGCGACACGGTGTCGTTCGTGGTCTCCAAGGGCCCCGAGCTGGTCGAGGTCCCGTCGGTGCGCGGCCAGGGTGTGGCGGCAGCGACCGAGACGCTGGAGAACCTCGGGTTCAACGTCGAGACCCACGACGCCCCGGGCTCGCTGGGGCTCGGGTTCGTCTTCTCGCAGTCCCCCGGCGGTGGCGAGATGGTCCGGCCGGGCTCGACCATCAGCCTGAGTCTGATCTGACCGCACAGCCCGGATAGGTTGTGCCGGTGCTCGATCCAGCCTGCCGAAATCCGATCGGAACCCATGTCCTGGTCGGCAAGGGCCTCGTCGACGGGGCGGTCGCGAACGCCGACGAGGTCGGCTGCGAGACCTTCCAGATCTTCGTCGGCAACCCGCGCGGCTGGGCGCTGAGCGCGGGCAAGCCGGCCGAGGACGCCCGCTTCCGCGACCTGATGGCCGAGCGCGGCACCCGGACCTTCATCCATGCGCCGTACCTCGTCAACCTCGGCTCGCCGACCCCCGCGACGTACGAGAAGTCGGTGGCCTCGGTCGCCCACAACCTCAAGCGGGCCGCCGAGATCGGCGCGGAGGGCGTGGTCGTGCACACGGGCTCGTTCGTCGACCCCAGCGACGGCGACAGTGCGGCGCGCTACGGCACCGCGATGAAGCAGGTCCGCGAGGGCCTGCTCCCCCTCCTCGACGCTGTCGCCGACGACGCCGCTCCGTGGCTGCTGTTGGAGCCCACCGCCGGGCAGGGCCGGTCCCTGTGTGCGGGCGTCGAGGACCTCGCGCCGTACCTCGACGCGCTCGACCACCACCCCAAGGCCGGGATCTGTCTCGACACGTGCCACATCTTCGCGGCCGGTGCGCCGCTCGACGAACCGGGCGGTACGACGGCCACTGTCGACCGAATCGTCGAGATCGGCGGCGCCGGACGGCTGCGGCTCGTGCACGCCAACGACTCCATGGACGTCCGCGGCGCCTTCAAGGACCGCCACCAGCGGATCGGCGAAGGACACATCGGCGAGGGCGCCTTCCGCGAGCTCTTCGCCCACCCGGCGACGGACGGCGTGCCGTTCATCCTCGAGACGCCCGACTCCCGCAACGCCGACACCCGCGACATCCCGTTGCTCAAGCGCCTGCGCGGATGACCACCGAGTCGCGCCGTACGTCGCTGCTCGCGACGGCGGCCCTGCTCGGCGTCACCGCGTGCTGGGGCAGCACGTTCTTCCTGATCCACGACCTGGTCGAGCGGGTCCCGCCGGTCGACTTCCTGGCGCTGCGCTTCTCGATCGCCGCGGTGCTGCTGCTGGTCGTCGCCCCGAAGGCCGTGCTGCGACTGTCGGCCGAGGCACGGCGGCAGGCCCTCGTCCTCGGCGGTCTGTACGGCGTCGCGCAGATCATGCAGACCGTCGGACTCGCCCACACCCCGGCGAGCGTGTCTGGCTTCATCACCGGGATGTACGTCGTCGCGACGCCGCTCTTCGCCGCCGTACTCCTCCGCAACCGGATCACCCCGATGACGTGGGCGGCCGTGCTGCTGGCCTTCGCCGGACTCGCGGTGCTCACCCTCGACGGACTCTCCATCGGGTACGGCGAGGCGATCACCTTCCTGGCCGCACTGCTCTACGCGCTGCACATCGTGGGGCTCGGCGCGTGGTCCAACGCCAGCGACGCGATCGGGATGTCGATCGTCCAGATCGTCGTGGTCGCGGTGATCTGCCTGGTCGCCAGCGCCCCGTACGGGATCGTGCTGCCCGACAACGGCCGCGACTGGCTGTCGGTCGTCTACATGGCGGTCTTCCCTGCGGCGATCGCGCTGCTCGCCCAGACCTGGGCTCAGGCCCACCTGCCGGCCACCCGGGCGGCGATCGTGATGAGCATGGAGCCGGTCTTCGCCGCCCTCTTCGCGGTGTGGTTCGGCGGCGAGTCGATGACGGTGCGGATGGTGACCGGCGGCGTCCTGGTGCTCACCGCGATGCTGATCGTCGAGATCGGCCCGCGCCGCAAGATCGAGGCCGAGGTGCCGCACATCGCGGTGTGAGGCTCGCCGTACGTCGTCGAGTGACGCGAAATGGCCCTCGGACAGCCTCGAAAGGGGCCAGTTCACGTCGCTCGACGGATCTGGCGTCCGGAATCCGGGCAGTCCGCCGGGCGCCACCAACACTCGCCTAGTCTCGACCTGTGGCGACCACCTATCTCTTTGGACACCTGCCGGGAGCACCCGTGCGGGCCGTCCTCGTATAGGCGGGCTCCACTCCATCCAACGCCCCCGGCCACCCGCGGGGCGTTCTGCATGTCTGGGCCCCGACGACGTGGCCGACTCTGCCCCGAAAGAGGAACCACCATGGTCGTCGTGATGTCCCCCGAAGCCACCGATGAAGACATCGCGCGCGTCGTCGAGCGGGTCGAGAGCGTCGGCGGCGAGGCCTTCGTCTCCAAGGGCGTCGTCCGCACGATCATCGGGCTGGTCGGCGACATCGAGTCGTTCCACCACCTCAACCTGCGCACGCTGCGCGGCGTCGCCGACGTGCACCGCATCTCCGACCCCTACAAGCTGGTCAGCCGCCAGCACCACCCCGACCGCTCGACGGTCTGGGTCGGCCGCCCCGGCCAGCAGGTGCCGATCGGCCCGGACACTGTCACCTTCATCGCCGGCCCGTGCGCCGTCGAGTCCGCCCAGCAGACCCTCGAGGCCGCCCAGATGGCGAGGTCGGCGGGCGCCACGATCCTGCGCGGCGGCGCCTACAAGCCACGCACCTCGCCGTACGCCTTCCAAGGTCTCGGCGTCGCCGGCCTGGAGATCCTCGCCGACGTGCGCGAGGCGACCGGCCTGCCGGTCGTCACCGAGGTCGTCGACGTGCGCGACGTCGCCGTCGTGGCGGAGTACGCCGACATGCTCCAGATCGGCACCCGCAACGCCGCGAACTTCGGGCTGCTGCAGGCCGTCGGGGAGGCCGGCAAGCCGGTGCTGCTCAAGCGCGGCATGACCGCGACCATCGAGGAGTGGCTGATGGCGGCGGAGTACATCGCGCAGCGCGGCAACCTCGATGTCGTCCTGTGCGAGCGCGGCATCCGCACGTTCGAGCCCGCGACGCGCAACACCCTCGACATCTCCGCGGTGCCGGTCGTCCAGGCCGCCAGCCACCTGCCGGTCATCGTCGACCCGTCCCACGCGGCCGGCCGCAAGGACCTCGTCGTACCTCTCTCGCGCGCTGCTATCGCGGTCGGCGCCGACGGTGTGATCGTCGACGTACACCCCAAGCCGGAGGTCGCGCTGTGCGACGGACCGCAGGCGCTGGAGGGTGCGGAGCTGCGCGAGCTGGCGCAGGCCATGCGCCGCTTCCCGGAGCTCGTCGGTCGGCAGCCTGCCCGGGCTCCGGAGCCGGTCGTCTAATCTGTCGCACCGGTAGGCACGGCCGGGAGGGAGACCGATGACGGACTGCGCGAACTGCGGCCACGAGCTCGGCGTCGGCCGCTACTGCACCAACTGCGGCGCGTCGGTGGACGACGCCGTGGCGAGCCCGGACGGGGACTGGCGCACGGACACCGCCGAGCGCCCGCGTACGCCGCCGCCACCGCCCGCTCCGCCCCCTGCCTCACCACCGCCTGCCTGGACGCCTCCCCCGGCGCCCCGGTTCCCGTTGTACGCCGACGAGGTCGCCGAGCCGGACGAGGAGGTGTCCCCGCAGGCCCACCACCGGGGGTCACGACGGGCGGGCGGGTGGGTGGCGGCGGCCGTCGTGCTCGTCCTGGTCCTCCTGATCGGCGTCTGGCTCGTCACCACCGGCGACGACGACGAGCCCCCGACAACGGGACGACCGGGCGGCAGCGCTCCGGCAACCGCGGACGACCAGCCCAGCCAGGACGATCCCAGCGACGAACCACCCTCCCCGGCCCCGAGCGGGCTGACCGCCGAGAGCCAGGTGACCGTGCCGGCGACGTCGGCGCCCGGAGCGGACGTCGAGGGCAACCCGGTGAGCTTCGAGGGCACCAACATGCTCGACGGGGTCCCGGAGACCTGCTGGCGGATGCCGGGTGACGGCACCGGCGAGGAGATCGTCGTGACGCTCCCCCGGGAGACGCGCCTGCGCTCGGTCGGCATGATCAACGGCTACGCGAAGCAGGGCGGCGACGTCGACTGGTACCACGGCAACCGCCGGGTCGAGCAGGTCGAGTGGGTCTTCGACGACGGCACGACGGTCCCGCAGACCCTCGGCGACACCGAAGCGGTGCAGTCCACCGACGTCGACGTCACGACCACGACGATCACGATCCGGTTGGTCTCCGTCTCCGCGCCCGGCAAGGGGCCCTCACGGCGCGACTTCACCGCGATCAGCGACCTGCTCTTCGTCGCCCGCTGACGCCGTACATGCGGCTCACGCGGGGGTCGTGAGTCTGAGCGTGCGCTCAGGCGCACGCTCAGACTCACGACCCGGGATCAGAGCGAGCCCAGCGCCGCCGCTGCCTTCTCGGCGTCGGCACGCGTGATGTCGAGGTGCGTCACCAGGCGTACGGCGGTCGGGCCGACCGCCGAGACCAGCACCCCTGCCTCGCGGGCGGCCGCGACGAAGTCCGCGGCGTCCGTCCGGGGCACCACCACGATGTTGGTGTCGACGCTGGTCGGATCGACCCCGCATGCCTCTGCCAGCAGGCGGGCGTGCTCGTGGTCGTCCGCAAGCCGATCGATGTGGTGGTCGAGCGCGTGCAGGCCGGCGGCGGCGAGGATGCCGACCTGGCGCATGCCGCCGCCCATCCGCTTTCGCCAGATCCGCGACTCAGCGATCGCGTCGGCGTTGCCCACCATCAGCGAGCCGATCGGGGCGCCGAGGCCCTTGGACAGGCAGACCGCCATCACGTCGGCGATCGCGCCGTACTCCTCGAGCGGGACGCCGGTCGCGACGTGCGCGTTCCAGATCCGCGCACCATCCATGTGCACCCCGACGCCGACCCCGGTGGCGTACTCACGCAGGTCGCGCAGGTCCCCGATCGGCAGCACCGCGCCGCCAGCGAAGTTGTGGGTGTTCTCGACGGCGATCGCGGCCGTGGGCACGAAGAACGGCCCCATGTCGGGGGCGAAGATCGTCTGGATCATCGGCAGGTCGACCTGTCCGCGGGGATGGATCCAGGTCCGCATCGTCACGCCCGAGTAGGCACCGTGGGCACCGAGCTCGGCTCGGGCGATGTGGGCGCTCGCCTCGCACAGCACCTCCTGGCCGGGCGCCACCAGGGAGCGTACGGCGAGCACGTTGGCCATCGAGCCGGTCGGCGTGAACATCGCGGCCTCGTGACCGAACATCCCGGCCACCCGCTCCTCCAGGAGCGCGACGGTCGGGTCCTCGCCATACACGTCGTCCCCGACGTCGGCGCGGGCCATCGCGGCCCGCATCGACTCCGTCGGCTTGGTCAGGGTGTCGCTGCGAAGGTCGATCATGCAGCGATCCTGTCAGGCTGCCGACCTGGCAGCACCGCCCACGCGCGGGACTTTCTATGCGACCGAGCCGGGCGAGACGATCCAGCGCGTACGGAGGTCGGGACGGACCCGCGCCAGCTGACCGAAGTCGGAGTCGTAGTGCACGACGGTGACCACCTGGTCGTCGTACGAGTGCCGCAGCGCCGTTGCCGCGATCTGAAGGTCGCTGACCCCTACTGCCCTCCCGACACCTGACTCGAAGAGCAGCCCTTGGAGGTCAATGGCGGTCCGAGCCACCTCCTCGTCTGGCGGTAGGAACACCTTGCCGCGCTGATTGTCGCCGAGGATGGTGCGGTAGTCCGCTGGGCTCCGGGCCGAGTAGCACTCCTCCAGCAGCTGCGGCAGACAACTGGCGAGCTCGCCGGTCGCGAGCAACCCGACCACGGCCTCGGCAACCGCAGGAGCACGATGGATGCGCTGCGTCACGGAGTTGTCGACCAGGTACAGCTGCCTCATCGCTGCGCTTGTACGACGACCTCCGGGTCATCGAGATCGCTTGCAATGCCCGCCTGCAGACGCTCCACGTAGTCGAGTGCGCGTGCCTTGCGGACCACCTGCTCCAGTGCCTCGATCACCGTGCCTCGCTTCGTGGTCTGGCCAGTCGCGGCCATGGCGTCCGCCAGCAGGCGTTCGTCGAGTTCGATCAACGTCTTCGCCATCATTCACCTCGCAGATATACAGATCTCGAACACAATATATCCGGACCGCTAGTGCAGCTGACGCTTGGCCGCCTGGGAGCACCCAGCCGATCCCGACGAGTCGACCCGCTCCCTGCGGGTCACGCAGTGACACCCACAGGACGCCGACCGTTGCCGCAAGCGCGGCCTGTTCGGCGCCCGAGGGCGCTCGGTGACCTCGCCGCCGCGCCACCGGATAGACCGCTGCCGCTGCCACGAGCCCGACGGCCGCACCTCGGAAGGCCACCGGCGGGTTCGACCGAGCAACGGCGGTCGCGGCTACGGCACCAACGCCTGCACCGGCCAAAGCCAGTGCGATGGGTGGTTTCGAGGCTCGCTTCGCTCGCACCTCAACCACCGGCGTCGCTAGAGCGGCTTCAGGCCGGTGATCACCCAGGTCGCGCCTTTGCGCTCGGCCGTGATGTCCAGCTGAGCGGCGGACACGGACGCCTCCTTGTCCTTCTCGCGGAAGCTCTTCTGGTCGACGAAGACCAGCAGCGTCGCCTTGGAGCCGGTGAGGTCCTCGACCCCGGAGACCTGGACCTGGGCCGTCAGGGTGAGCTTCTGGCCGGGAGCCCGGTCCTGGAGGCTGGCGAAGAGGGTGTCGTACTCCTCGCGTGCCTGACCGGCCAGCACCTGGTCGGCGAAGGCCCGGGTCGCGTCCGGCTGGTTGTAGTCATAGCTGAGCACCTGGGTCAGGCCACGTGAGACGACGGTGATGACGTCCTCCTGGATGGTCTTGTCCAGCTGGGCACGGTTCTCCAGAGCCGGGTCGTCCTGCAGTGTGCGGGTCTGCCAGGCCAGCACGGCCGCGACCACCAGCAGCGCGACGGCCAGTGCCACCACCAGTCCCCGGAGCGTGGCCACGTTGCGCACCATCGTTGCGGTCCGCGCCATCAGATGTTCACCGCCACTTGCTGCAGGTTCTCGATCTTCCACTCCCCGTTGACCAGCACCAGGTCGGCCGAGAACCGGTTGCGCTTGACCGCAGGCTTCTCGGACCCGTCGACGGGCTCGACCGTGACCTCGACCGCCGCGAGCAGGGTCGCGGACCGGTCGGTGAGCTCGGTGAGGGCGGCCTGCACCACCCGACCGGAGGCGATCTTGCCCTGGTCGGCGAGCATCTGCTGCTCGCTGTCGCCGACCGACAGCAGCTGGTCGTGCAGCACGCCGGTCGACACCGACTGCCAGGCCTTGATGCCCGCCTCGACGTCCCGGCCGTCCATCGTGGTCATCGTCTCGACCGCAGCCGTCCCCTCGACCACCGCGGTGTCCCGCAGCGCGGCCCGGGCTCGGTCCGGATCGTTGTCGGCATCGCGCCACGACCAGAACGCCACCGCCACCGCTATCACCGCGACGACCAGGAGCAGCCACGCGAGGCCGCCGACGCGGGGCTTCCTCGAGCCGTCGGACTCGGCCGGCTCGTCTGGCTCGTCCACCTCGATCGGCTCGTCCAGCGCCGTCGACTCGTCCGCTCGGTCGCTCACGGCTTGCCTCCCATCAGGTCCTGCAGGTCATCCGCCGAGCTCAGCGTCGTCGTGCGCGAGCTCTTGCCGTCCTTCTTGCCACCCTGCACGGACATCGGGCCGCGCACGTTGGTCCCAGAGGATACGGGCGCCGTGCAGCCGGCGTCGGTGTTGAACGGCTCCCCCGGGCTGGTGTCGGTTCCCGGTCGCATCTCGGTGCCCTTGTATCCCTCGACACACGGAAGGGGGTTGAAGAAGGACAGTTGAGCACCGGACTTCATCCCCTTGCTGGTCATCACCGCGTAGGTGATCGAGATGCCCTCCGGCAGCTTGATCATCGTCTCCTTGACCCCGTCCGCGTTGGCGCCGAAGACCTCAGCCGTCGAGACCAGGTTGCTCATCAGCTGGCCGAGCGGCTGTCCGACGGTGCTGAACAGCCGGTCCAGCTGCCGGGCGGCCGCGGGGGTCTGCTCGATCACGCTGCGCCAGTCCTCGTCCTGCTCCTCGAGCGAGTGTGCCAGCAGGTTGAGATCGCTGCTGAAGCTCTTGAAGCTCGAGGCCGTGGCCTCCTGGGTGGCGAGCACCTTGCCGGAGTTGTCGATCAGGCTGACCGTCGTCAGGAAGTTGCGGTCGGCGGTCCGGGCGAACTCCGTGGACGTCTTCAGCAGCCGCGCCAGGTTGGCACCGTTGCCGCGGGTGAAGTCGTACACCTCGTCGGTCACGGTGTTCAGGTCGTCCGAGGGGATCGAGGCGACCAGGTCGCGGCTGCTGCGCAGCAACCCGTCGATCGAGGGCGGGAGGTCGGCGGCGGTGAGCGTCAGGTGCGCGCCCTCACCCAGCTTCTTGCCATCAGTCGAGCCGCCGCGCAGGTCGAGGTACTGCTCGCCGATGGCGGAGCGGTCCACGACCCGGGCCTGTACGTCGGCCGACATCTCCGGCGAGCCCCGCTTGATCCGGAGCACCGCCCTCGCGCCGTCCCGGTCCGCCTCCAGGGACTCGACCCGGCCCACCGGCACTCCCCGGTAGGTGACCTCGGAGTTCTCGAAGAGACCTCCCGCCTCGGGCATGTCCACGGTGACCTCGTAGCCGCCGTAGTAGCGGTCCAGACCCACGTAGTGCACCGCCAGGAAGGTGGTGGTGCACAACGCGATCACCACGAAGATGACGACCTTGGTCTTGGTCATGAAGGTCAGCATCAGTCGGCCTCCGTGCTCGACGACGGCGACGCCTCGGCGGTCGCGCTCGGACTGGCTGACTCGCTGGGCACCTGGACCGATGGCCCCGGCAGCCCCGGCAATGCCGAGTCGGTCGGCGGCAGCAGGCTGGGCGTGGGCGAGACGTCGTCCGTCGGACCGGCGGACGGGCTGGCCGCTCCATCGGGCGAGGCCTTGCCGGACGGGCTCGGCTTGCCCGACGGCTTCCTGCCCTCCGGTGCCTTGGTCGACTTGCCAGCCTTCTGACCGCGGACCTGAGCCCCGCCCCCGCCCTGGACTTCGGCGAAGGGATCGATCGCCGGCTCCGTTCCCTCATCGGCATACTGTGGCCACGGGCAGCCCAGGCCCGTGCAGGTGGCCGGCAACGAGGTGTAGCTGGCGGTCGCGAACACGTTGAGGTAGTCGCCCTTGATCGCGCCGAGCACGGAGTCCGGGAACGGGTAGGTGAGCAACAGCTCCAGCGAGTTCGGCAGCGCGTCGCCCGACTCGGCCAGCTCACGCAGGATCGGCTCGAGCAGCTGCATGTCCGCGACCATGTCCTTCTGGGACGCGTTCAGGGTCCGCACGCTGACGTCACTGAGCTTGTCGAGAGCCTTCAGCATGTCGACCAGCTGGCCGCGCTGCTCGGCCAACGCCTTCATGCCGGGGCTCAGTCCCTCCAGGGCCTCGGCGATCTTGTCCTTGTCCCGCTCCAGGGTCGTGGAGAGCTTCGCCACCGAGTCCAGCGCGGCGGTGATGGCTCCCTTGCGCGCGTTGAGGTTGGTCATGAAGGTCTCCATGTTGTTCAGGAAGCCTCGGATCTCCTCGGGGCGGCCGGCAGAGACCTGCTGCAGCTCGTGGGAGATGTCCTGGAACTTGGCGAGCCCGCCACCGTTGACCACCAGCGACAGGGCGCCCAGGACCTGCTCGACCTCGGCCACCTGGCTGGTCTCGCCGATCGGGATGTTCGCACCCGACTGCAGCGCGGGCGCGTCCGGGGCGTCCTCGGCGGGACGGATCAGCGCGACGTACTTCTCACCCAGGAGCGAGGTCTGCTGGAGCCGGGCGGTGGTGCCCTTCGGGAGGACGACGTCGCCGTTCACCAGCAGGGTGGCCCGGGCACTGCGCCCGTCCGGGTTGAGCTCGATCGAGGCGACCCGACCGACCGCGATGTTCTCGACCTTGACGCTGCTCTGCGGCACCAGGTCGACCACGTCGTTGAAGTCCGCGGTGATCTCCAGCGGGTGGTCGCCGACGTCGGCGCCGCCGGGCAGGGGCGTGTTGTAGAGGTCCTTGCCCAGGCTGCACCCGGTCAGCAGCAGGGCCAGCACCAGGGAGAGGGCCAGGCCCACCAGCGGGCCGCGCCGGCCAGTCCTGCGGCTACGGGTGCTCATCGACGCCTCTCTTCGGTGGATCCGCCGAGCATCGTCGGCGGGGCGTCGCGTGAGGTCCGGGCGGTCAGACCGTCGTTGCTCCACAGCGAGACCTCGTTGACGTCGCCGCGGGCGGCGATCACGCCGTAGTCGGCGTCATAGGCGTCTTCCAGGTTGTGCAGCAGCAGCGGAGCCAGCTTGATCATCTCGTCGAGCGACTTCTGGTTCTCCTTCAACGCCTTCGACGTCGGCACGAGCTGGTCGACGCTGGTCTCGAGGTCGGCCCGGTTCTTCCTGATGAAGTCGTCGAGCACGGCCATCGCACCGGCCAGGTTCTTGGCCATCTTGCCCATGTCGTCGCGGTCGTCGGCCAGGAAGCCCGCCACGTCGGCGAACTGGTCGCTCACCTCTGCCACGGCGCTGTCGTTGTCGACCAGCATCGTGTTGAGCTTGTCGAGGTTGGCGAGCATGGAGAAGAAGCTCTCGTCCACGTTCGACAGGGTCGCGCTGGCCTTGCCGAACTCGCTGATCATGGTGTTCAGCTTCTGGCCCTGCCCGTCGAGGTTGTTGGCGCCCACCTTGATCAACCTGGCCAGGGCGCCGTTCTTGTTGGCGCCCTTGGGACCGAGGGCGTCGGCCATGTCCTTCAGGCCGGCGTACAGGTCGTCGATCTCGACCGGCACCGCGGTGTCGTCGAGGTCGATGACCGTGCCGCTGCTCAGCTTGCGGTCGCCCGAGCCCTTGACCCACGGCTGGGTCATCTGCACGAACCGGTCGCTGACCATGGTCGGCGCGATGATCACGGCCTTGGTGGTGGCGGCGACCGGCTGCTCCGGGTCGAGCTCCATCGTGACCCGCACGCTCTCGCCCTCGGCGCTCACCTCGGTGACCGTGCCGACCGGCACGCCCAGCACCTGGACGTCCGAGCCGGGGTAGAGACCCACCGTGGAGTCGAACATGGCGGTGACCTTGATCGGCTCGGTGCGCATCAGGGCACGTGCCCCGAGCGCGCCGACCACCACGAGGCCGAGCACCAGCGAGATGACCAGCCGGCGACGCATCGGGTGACTCATGAGGCACCTCCGGGGTAGCAGTTGCGGACCACGTCGTTCTCCAGCACCGGGTCGTTGTTCTTGTCGAAGAGACCGCACAGGTAGGCATCCACCCACTTGCCGTTGCCGGTGGCGGCACCCAGCACCCGGTAGTAGGGACCGAGCTTCTCCAGGGCCTGGTCGATGTTCTTCTGGTTGCGGTTGAGGATCGCGGTGACCCGGTCGAGCTTGTCCAGCGCCGGGGCGAGCGTCTTGTCGTTGTCCTTGACCAGGAGGCGCAACTGCTCCGCCAGGTCCGCGGTGCCGACGAAGAGCGCGTGCACCGCCTCCCGGCGGTGCTGCAGCTCACCGAGGAGGTCCGATCCGTCGTTGATCAGTGACGCCAGCTCCGTGTTGCGCTCGGCCAGGGTGCCGGTGACACCGTCGGTGGCCTCCAGCAGTCCGTCCAGCGCGGAGTCCCGCGACGAGATGGTGCGGGACAGGTCGGTCAGTCCGCCGACCATCCGCTGCACCGAGTCGGGGGTGTTCTCGAACGCGGTGGCCAGCGCGTCGAAGCTCTGCTCCAGCTGCTTGGTGTCGATCTCGCCGAACGTCTCGGAGAGGTCGGACATGGCGGCGTTCACGTCGTACGGCGTGGTCGTGCGCTCCAACGGGATGGCTCCCTCGAGCGACCCGGTGCCGAGCGGGTCCACGGCGACGAACTTCTGGCCGAGCATCGTCTTGACCTTGATCGCGGCGGTGGTCGCGTCGTGCAGGTCCACGCCCTTGGCCTGGAAGCTGACCACCACCCGGTCGCCGTCGAGCCGCACGTCGGTGACCTCACCGACCCGGACGCCGGCCACCCGGACCTCGTTGCCGGGCTTCAGGCCGCCGGCCTCGGTGAAGACCGCCTGGTACTCCTTGCCGGCGCCGAGGATCGGCAGCGAGCTCATGTTCATCGCGCCGTAGAACGCCACCCCCATGACGACCAGGCCGATCACGGCCAGCACCACCCGGTTGCGCTCTGCGAACGCGCGTGGGAACCGAGACATCAGCGACACCTCCCGGCGACCGGCTTGACGCCGAGGTCGCCCATGTAGCCCTCAGGCATGGGGATCCGTCCGTCCATGGAGCACAGGTAGAAGTTCAGCCAGGAGCCGTAGCTCCCGATCCGGCCGATCCGGTCGAGCTTGACGGGCAGCTTCTTCAGGAAGCTGTCGACCTCGGTGCTGTGCTTGTCGAGGTTGGCCGAGAGCACGCCCACGTGCGCGATCGACTTGCGCAGCGGCTGGCGGACCTCGCTCAGGAGGTCGGCGACCCTGGTGGTGAGCTTGCCCATCCCTTCGATGGACTCGCCGATCGAGGCCCGGTCCTCGGCGAGCCCCGAGACCAGCTGCTGCATCGCGACCAGCGTGGTGTCGAGCTGTCCGGAACGCTCGTTGACCGTCGTCATCACGCCGCTCAGGCTGGTGATCAGCTCCCCGATCACCTGGTCCTTCTCGGCCAGGGTCGAGGTCAGGCTGGCGGTGCTCTGCAGCAGCCCGTCCACGGTGGCGTCCTCGCCCTGGAAGACCGCGATGATCTGCTCGCTGAGCCGGTTGACGTCGTCGGGGTTCAGCATCCGCAGCAGCGGCCGGAACCCGTTGAAGAGCACCGTCAGGTCCAGCGCCGGCCGGGTCTCGTCGACCCCGAAGGTATGGCCGGGCTTGATCGCCGACTCGGTCGTGGCGCTAGCCGGTCGGATGTCGTTGCCGCCAGTGTCGCTGCCGGGCCCACTCAAGGGCGGCTGCTCGACGGCCAGGTAGCGCTGGCCGACCAGGTTGCGGAACTTGATCTGGATCACCGAGCCGGCGTCGACGCGCATCCCCTTGCGGATCGTGAACGTCACCTTGGCCAACCGGTTGTCGGTGAGCGTCACGTCCGTGACGGTGCCGACCTTGACCCCGGCGATCCGGACGTCGTCGCCGCGGTTGACGCTGGTCGCGTCGTTGAAGATGGCGGTGTAGTCCTGGGCTTCCCCGGCCGAGCTGTTGCGGATGGTGGTGGCCAGGATCCCGGTGGCGGTCACCGTGGCGATCGTGAAGACCAGGCTCTTGATGATGATGGCCCACATCGGGCCGTGGTTGGCGTCCTTGGCTGTCATTTCAGCTCCACCTCTGTGTTGCGGAGGGTCGGCCCGAGCAGGAGGCTGTTCCAGCGCGGGTACTCGCTCGGGGCCATCCCCTGGGTGGGTGCGACCAGCTCGGCGATCAGCTGGTTCTCCGCCGGCGAGTTGGCGTCGCCGAGCCCGGCGAGCGCCATCAGGTAGGACTCCGCCTGGGCACCGGGCGGCGGTCCGATCTGGGCCGGGTCGTCGGTGGAGGCGTCGAGGGGGTCGTCGGCCACCGGCACCTCTGGCCAGGACCTCATCTTCTCCTCACTGGTGTCCGCGCTCTGCTTGGCCGCCTTGGTGCCGACCTCGCCGGTCACGTACGGGCACCGCGGCGGCGGGTCACCCTTGGTGAAGTGGACGTCGTCCTTGCCGACCAGGTACTTGTCCCGGGCCGGCATCACGGTGAGGATGCCGTGCATGCCGGGCTCGTCGGTGCCCCTGCCCAGCGCGTCATCCATCTTCGGCTTCATGTTCGCCACGGCCCGGAAGAGGCAGGGGAACTGGGAGGCGTACGGCTCGGTGGCCGCCAGCGCCGCTCGGCTCTCCTTGGAGAGCACCACGATGGTGTCGTGGTTGTCGGAGACCCAGCCGCGAGCGGTGTCGGCCGAGCTGATCACGCTGGCGTAGACGTCACGCAGCTGGACCTGCTTGTCGGCCAGGGTCTGCATGCTGGTGGTCATCGTGCTGAGGGCGTCGACCAGGTCGGGCGCGGCCACGTTCCACTGGTCCGCGACCCGCGCCAGACTGGCCAGGTCGTCGGCCATCTGGGGCACGTGTGGGTTGAGCTTCTGCACGTAGCGCGACCACTGGACCATCGTGTCCCCGAGCTCCTTGCCCTGCCCGCGCAGCATGTCGGAGAACTCGCCGAGCATGGCTGAGAGCTTCTCCGGCTGGATCGCCTTGAGCACGGGCAGCAGCGCGTCCAGCACCTGCTGCAGCTCGGCCGCCTCGGCCGAGGCGTCCTGGTGGATCACGTCACCGGCCTGCAGGTTGGTGCTGCTGGGCTGGGCGGGCACCACCAGCGCGACGTACCGCTCGCCGAACATGGTCTTGGGCAGCAGCCGGGCCACGACGTTGTCGGGCACCTTGTCCAACGTCGCGGGGTCCAGCGCCAGCCTCAGGTCGGCGCCCTCGTCGGTAGCGGAGATCTTCGCCACCGCGCCGACCGGGACCCCGTTGAGCTTGACGTCCGAACCGACCTGGAGGGCGTTGCCGACGACGTCGGTGCGCAGGATGATGTCCCGGTGCGGGATCAGTGCCCGGCTGTAGGACAGGTAGGCGACCACGAGCCCGCCGGCCAGCAGCGCCAGGGTGAGCACGCCGAGCAGGACGTCTCTGACCCGACCGGCGTTCATTGCGGGGTCCCCTTTCGATTGTTCGCGGAGGAGCGAAGCGGAGGAGCGGAGAATCGAATGGGGTGCTTCATCCGGCGATCCTGACCGTGGTGGCCGCGCCCCACAGGGCCATCGAGAGGATCAGGTCCAGCACCGCCACCGCGACCAGGCTGCGGCGTACGGCGCGGCCCACGGCCACGCCGACTCCGGCCGGTCCGCCGGTGGCCTGGTAGCCCATCCGGCAGTGCACCATGATGATCATCACCGAGAAGATCAGCACCTTGACGAACGACAGCAGGATGTCGATCGGTGGCAGGAACAGGTTGAAGTAGTGGTCGTAGGTGCCGGCCGACTGTCCGTAGACGAAGACGGTGACGGCCCGCGCTCCGGCGTACGACGTGAGCAGGCCGATCACGTAGAGCGGGATGATCGCGATGAACCCGGCGATCACCCGGGTGGTGATCAGGTAGGGCACCGGCGAGACGGCCATCGCCCGGAGCGCGTCGACCTCCTCGTTGATCCGCATCGCACCCAGCTGCGCGGTGAAGCCGGCGCCTACGGTGGCCGAGAGGGCCAGGGCGGCGACCATGGGGGCCACCTCGCGGGTGTTGAAGTAGGCCGAGATGAAGCCGTTGAGGGCCGAGGCACCGATCTGGTCGAGCGCGGCATAGCCCTGCATGCCGACCACGAAGCCGACCGAGAGGGTCAGCCCGAGCATCACGCCGATGGTGCCGCCGATCACGGCCAGGGCACCCGAGCCGAAGCTCACCTCCGAGAGCAGGCGCAGCACCTCCTTGGGGTAGTGCCGCAGGGTCCCGGGGATGTGCGCCAGGACCTGGAGGTAGAACCGCAGGTCGGCGCCGAGCTGGGCGAGCTTGTCCACCGGGCGGCGCAGCAGGCGCGGGGCGCCCTCGGAGAGCTTGCTGGTGTGCTTCGGCCGCTTGGGGACGGCCATCGGGGGGAAGCTGAGCGTCGGGTTGTCGGCCATGTCAGGCCCCCTTCATGGGCACCAGCGTCAGGTACAACGCGGTGAGGACGAAGTTGACGAAGAAGAGCATCAGGAAGGTGATCACCACGGACTGGTTCACCGAGTCGCCGACGCCCTTGGGTCCGGGTGCGGTGTTGAGGCCCCGGTAGCAGGCGATGACGCCGGCCAGGAACCCGAAGATGACCGCCTTGATCTCACCGACCCACAGGTCGGAGATCTGGGCCAGCGCGGTGAAGCTGGACAGGTAGGCACCGGGAGTGCCGCCCTGGAGGACCACGTTGAAGAAGTAGCCGCCGAGCACGCCGACCACCGAGACCAGCCCGTTGAGCAGCACCGCGGCGACGACACAGGCGATCACGCGAGGGACGACCAGGCGTTGCACCGGGTCGAGTCCCATCACCCGCATCGCGTCGATCTCGTCGCGGATGGTGCGGGCCCCGATCTCGGCGCAGATCGCGGCACCACCCGCGCCGGCGATGACCAGGGTGGTGACGATCGGCGACGCCTGCTGCACGACCGCGAGCACGCTGGCCGCGCCGGTGAACGACTGGGCGCCGATCTGCTTGGTCAGGGTCCCCAGCTGCAGCGCGATCACCGCGCCGAGCGGGATCGAGATCAGCATCGCGGGCACCCACGACACGCTGACCACGAACCAGAACTGCTGGAGCGTCTCGGTCCACGAGAAGGGGCGGCGGAAGGTCGCCCTGACGGTGTCGAGGGCGAGCGCGAAGAGGCTTCCGGTCCCGTCCAGCGCCCGGATCGGGAGGCTGGGCTTCGGGATGGCTCGCGCTCGATCGCTCTCCTCGTCGTCGGCGACGTACAGGGTCGCGGCGCCGGCGCTGACGCGGTCGCGGTGGCGCTCGGCGCTGGCCCGCACCGCTCCGGAGCGAGGCGCCAGCTGACGGGGCAGCACCTCGATGGCGCGAGCGCCCGTGTGCACCATGGTGGAGCCGGGGTAGCCCACGCCCTCATAGCTGACCGGGTCGGACCGCTTGTGGTCGGCCTCCTCGCTCATCCCGATCGGGCCGTCGGGGTCGCCGCTCATGAACTGGCTGACCACCGGGTGGTCGGTCATCAGGAACTCCTCGCGGGGCCCGAACATGACCAGCTCGCGGCGGTAGAGCATGCCCAGGTTGTCGGGCAGGGTGCGGGCCAGCTCGATGTTGTGGGTGACCACGAGCATGGTGGCGTCGGTGGCCGCGTTGACCTCGATCAGCAGCTCGGCCAGGTTGGAGGTGCGCACCGGGTCGAGACCCGAGTCGGGCTCGTCGATCAGGATGATCTCGGGGTCCATGACCAGCGACCGGGCCAGGCCGGCGCGCTTCTTCATGCCGCCGGAGATCTCACCGGGCAGCTTGTGCTCCTGGCCGACCAGGCCCACCATCCCGAGCTTCTCCATCACCACGTCCCGGACCTTGGTCTCCTTGAACTTGGTGTGCTCGCGGAGTGGGAAGGCGACGTTGTCGTAGACGCTCATCGAGCCGAAGAGTGCGCCGTCCTGGAAGAGCACCCCGAACTTCTTACGCAGCTCGAGGCGCCGCGACTCACGCGCCGAGACCATGTCGACGCCGTCGATGAAGACCTGCCCCTGCTCGGGCTTGGTGAGCCCGATCAGCGACTTGAGGAACACCGACTTGCCGGTGCCCGACGGGCCCATCATGGCGGTGATCTCCCCGGGGGGCAGGGTCAGCGTGACGTCGTGCCAGATGTTCTGGCGACCGTACGTCTTACTGAGTCCGATCACTTCGACGGATCCGCCCACGGGAGGGCCTCCTGGTTTCGTAGGGGTGGCCCTGGGGCGGGCCGGGTTGATAATCGGGTGTGAGCTGCGTGGTCACGCTCGCATGACTCGTGTGACCCCGGTCACCTGCTACCGAGGACAGCCTGCATCGTCAGTGGGCTAGATCAGGCGAGAACGTCGAGATCGGTCGCATCGACCTCCGGATGTTGTGACCGGGGTGACAACATGCGAGCGTGCGCCGGCCTAGCGGTCCTCGCGCTCCGGGTAGTCGAACGGCTTCGGGCCGGGGCAGTAGTCGGTCAGGCCTCCAGCCTTCGCACCGGCCTCGGTGGCGAGCTTGGGGCTCGACGCTCCCGGCGGCAACGGGGCTGGGGCACCGTTCACACTGAGATCGCACGCCCATCCGCTCCGCGCCACCACCGGGTTGTCGGCACCCGAGACGGAGAGCGTCATCAGCCGCGACAGGTCATCGCCGGCCGTCGTCGTGCACCCCGTGAACGGCGGTATCGTCATCGACCCTTTCATCTCGCCGCCGAAGATCGCATCCCAGTAGGTAGAGGGGTCGTGAGTGCGGTACCACTCCTTCTCATCACCTACCGGCCGGTCATAGAGGGGCGTGCGCAGCGTGACCGGCGCCGGCTCCACGGTGCGGCAGTCGCCGTTGAGCTCGAGGTCCACACCGTCGACCCGCACCGACAGAATCCGGACGTTCAGGCTATCCGCGATGACAGTCTCCAGGTACGTGACATGGTCGTAGTTCTGGAAGCCGGGACGGGGGTTGGACTCGTAGAACTTGCGATCCAAGAGCACCTTGAGCGGCGCGGGATAGTCCCCCGCTCGGCGCTGGCTGACCTGAACGGTGGCCTCGACCGGCATCAGCCCGAACCCGACCGACCGCACCGTCATCGGCGCCAGGTATCCATAGTTGGCCGGCGCGCCCTTCGGCGACACGAAGTACCCCTCGGCGCGTACCTGCCCCGACGAGAGGTCGTCGCTGTTCGCGAGGGAGGCCACCTCGGCCACCACCATGGCGGCCGGGGTGCGGAACCACTGCTTGGCCCGCCGGGCGTAGGAGAGCCCTCCCTGCCCGGCGTTGGCCCACGACCCGAACGTCGCGTCAGGCAGGCCCGGGTACCACTCGGGCTCGTCGTCGGCCTGGGAAGACTGCGCGGTGGTCAGCAGTGCGGCCAGCAGCAGCACGGCCAGGCCACCGCGAGCCAGGAGCTTGCGTCGTCGCATGACCCCAACGTGACGTAGGGACGACGGGACGGCAACCAGGTCCGCGACATCCGTCACACCCGGTGCCGATAGTTGTGACGCCCATGACAAGTGTGGGACCCGCATCGAGGCTCGTGGCGGGATCTCGTGCCCCGGCACGCTCGGCCCCCACAGGATGCGGAATCGGTGTCACCTCCGACACCGTCACCATGAGACAAGGGAGCAAAGCAATGCACCTCCGTCAGGTCCTCACCCTCTGTGCCGCTGTCGCGGTAGCCGGGGCACTCGCCACCCCCGCCGTCCAGGCCAACAGCCCCACCGGCAACGACATCACCACCATCCAGGTCAACGGCAGCTCCACCGCCGGCACCGTCGCCACCACCGGCACCTTCAACGGCGGCACCGCGACCTTCGTCGCCCTCGGCTACACCGCCACCTGCAGCGGAGGGACCGCCGGCGGACACGTCAACCGCGGTCCCCTCACCTCCGGCGGCACCGCCTTCACGTTCACCACCCTCAGCGTCACCTGCAACACCTGGTGGGGCATCAGCGCAACCATCGCCCTCGCCCCCAGCTGCAGCATCGACGTGAAGATGGGCGGCGTGCGCACCTCGCCCAACGACAACGTCCACGACTCGTACAACCCGACGGCCACGATCGACACCGGTCTCTACAACAGCGCGGCGCCGCAGAAGGTCCACAACGTCCTGGGTACCATGGTGCTTCCCGCACCCGCCCGCAACTGCGTCACCGTGACCCTGTCCTCCGGCACCTGCAAGGCCTACGTCCAGGGCAACGCGAACGTCGAGTTCGACGAGGCCGTCAAGACCGTCAGCGGCGTCCAGTACCAAGACCTGTACCTCCGAGGCACCGGCCTGTCCCTCTACGGCCAGACCGCCTCGTGCCTGGGCCTGTGGTCCGGCGCCGTCACCCTCAACAACATCGATTTCAACATCCCAGCTGAGATCGACTTCCAGTAATCCGCCAAGCCGATGGCCCGGTGACAGGACGCCTTGTCACCGGGCCATCGGCCACGGAAGCCGGCTACTTCTTCCCGGCGAACCTCCCGCTACCGGCGCTGGACTTGAGCTGGGTGTTGCCGAGGTACTGGATCGGCTTCGCGCAGTTCCCCCGGTAGGCGATCGTCACCCTCTTACCCTTCTTGATCGTCACCTTCGCCTTGCCCGTCGGCGACTTGGACCCGTCATCTGGCCGGCCACACCCTGGCAACCTTTGTCTTCGAGGCCACCGGCGGCACCGGCGGTGGCTCTGGTGCGCGCGCATCCGGGACACCGAAACGTGCGAAATGTGGTGAAAAGCAACAAGTACTGCCCGTGATCGGCGTGATCCCTTGCCCGGGGACCGGCTTGGCCGCACATCATGCGGACGCGGCGTCACCCCGACACCGCCACCGTGAGACAAGGGAGCAAGCAGTGCATCTGCGTCAGGTCCTCACCCTCTGCGCCGCCGTCGCCGCAGCCGGGGCACTCGCCATCACCCCCGCCGCCCAGGCCAACAGCCCCACCGGCAACGACATCACCACCATCCAGGTCAACGGCAGCTCCACCGCCGGCACCGTCCCGACCACCGGCACCTTCAACGGCGGCACCGCGACCTTCGTCGCCCTCGGCTACACCGCCACCTGCAGCGGAGGGACCGCCGGCGGACACGTCAACCGTGGCCCCCTCACCTCCGGCGGCACCGCCTTCACGTTCACCACCCTCAGCGTCACCTGCAACACCTGGTGGGGCATCAGCGCAACCATCGCCCTCGCCCCCAGCTGCAGCGTCAACGTGACCATGGGCAACAGGTGGATCGCCAACGACAACGTCCACGTCTCGTTGCCGTCGGGCACCATCGATACCGGCCTGTACACCGGCGCGGCGACGCAAAAGGTCCACAACGTGCTGGGCTCCCTGGTGCTTCCCGCGCCCGCTAACCACTGCGTCACCGTCACTCTGTCCTCCGGCACCTGCAAGACCTACGTCCAGGGCAACGTGAACGCCGAGTTCGACGAGGCCGTCAAGACCGTCAGCGGCGTCCAGTACCAGGACCTGTACCTCCGAGGCGTCGGCCTGTCCCTCTACGACCAGACCGCCTCGTGCCTCGGCATGTGGGCCGGCAACGTCACCCTCAACAACATCGATTTCAACATCACCCCGGGGACCATCGACTTCCAGTAGCCGGACAGACCGATGGCCCGGGGACAGGAGTCACCCTGTCACCGGGCCATCGGCCACGGAAGCCTGCTACTTCTTCACAGTGAACTTCCCGTTGCCGGTGCTGGCCTTGACCAGGGTGTTGCCGAGGTACTGGATCGACACCGTGTACTTGCCCCGGTAGGCGGTCTTGGCCTTCTTGCCCTTGGCCTTGAGCTTCTTGGCCACCAACTTGTTGAACTTCTTCACCGCCAGCTTGACCGCACCCTTCGCCGACACGCCGACGGTCTTGACGACGATGGTCTTCTTGCCCTTCTTGATCGTCACCTTCGCCTTGCCCGCCGGCGACTTCGACGCCGTCACCTTGCCGGCCACGGTCACCGTCGCGGCCTTCTTGGCGACCGTCACCTTGGCGACCTTCGTCTTCGACGCCACCTTCACCACCGGCGGCGGCGCCGGCTTGGTCACGGTCACGGCCGCCGAGGTCGAGGTGACCGTGGTCTGCCCCGCCTTGGTCGCGGTCGACCGGTAGGCGACGGACTTGCCCACCATCGCCGCGGTCACCGCCAGCTGGGACCCATTGCCCGCCACCGGGGCCCCGTCGACCAGCCACTGACTGGTCACGGCGTCCGGCGACGCCGAGAACGTCCCCGGCGTCGCCGTCAGCGTGCCGCCCACCGACGCGGCACCCGCCACCTGCGGCAGCTCGGCCCGCAACAGCTTTGCGACGATCACAGCACCCCCTCGCTGCACGGGGCCGCTACCAGGGTTGACGGCATTGTCGTTGTTGGCGAGCGCGATCTGGGTGAAATCGCGACCATTCAACTCCGGCACGGGGTTCTCGTACATGCCGTAAAACGCGGCCCAGTGGTGGGTGTTCCGGTCACGATCCACGATCGCGAAGTCGTCTGCGCTACCGCCGCTCGCGAGGAGCACCGGCTCCACATCGGTGATCTCCTCGGGCATCGCCGGAGTCGCGATCGCACCACCGAACCCCGCCAAGGTGTTGTCCGCCAACAGGGCCAACGCGGAGTTGCCGGCGCTCGCGATCGCCTTCACGTTGCCTGGCTCCGACAAGGCATTCGGCATCTGGTTGCCCGGAGTGCCCCACTGCACCACGGTGCCCTGCTCGGTCAGCGCAAAGAACCGACTGGTGCTGGCTGCGATCGCGGTCGCCTTCAACCCCGCCGGGACATCGAGCATCCCGGCGTAGTTCCGGCCCCAGGCCACGACCGACCCATCGGTCTTGAGCGCGATCGCCGCAACTGAGCTGATGGCCAGCTGCTTGACCCCGCTCAACCCCGCCGGGACATCCAACGGGGAACCCAGCGCGGACTTCTTCCCCCACACCAGCACCCGCCCGTCACGGGTCACCGCGCCTGCAAAACGATCGGCCGCGGCGATCTGAGCGACCTTGGCCTCAGCCACCTCCGCCGGCACCTGGTGCAACCGGTCGGGACTGCCACCCCACCCGACCACCCGACCGTCCGCCGCCAACGCCAACGTGGCCGCGGCCGGGAGCACGACCTGCGAGACCGCGACACCGGCCAACGACGCCGGGACCGTCGACTGGCCGTACTCGTTGCCTCCCCACACAGTCAGCTCACCGGCCTGCGCCAGCGAGACCGGCATCCCCGGGACCGACAACGGGATGGTTTCCGCCGGGTCCGCGCTCGCCGGCACCACCCCCGCTGCGCCCAGCACGAGCGCCACCGCCGTGATTGCGGCGCCCCAGGCCAACCGTCCCCGTGCCAACCGTCTCCGCATGACCACTCCTCCACCAACTCCGCAACGAACACGCCTACGGCGTGACTTGCGGCACACCGTAAGCCCGCAGTGCGACCCGTCCAACGCATACGCGACCCGACAACCGCCCCGACCCCGGAACTTGTCACCCGCATGACGAAATCCCGCCGAAACACCGGCCTGGCCTCCGGCACACCCCTGGACTCGTCACGGCCACGGGGCTGCTCCAGCAAGGGCATGCCGAGGTCCGCCAAAGAGGATCAGTGCCGGGCCGGGCGCAGGCGCACCGAACGCTCCACGGACAGGTAGTGGGTGTCGCCGCGGTAGCGGACGACCAGCCGGGCGCGCTTGGCGGCCAGCGCCTTCGGGATGCGGACGGTCACCCTGCCATGGACGAGCGTCAGGATGCGCTTCCACCCGTGGGGTCCGCGTACCACGACGGTGCCAGTGGCGGTGCCGGCCTTGCCCTTCACGCGGATTTGAAGTCGTGGCGGGCCCTGGCGGGACAGGGTGAGGGCCAAGGCGGGGGTGGTCCGGGTCGGCGGTGTGGTCGTCGGCGCCGGCGTGGGCGTGGGGGTGGGGCTGCTGGTGGTGAGCTCGGGGATCCGCAGCTCGCTGGACGTCGCGGAGCCGGGGACGAGGCCGTCGCCGGTGGCGTTGATGCGCACGCTGATGCGGTGTCCACGGTCGGCGGCGCCGACGAGGTACTGGATCCCGGTGGCGCCGGTGATGGGCTGGCCGTCGCGCAGCCACTGCCTCGTGAAGGACAGCTCGGCCCTGGCGGCCCGCCAGCTGCCGCGGTCGCTGCTGAGCGCGGTGCCGACGTCGGGCACCGCAGCCCCCGTCGTGATCCGAGGAGCAACGGTGTTGACGGCGGCGCAGGAGCCGTACACGCTGATCGGTCCGCCGTTGACGCAGGAGCGCTCGACGGGGGTGGTCGCCTGCTGGGCGAGGAGATCGCGGGGCGCGAGCGAGAACTCCTGCCAGTGGGCCGGCATCGGGGACTGGTCCTCGTCGCGGACGACGTGGTGGAAGCCGACGTTGACCCAGGCCACGGGGTCGGTGAGTGGCGCCGTCTCGGCCGCGACGTAGTCGGGGACGGCGAGGTTCGGGCAGCCGATGTTGAGGTTGTCGGAGGCGTACTCCTGGCAGGGGTGGTTGTTGGTGAAGCTGACCTTGGGTCGGGTCAAGGGGTCGTAGGGGTCCTGGATGGCGTTGTTGACGATCTCGTAGGACCGTGGGTGTCCGTCGGGGTTCAGCGACGTCGGGTTCAGGACCCGCCACCAGGTCTGGGGATCGACGTCGTCGGGGGCGTTGAACGCCTGGGTGCGGACCGTGCCGGCTCCTTCTATGTGGGCCGGGCTGAGTGGGTCGGGCTGGGTGTAGTCCCACTGCTCGACCCGCTGCTCGCCGGTGCCGATGCCGAAGTCGACCCGGTAGACCGCGTTGTGCCAGTGCGACTGCGCGCGCCTCGCGGGCTCGTTGTCTGCCGGGTTGACCGGCCACCCGACGGCCGGGTCCTCCGAGAACAAGGAGTCCAGGGGAGCCAGGTCCCCGGTGGCGCCCAGACCGACCGTGATCGTGCCCTGGTCGGTCAACGTGACCTTCTGCTGGTACTCGTACCAGCTGATCTTGGTCAGCGAGGAGATCTCCAAGGCACGACCCTGTTGGACGTAGCTGTCGCTCTGAGCGTCGTTGTCCTCGTGAGCCGCCCAGCCGAGTCCGGTGCCGACCTCGTCGAGACAGATGCCGGGGATGGTCCGTTCGACGAGATCGGGGCCGAACATGAACGACTGCTCGACGGGCATGGTCTCGCCGAGGCAGGTCCTGTCGTCCTGCTGGAGCAGGGCGTAGCCGCCGAAGCCGAAGCCGGTGACGTCGTTGAAACCGACCGTCCCGGAGTCGTAGGGGACGACCAGCTGGGCGAGGTAGAGGGAGTCGATGACGGGCAGCCAGTCGGAGGAGCCGCTCGGCCCCGGCGCCGGCCGGAACTGCACCTGCTCCAGCACCAGTCCCTTGACCGGGTCGATGCGCGCACACATCCGCCACGCGGAGCCGGTGTCCAGGGTGCGGGTGACCTCGGCCGAGCCACAGCCGAGACCGGGCCCGTCCTCGGCCGCGGCCACCGAGGCGAGGCCGGTGGGAGCGACGATGGCGATCGGTCCCGTGAGCACCAACGCGAGCGCCAGCAGGCGACGCACGGCACGGGTGCGCGGGAGGTGGTCACTGCGCATGGCTGGGTGCCTCCAGCTCGGTCCGGAGCACCGTTCGGGTGCTGAGGTCGACGACGATGTCGGTGGTGTCGAGGTACTGGCCCGTCGGCAGCGCGACCATCAGCTGGACGCACCGGTGCCGGCCGCAGACCTGGGTCTGGGGGGAGGTCGGCCGCGCAGCGGCGGGCCGCCAGGCCCCGGCGATCGCGGAGACCTGGTCGGGGACCAGCAGCGGCGTGTTGCTCAGCTTGCGGTACTCCGCCACGAACGCGGGGGCGGGCTTGGCCTCGAGGGCGAGGGCGAGGGCGGTGGCGGTCTCGGCCTGGGTGGGCGGCAGCTGGAGCCCCTGGGTGCTCTCGTCGCGCACGATGGTGTGGTGGGTCAGGTCGACGAGCAGCTGGTGGAGCCGGTCCGTGGCGTAGTCGTAGACCGCGACGGTGACCAGGCGGGCCGGGGTGCGCTCAGCAAGGGCGGGCAGGTCGGCGGTGAGCAGCTCCCCGCCGGGCTCGCCCAGGATGTCGCGCGCGTCGGCAGGCATCGCCTGCCGCGCCAGGTGGTAGGCGTAGCCCCGCTCAGCGCTGCTCAACGGCTCGTTGGGCGCGCCCAGCTTAGGAGCGGTCTCGGGCAGCGACCCGTCGCCGGCGACGCGCAACCCGGTGTCGTCGTGTGCCCGCTCGCTACGCAGCGCGCCGGGGACCAGTCCCCCGGGTGCCGCGAACGTCGGCAGCAGGACGGCGCAGAGCACGCCGACTACGCCGAGTACGACAGCGGCCAGCACCGCGCCACGGTGCCGGCGGGTGAGAGACGTCATGACAGCCTCCTGGTGGGGGATGCTTCGTCGACCTGGATGTCGCGGCCGGGGCTCACCGTGTGGTGTGCCCCGGCCACGACATGTTGTCTGCCGGGTTGGTCAGACCTTGAACTTGGTGGTGGCCTTGGCCGAGCTCACCCGGGTGTTGCCGGCGTAGGCCAACGTGGCGGTGTACTTGCCGCGCTTGACCTTCTTGACGGTCACGGTGGCAATGCCCTTGGCGTTGACCTTGGCGTTGACCGTCTTCTTGGTCTTGCCCTTGAGGGTGATCTTGACCTTGCCGGCCGGGGAGATGCCCTTGGTGGTCTTGACCGTCACCGTGATCTTGACCTTCTTGGCGATCTTCTTGGTCTTGCCCGTTGCCTTGACCTTGGCGGTGACCTTGCTCTTCGCCTTGGGCGCCGGCGGCGGGGTCACGGTCACCTGGGTGACGGGGCCGAGCGTGGTGGAGGCGGAGGTGACGGTCTGGCCGGCGCGGGTGGCGGTGGTGCGGTAGCTGATCGCCTTGCCGACCTGCGCTGCGGCCACGGCCAGGGTGGTGCTGGTCTGGCCCGCGATGGCGTCGCTGCCGGCGTACCACTGGCCGGTGGCCGGGGCATCCGGCGTCAGCGAGAAGGTGGCCGGGGTCGCGGTCAGGGTCTGCCCGACCTCGGGCTTGCCTGCGATGGTGGGCTTGGTGAGGTCGCGGAAGCTGGTGATGACAGCGGCCGCGTGGCCGTTGCTCACCGCGATCGCGGAGACGGGCTGACCGGTAAGCGCTGCGGGGATGGTCTTCACCTTTACGTCGTTGCCCCAGGCGCTCACAGCGCCGTCGGCGGTCAAGGCAGCGGAGGTCGAGCCCAGGCTGAGGCTGGTCACCGTGGTGGCGGGAGTGAGGCCGTCGAAGGGCGGCTCACCCATGGGGATCAGGACGCCGAAGCCCCAGATGTCGATGGTGCCGTCCTCGAAGACGACTCCGCTCTGCACCATGGCGGTAGCGATCTTGGCGACCTTCTTGCCACCGAAGTCGGGGAGGTCGAGGACGCCGGGGTAGTCCGCGCTGCCCCAGATCACGACCTTGCCGTCGCTGCGCAGGGCCAGCACGTGAGAGATCGAGGCGGAGACGTCCACCAGGTCGGTCAGGCCGGTCGTGGGCAGCGGGTAGAGGGGTTCGTCGCCCCAGGTCGCGAGGGTGCCGTCGGGGCGCACCGCGTAGCCGGTGCCGCTCTGGAGGGCGATCGCCTTGGCCCGGAGATCGGTGGGGACGTCGCCGAGCGCGCCGGAGTTGCCCCAGGCCCTGATGCTGCCGTCGGTGCGCAGGATCGCGGCGTTGCCGGTGGTGAGAGCGATCGCGGCTGCGTCAGTGACCCCGGTCGGTGCGCCGGCCACCTCGGCCGTCGGGGATTCGTCGGTGCCGCCCCAGACCCGGACTCCACCGTCGAGGGTGACCACCCCGGTGACGTTGTCGTTGGTGGCCACCGACCGCACCGGCCCGGTGAGGTCCGCGGGGATCGGGATGGCCGGACCGGCGTTGGGGTTGTCCTCGTCGCCCCAGCTGACGAGCGCGCCGGCCTTGGCCGACGGCGGGGCGGTGACGGAGTGGGCCGGGACGCCGACCGCTCCGATGGCTAGGGCACTGACTGCCGCGGCGGCCAGAAGGTTGCGCAATCGCATGTCTGTCTCCATATCAGGCGCAGGAGGACCTCCCTCCCAGTAACGCGCCGAACTCTTGCCGAGATCCGAGGGTCGTGGCGGGAATGCGGCGTCAGGACGCCGCAGAGAAACCCGGAAGTTGTGAGGCCCATCACAAGTTGTTCGCCGCCATGGGCCAGCCCGATGTCGGTCGCGACCAGGCGCCGATCCACCGTGCCGGGTCGGAGTGGGTCCCGTTCGAGCATCGGGCTCCGATTCGAGGGCGTCGGCGTGCCCGGACATGCCGGTGGCCCGGCGGCAGAGTTTCTGCCACCGGGCCACCGGGTCACTGGACTACCGAGCCGGGTGTGTCACGGGTTCACACGGAAGTCGATCTCAGCCGGGATGTTGAAATCGATGTTGTTGAGGGTGACGGCGCCACTCATCAGGCCCAGGCACGAGGCGGTCTGGCCGTAGAGGGACAGGCCGGTGCCCCGGAGGATCAGGTCCTGGTAGACGGTGCCAGCGACGGTCTTCTTGGCCTCGTCGAACTCGACGTTCGCGTTGCCCTGGACGTAGGCCTTGCAGGTGCCGGAGGACAGGGTCACGGTGACGCAGTTGAGGGCGGGAGCGGGAAGCACCAGGGTGCCCAGCACGTTGTGGACCTTCTGCGGCGCCGCGCTGTTGTACAGGCCGGAGTCGATCGTGGCCGTCGGGTTGTACGAGTCGTGCACGTTGTCGTTGGGCGAGGTGCGCACGCCGCCCATGTTCACGTTGACGCTGCAGCCAGGGGCCAGGGCGATGGTGGCGCTGATGCCCAGCGGGGTGTTGCAGGTGATGCTGAGGGTAGTGAAGTTGAACGCGGCGGTGCCGGAGGTGATGGCGCCGCGCTTGACGGTTCCAACGACGCTACCGGCGCTGCAGGTGGCGGTGTAGCCGAGGGCGACGAAGGTCGCCGTGCCGCCCTTGAAGGTGCCGCTGGTCGCGACGGTGCCGTTGGTGGACACGTTGTTGATCTTGATGTACTGGAGGGTACCGCCGGTAGGAGTGGTCGCCTGGGCGGCCGGGGCGATGGCGAGTGCCCCGGCTGCCGCAACAGCGGCACAGAGGGTGAGTGCCTTACGCAGATGCATTACTTTGCTCCCTTGTCTCACAGTGCTGGTGTCGGGAGTGACACCGTGACCGCATCATGTGGGCCTGGGCCGGCGCCGGGGCAAGGGATTCCGCCGATCGCGGGCAGTACTTTATGTTTTCCATCATATTTTCGATCTGCGGATTGCGCCGATACCGTCCGATGCGCTAAGGGCGCGCGAGCCTTTTGTCTGCGGCGGGCCGGGCAGCAACTCCCCCGCCCCAGCTCCGCACCGGCGGCCCGGTCAGCTCAGCTCGACGGGGCCAGCGGGTGGCGCGAGTGCACCCCCTGTGACCTGGCATTGCCAAAAGTTGTCATGCAGGTGAGCAATTCCCGCCCTGTTCTCAGATCAGCGCGCCTCCGGGCGTGACCCGCAAGGTAAAACGCCCTGGACTGTGACGTGCACCACTGCGCTGGGTCTGAGGGGCCGGGCGCAGGCACCGCCACCCTGGCATCGCTCGGAGGAGGTCCGTTGACCGGTCACGACGATCGACCCGACATCAGGCAGCGAAGGCGTGTCGATCGACTGCGCGCCGAACTGGGACTGGCCCCGGTCCCCACGCACGTCGGCACCGAGCTGCGCACCATCGCGCCGCTCGTCTCCGAACAGGTGACCCGATTGCTCCGCCTCGACCCGACCTACACCGCGCTCTCCCCCGACGGGCAGACCCAGCTGCTCGCCGCCCTCACCCGGGTGGTCGACGAGTTCGCCCTCCTCGTCGAGAACCGACCACCTCAGGCGCCCACGGTGGACACCATGCTCGCCACTCTCATCCAGCTCGAGGACGAGACCCAGGCGTGCCGGGCGGCCCTCAACACGGCGCTCCAGACGATCCGGGAAGTGGCTCGGGTGCTGTGGCCCCAGCTCCCCCACGCGCAGTCCTACTCCACCCAGCTCGACACGGCCGTGACCGGCTACGCGCAACGCCTCCACTCCCGGACGATGAACGCCCAACGGGCACAGTGCACCAAACCGACAAGTCCTCCCCAGGCCGTCGACACCACCGTCGAGGGACTGCTCGACCTCGTCCACCGTCGATGGGGCACCCGACCTGTCCAGCTCTACCTGACGGTCAGCACCCTGGCAGCCGCGGACACCTCGTCACGGCGCGAAGCGCCAAGAGGCACAGGACCACACCTGACGACGCGCCCCCTGCGCCACGTGATCACCGACCACGTCGTCACCGTCACCGAGAACCCCGTGCCACCACCACGATCCGCAACGACGACCGACGCGCCCGTCGTGGTGTCCGTCGGTCCCGTGCCCGCGAGTCAGATCGAGCTGGTCCACGACACCGCGCTCCTGCTGCTGCGCGTGATCCGCGCGGGTGTAGCGACACCACCGTCGCCCGTACGGATCCACGTGCCCAACCTCGGGTTCCTCCACCCGTACCCCAGCGAAGCCAGCGTCCGGAAGATCAGGGACCTCCTGCTCCCGCTCACCAGACAAGGCGGCCACCGGCGCAGCACCCTGGGCCGCACCCTGCAGCTCCGCCTGCGGACCGCTGCCACCGCCCAGGGCCTCGCCAGGCAGCTGGCGATGCACCCCCAGACCGTGCACAACCACCTCACCATCCTCCGCACCCTCTACAACCACGATCTGGACTTCGCCGGGGACAACCTCTCCATGCAGGCCGCCCTCGACCTCGTGCTCCCCCTGTGGGAGATGGAGACGACGGGACGCGACCCCGATGACCCACGTCGGCAAAAGTTGTCAAGCGGGTGAGTAATTGTCGCAATTGTTCTCGGCCAGGGCTGCCGTGCGCGTGACGCTCAAGGTAAAGAGCCCTGGACTATGACCGGCATCACTCCGAACGGCAGGGGGACGAGCGGAGCTCCTGCACCTGGCCACGCTCCGAAGGAGGGATCGATGAACGATCACCAGGATCGACCCGACATCAGGCTGCGACGACGGATCACCCGCCTGCGCGCAGACCTGGGGTTGGTACCGGTCCCTGCGCACGTCGGCACCGAGCTCCGCGAGATCGCCCCGCGCGTCTCCGAGCAGGTGGTCCGAGTGGTACGCCGCGACCCCACTCACCTGGCACTCTCGCCCGACGCACAGGTGCTGCTGCTCTCCACCGTCGGCCGGGCGGTGGACGAGTTCGCCCGCCTCGTCGAGGACCGACCACCTCGCGCGCCCGCCGTCGAGGCCATGCTGATCGAGATCGTCCACGTCGAGGGCCAGCTAGAGCCGTGCCGCGCCGCCGTCCACGCCGCGTTCCAGACGCTGCGCGAGGTGACTCGTGCGCTCTGGCCACAGCTCCCGCACGCGCGGTCCTTCTCCGCCCAGCTCGACCTGGCCCTCTCCAGGTACGCCGGGCGGCTGTGCGCCAGGACCATGGCTGCCCACCGCGTGGCGGCCGCCGTGCCCACGGATCGTAGGAGGCGCGACGGCGAAGCCCACCTCGACGGACTGCTCTCCCTGGTGGAGCACCGCTGGGGCGCCCATCCGGTCCAGCTCTACCTCAGCGTCACCACCCTCGGAGCAGTCGACATCCGGTCGCGACGGGACCCGGATCATCGAGACACCGCGCGCCCCATTCGCATCATCACCACTGACCACGTCGTGATCATCACCGAGGACCCCACCCCGCCCCGACCGATCAGCGCTGCACAACCACACATCGTGGTCTGCGTGGGACCTACGCCTGTGAGCGGGATCCCTCTGGCGCACGACACCGCACTCCTGCTGCTCCGGCTGATCCGGGCCGGAGTGGCGGCACCGCCTTCCCCGGTCCTGATCGAGGTGCCCGAGTTCGGGTTCCTCCACCCCTCTCCGAGCGAGGCCAGCGTCCAGAAGATCACCGACCTGCTGCTCCCGCTCGGCGGCCACGGCACACACCGGCGAAGCGCCCTGGCACGCACCCTCCAGCTCTGCTTACGGACCGCCACCACCGCCCAGGGGCTCGCCAAGCAGTTGGCGATGCACCCCCAGACCGTGCACAACCACCTCACCATCCTCCGCACCCTCTACAACCCGAACCTCGACTTCGCCGAGGACAACCTCTCCATGCAGGCCGCCCTCAACCTCGTCCTCCCACTTTGGGAGCTCGAAGCAGGGGGGCGCCCGCACCCGTCTGCGCAGAACGGAAAGAAACTCCCCGGAAATCGCTCCGCCACGGAAACGTTCGACCTACCCTGACGGCACCCCTGCCCGGAGGAGCTCAGATGCGCCCGACACAGCGGCCCCACCACGCCTCGTCGGCAGGCGGAGCACCGCCGTCTCCGGGCCACGACGACGGATTCTTTGTGAGCCACATAGCAACTTCTGGCCTGCTGTGCTCCGAACTCCTTGCCGTGGCACCCCGGGCATGCCTCAATCAAGGCGACAGATGGCAACTCTCAGGGCCGGCACCCTCCCGTCGGCTCCCGAGGGTGACGCGTAGGAGCCCGGCGATCCTCTCATCCGTCAGGTCACGGGGCGCTGTCGGAGCGCCCCGTGACCAACATCAGGCCGGGACCGGAGGAGTACTTCGAAAGCCATGGATCCATGACCCGAGACGTACCCGACGATCAGGAGTCACAGGACGATGAGCGACCGCAGGTCCAGGACGGGAACCGTCCGGCCATGACCGACGCCGCACTGGTGCACGAGATCGGGTCGCCCTTCCCTTCGCAGCTGTTCAGCCCGCTCGCGACGCGGATGGTGGAAGAGATCGTCAGCCGGGTCCAGGACGAGGTCCCCGCCTACGCGGTGGGCGACGACGGTGACCCCTGTCCACACCTGGAGGTCGCGGCGCGCGCCGCCGTACGGGTCTTCCTCGACGGCAACTCCAGTCGTGAGTCCGAGCGGCGCAAGCTCGACGAGCTGTTCCGGCGACTGGGCCACCGGGAGGCACAGCGGGGCAACGACCCCGGGCCGATGGTCGCGGCGCTGCGGATCGCCAGCCGGTGCGCCTGGGACCAGGTCGCCGACTTCGCGGTGTCCCAGCAGTACTCCGTCACGACGTTGCGCGACATCTCGGCCTCGCTGATAGCGTACGCCGACCACCTCGGCGACCAGCTCGTCTCCGGCTACGAGCTCGGCTCCCGGTTCACGACCCACAACCGGACGACGTCCAGGGTCCGGCTGTGGGACTTCATCATCCACTCCACCGTCGGGCGCATCTCCCCGCTGCGCCCGCTCGGCATGGACGAGGGCGAGCTGCGCCGCCTCGCCGAGGACGCCCAGTGGCCGCTGCCCGAGCGCGTCGTCGCCCTGGCTGTGACCTTCCACGGCAGCCCGCCGCCGCTGCCGGAGCGCGACGAGGTCCTCATCCGGGTCGGGAGCGACCGGATCTTCGCCCTGTGCCCGGAGGAGGAGGTAGAGGCTCTTGCCGCCCAGGTGACGGGCTCCGGCAGCGACCGGAGGGTCGCTCTGAGCTGGCCCGTCCACCCCGACGAGGCGGGCAGCGCCCTGCTCTGGACTGCTCGGGCGCTGGACCTCGTGCGACTCGGGGTGATCGCGCCGACGTCACTCGTCAGGTGCAGCGACCACGTGACCCAGCTGTGGCTGCACGCGGAGCCGTCGATGCGACAGCGGCTGTGCCAGCAGCTCCTGGAGCCGCTGCTGGCCGAGACCCCCAATTCGCGCGAGATCCTCTCCGACACCCTGCTGGCCTGGCTGGAGACCCGCGACAGCGCGCCGGCGATCGCCGCGAAACTCGACGTACACCCCCAGACGGTGCGCTACCGGTGGAAGCGGATCAACGAGCTCTTCGGGGACTCCTTGCACGACCCCGAGTTCATCCTGCAGGTGACGATGGTGCTCAAGACCAGCGTGCCGATGTGGAAAGCCGGCAACCAGAGCGACTTCGAGCGCTTCCGTGACAGGAAGCTGCCGGGGCCATGAGCGTCCCGACCATCCCCCTGTTCTCGGGCCTCGTCGCCGCCGACGTCGTCGCGTCCGGTGCGACGTGGTGGGGCTCGGAGCTGGTCGGGCGGGAAGGGCTGGCGCCGGCGATCGCCGTGCTGCTGGTGGCCTCTCCGCTCGGGTTCCTCGTCGCCCGCTACGCCCCGCTGCCGGTCTCGCGACGGCTGGGCCGTCGCAGCGGCGTCAGCCATCTCGGTGCCTCGGCCGACCTCGCGCTGCCGCGACTCCGTCAGCTGGTGATCGAGGTGGAGCACGTGCTCACGACGGGCCGTCTCGTCGTCGTGGACGTGGCGCCCCTCGACGTACAGCACAAGCACGACCTGCGCTGGTTCGCGGGCGCGCTGGCCCACGGCTCCACCGACCCCGTCGCCCGAGCCATCGCGAGGCTCGCCGGGCCGGGGCGGCCCACCGGTGTCAGCCAGGGACCGGCGCACGAGCTCCAGGGAGCAGTGGACCGACACCCAGTGCGGTTCGGGCTGAACGGCGAGGCGGCGGTCGGCGAGGCAGTGGGCACCACGGTGCGCGTCGACGTCGACCTGCGGCCGATGGGGCACATCACGGTGGCCGACGAGGTGCGGAAGACCGCGGCCCGGTGCCTGTCGACCCTGCAGAAGGAGGGCATCGAGCCCATCCTGGTGTCCACGACCCTGAACAAGCCGGAGCTCATGCGGGTCTCGGAGCAGGTGGGGGTCTCGCAGTTCCACACCGGCACCGACGTCTCCACCGTCGCCGCGTCCCTCCCGCAGGACTCCACCGGCGTGCTCCGGGCGGTGGGCGCCTCCGACCGAGCCGGCGAGACGACCCTGCCCGGCGAGTCGGGAGAGGACACCGTCGTGCGGTGTGCGGACCCGTCCATCGAGTCCGCTCTCGAGTCCATCAGGCTCATCCGCACGCTGCGCCGCTCGCGCCGCGTCGCGCGGGTGTGCGCCGCGGCCTTCATCGTCGTGGCGGTGCCGCTGGCCGCGACCGGCATCCTGTCACCGGCGTACGCCGCGGTCGCTGCCACCGTCGGGCTGCTGCTCGTGGGGGCGGTGGCGTGCTCGATGGTGCTGATGCACAGCTCGCCGCCGGCTGAGGACTGATCCTCGTCCGGGCTCGGCCTTCGCAGGCTCAGACCTGGCGCAGCATGTCCGCGACGAGGAACGCCAGCTCGAGGGACTGCACCCGGTTGAGGCGGGGGTCGCAGACCGACTCGTAGCGGTGGGCGAGGTCGAGGTCGGTGAGGTCCTCGCCGCCGCCGACGCACTCGGTCACGTCGTCGCCGGTGAGCTCGACGTGCAGGCCTCCGGGCCAGGTGCCGAGCGAGCGGTGCACGTCGAAGAAGCCCTGGACCTCCTCGATGACGTCACCGAAGCGGCGGGTCTTGTAGCCCGAGCTCGCCTCGAAGGTGTTGCCGTGCATCGGGTCGCAGATCCACGCGACCTGGACGCCCTCGGCGGTGACCTTCTCGATCAGCGGCGGCAGGCCGTCGCGGATCTTGCCGGCGCCGAAGCGGGTGATGAAGGTGAGCCGGCCGGCCTCGTTGTCGGGGTTGAGCTTGGCGGCCAGGGCGAGCGCGTCGTCGGGCGTCGTGGACGGCCCGAGCTTCACGCCGATGGGGTTCTTGATGTGGCTGAGCAGCTCCACGTGCGCCCCGTCGAGCTGACGGGTGCGCTCGCCGATCCACACGAAGTGCGCCGAGACGTCGTACGGCGTCTGCGTGCGCGAGTCGATGCGGGTCAGTGCGTGCTCGTACTCGAGCACGAGTGCCTCGTGGCTCGAGTGGAAGTCGACGCGGTGGAACTCATCCGGGTCGGCGCCGATCGCCTTCATGAAGGTCAGTGCGCGCTCGATCTCGGACGCCATCTGCTCGTACTGCTGGCCGACAGCGGACTCGCGGACGAAGTCGGTGTTCCAGGTGTGCACCTGGCGCAGGTCGGCGTACCCGCCCGTGACGAACGCGCGCACCAGGTTGAGCGTGGCGGCCGAGGAGTTGTAGACGTCCACGAGCCGCTGCGGGTCCGGGACCCGGGACTCGGGGGTGAAGTCGAAGCCGTTGACCGCGTCGCCGCGGTAGGCCGGCAGCGTGACTCCGTCGCGGGTCTCGAAGTCGGAGGAGCGCGGCTTGGCGTACTGCCCGGCGATCCGGCCGACCTTCACGACCGGCACCGAGGCGGCGTACGTCAGCACGACGGCCATCTGAAGCAGCACCCGGAGCTTGTTGCGCACGTTGTCGGCGGTGACGCCCTCGAAGGTCTCGGCGCAGTCGCCGCCCTGGAGCAGGAACGCCTCGCCGCGCGCGACGGCCGCGATCTTGCCCTTGAGGTCGTCGCACTCCCCCGCGAACACCAGCGGCGGCGCGGTGCGGAGCCGGGCGACGGCGGAGTCCACGGCGGACCGGTCGGGGTACGACGGCTGCTGCGCCGGGTCGAGGGCGTGCAGGGAGGCGAGGTCGGGGACGGTGCTGCTCACCAAGCAAGGGTACGGCGCGGTTGCGGCCGACCCCGATTCGGCGGCTGGGACCGAGACGCGGCCCAGGAGCCGGTCAGTCCTCGAGGTGCTCGATGTCGCGGAAGCCGGTCTTCTTCGCCCGGATGCCCCGGTTGGTCATCCAGGTGAACACCCACAGCACGATGCCGAGCAGCAGCAGCCCGCCCGCCACCTTGTACTGGATCCAGTCCTCGCGGTCGCGAGCCCACGGCCCGGCGAGGTAGAGGCAGGCGGCGGCGCCCGCGAAGGGCACCCATCCCGGCGCCTGGAAGCGCCCCTTCTCGGGGTCTCGACGCAGGACGATGCAGGCGACGTTGACGACCGAGAACACGCAGAGCAGGAGCAGGGCGGTGGTGCCGGACAACGCGGAGATCACCGAGGTGTCGGCGAGGAATGTCACCACGATGATCAGGCCGAGCGCGAGCACCGTCGAGAACGCGATGCCGGCGTACGGCGTCCGCCGGCCGGGCAGCACCTTGCCGAGCGTGCGCGGCAGCACGTCCTGGTTGGCCAGGCCGTACAGCAGCCGGCTGGCCATGAGCATGTTGAGCAGGGCCGTGTTGGCGACCGCGATCACCGTGAGGAACGGGAAGATCTTGTCGATCGGCAGGCCCGGGGCGCCGGTCTCGACGACCGCGAGCAGCACCTTGCCCTCATCGGCGACGACCGCCTCGATCTCGCCCTCGGGGATCACCGCGATCACCGAGATCGCCACCAGGACGTAGAAGATCACCGCGATGCCGAGCCCGGTCAGCATGACCCTCGGGAAGATCTTCTCCGGGTTCTGCGTCTCCTCGACCATGTTGACGGAGTCCTCGAACCCGACCATTGCGAAGAACGCGATCGCCGTCGCGACCGTGACAGCCAGGAACAGCCCTCGGTCGGACTGGGAGTCGAAGACCACGATCCGGCCCAGGTCGGCGTCGCCCTTCGCCATCACCCAGAAGCCGATCAGGATGACGATGACCAGGGCGGTCATCTCGATCAGGGTGAGGACGACGTTGAACTTCACGCTCTCGCCGACGCCGCGCAGGTTGATCCCCGCGAGCAGCACCATGAAGACCATCGCGACGATCGTGATCGCGGTCTTGCCCTGCGACACGTGCCAGCCCAGCCCGTCGAAGCCGGCCAGCAGGTTGGTCGCGAGGAGGTTGGAGGAGGTGGACGCACTGGTGATGCCGGAGCAGATCACCGCGAACGCCACCAGGAACGTGACGAAGTGGATGCCGAACGCCTTGTGCGTGTAGAGCGCGGCGCCGGCCGCCTGCGGGTACTTCGTCACCAGCTCGAGGTAGGAGAACGCCGTCAGCGTCGCGACCGCGAACGCCACCAGGAACGGCACCCAGACCAGGCCGCCGACCTCGAGCGCCATCTCGCCGGTCACGGCGTAGATGCCGGCCCCGAGGATGTCCCCGACGATGAAGAGCAGCAGCAGCTTGGGACCGAGGACCCGCTTCAAGTCCGGTGAAGGGCCGTTCACGTCCTCGGTGTCGGATGTGCTCGTGGAGCTCATGTCGCCACTCTCCCCCACCCGGGGCGGGTCTAACCAGGGGCGCGACTGCTGGACGTCATACGGAGGGAGCAAGTGGACACACTGACCGCATGACGTCCTGGCGGCGATGAGGCCTATCCGAAGAAGACCTGCGCCTCGGCGTACTCCGACTCGCTGACGAGCTTGAGCTCGGCGGTGCCCTCGGCCAGCGGCACCCGGGCGATGGTGGTGCCGCGCAGCGCCATCATCTTCCCGAAGTCGCCGTCGGCGACCGCGTCGATCGCCTGGAGGCCGAAGCGGGTGGCGAGCCAGCGGTCGAACGCCGTCGGCGTACCTCCGCGCTGGATGTGGCCGAGGACCACGGCCCGGGCCTCCTTGCCGGTACGCCGCTCGATCTCCTGGGCGAGCCGGTCGCCGATGCCGCCGAGGCGCACGTGGCCGAAGTCGTCCACCTCGCCGGACACCAGCGTCATGTCGCCTCCCTCGCGCGGCATCGCGCCCTCGGAGACCACGAGGATCGGCGCGTAGCGCGACTCGAAGCGGCTCTCGATGAGGCGGCAGACCTCCTCGATGTCGAAGGGCTGCTCGGGGATCAGCACGATGTTGGCGCCGCCGGCGATGCCGGAGTGCAGCGCGATCCAGCCGGCGTGGCGGCCCATCACCTCGACGACGAGCACCCGGTGGTGGGACTCGGCGGTGGTGTGCAGCCGGTCGATCGCCTCCGTCGCGATGTTGACGGCCGTGTCGAAGCCGAACGTGAAGTCCGTGCCGGACAGGTCGTTGTCGATGGTCTTGGGGACCCCGACGACGTTGACGCCGAGCTCGGCCAGCTTGGTGGCGACGCCGAGGGTGTCCTCGCCGCCGATCGCGACCAGGGCGTCGACGCCGTCCTTGGCGAGGTTCTCCTTGATCCGCCCCACCCCGTTGTCGAGCTTGAACGGGTTGGTCCGCGAAGAGCCGAGGATGGTGCCGCCGCGGGGCAGGATCCCGCGACACTGCTCGATGCCGAGCTCCATCGTCACGCCCTCGAGTGGGCCGCGCCAACCGTCGCGGTAGCCGACGAACTCGAAGCCGTGGCTCTTGACCCCCTTGCGCACCACCGCTCGGATGACGGCGTTCAGGCCGGGGCAGTCCCCGCCTCCGGTGAGTACTCCGACGCGCATGCCGCTCAGTCTGGTGGGAAAGCGTCGTCGACTTCTAGTGCTGCGGCTGACCGATCTCCTCGAGCAGTTCGCGGAACCATGACACGGAGGGGTCGAACGCCTTGCCGCCCTTGATCCGGGGGAACTCGACGACCCGCAGCACGTCGCCGGCGTCCTCGTCCTGGCCGACGACGCCGCTCTCGCCGCGCAGCGCGGCGTCGGCCGCGAGGTCGGCGCAGGCCCGGATCAGGGCCAGGTCCTCGTCGTTGGCAGGCGCCGAACGGGAGAAGTAGCCGCTCTTCTGCACCATCGTCTTCTCCGCCCCGACCATCCCGGCGAACTGCTTGGCGAACCACGACCCGGGGTTGATGGTGTCGAGCTTGACGTGGCCGAAGGCGTCCCGCTTGGGCTCCTCGCCGCGGGCGAGCATCTCCCCCACGATCGTCGAGACGCCTGCGCCCTCCGAGAGGAAGACGTTGACGCAGCCGGTCTCGTCCATCACGGTCTTCAGGCGCTCGGCCTCGGCCGCGACGTCGAACTCGACCTCGGGCACATAGACGCCGTGCACGTCCCAGGACCGCTGGGTGTTGCCGCCGAACCCGGAGAACTCCTGGGTGGAGAGCCACTCGCGGTACTTCGCGGCCGTCGCGGCCGTCAGCCAGCCGCAGTGGCGGCCCATCACCTCGTGGACGATGAGCATCCGGGGGTTCGAGGAGTGCTCGGCGACGATGTTGCGGGCGAAGAGCGCGCCCTGCTCGGCGGCCGTCCACGCACCGAGCGACTGACGGATCGGCACGACGTCGTTGTCGATCGTCTTGGGCAGGCCGACGACGGTCAGCTCGTAGCCGTTGTCGTGGAGGTACGCCGCGAGGTCGGCGGCCGTCGTGTTCGTGTCATCGCCGCCGATGGTGTGCAGCACGTCGACGCCGTCCTGGGTCAGCTGCTCGGCGGCGACGTGCAGCGGGTCCTGTCCCTCGATGACCAGCCCGCGCTTGACGCAGTCCTTGACGTTGGTGAGCTTCACCCGGCTGTTGCCGATCGGACTCCCGCCGAACCCGTGGAGCAGGTGCGCGCGCTCGCGGTCGTCCGGCCTCACGACGATGTGCTCGCCACCGAGGAGACCGGCGTACCCGTTGAGGTAGGCGATGATCTCGATCTCGGGCGCGAGCGCGGTGTAGCGCTCGATCAGGGCACCGACTGCCGAGGACAGGCAGGGGGCCAGGCCACCGGCGGTGAGCAGGGCAACGCGACGGACGGTCATGGGGGTCTTCTGCTTCTTCCTGGTTCGGGCTCGATCAGCCACGCTTTCGTCCTTCAAAGACTAAAGGGTGCGGTGCCCGGTTGTCGCTAATGTCGCGACATGACGTTCTCGATCGTGGCCCGCTCCGCCGACGGTGAGTCCTGGGGAGTCGCCGTCGCCTCCAAGTTCCTGGCCGTGGGATCCCCCGTGCCGGCCGCCGTCGCCGGTGTCGGCGCCATCGCGACCCAGGCAAGCGCCAACGTGGCCTACAAGGGCCAGGCCCTGGCCCATCTCGACGACGGCGCCACCGCACCGGTCGCGCTCCAGCGGCTGCTGGAGGAGGACGAGGGGCGCGACCATCGCCAGGTCGGCATCGTCGACGTCGACGGCAACGCGGCGAGCCACACCGGCTCCGCGTGCCTGGACTGGGCGGGCAGCGTGATCGGCGACGGCTACGCGATCCAGGGCAACATCCTCACCGGCTCCGAGGTCGTCGAGGCGATGGAGGCCGCCTGGCTGGACTCCTCCCCCGAGGCCCCGCTCGCCCATCGGCTGCTCGAGGCACTGGCGGCCGGCGATGCCGCGGGCGGCGACTCCCGCGGCCGCCAGTCCGCGGCGCTGCTGGTCGTCAAGGACGAAGCGGGGTACGACGGGCTCGACGACATCGCCGTCGACCTACGGGTCGACGACCATCCTGAGCCGATCACCGAGCTGGCCCGCCTGCTGGCGCTGAGTGACCTCTACCTGACCGCGTCGACCGAGGAGGAGAAGGTCCCGGTCACCGCCGAGCTGCTCGAGGAGCTAGAGGAGCTCGCGACCGCCGCCGGGCACCGCGACTTCGCCGCCTGGGTCGGCACCGAGAACTACGAGATGCGGGTCGCGCCCGACGCCTCCTGGATCGACGTACGCATCCTCGAGATCATCCGGGACACAGAGGCCGACAGGTGAGCGTCCTCGCCATCGACGCCGGTACGACCGGGGTGACGGCGCTCGTGGTCGAGCACGACGGGCGAATCTCGGCGCGCGGCTACCAGGAGTTCGCCCAGCACTTCCCCAAGCCGGGCTGGGTCGAGCACGCGCCGGAGGAGATCTGGCAGGCGACGATGGAGGCGGCGCGGGACGCACTGAAGCAGACGGATGCGAGCGCGCTGCAGGCGATCGGCATCACCAACCAGCGCGAGACGGTGATGCTCTGGGACCGCGAGACCCTCGGGTCGCCACGGCGGGCGATCGTCTGGCAGGACCGTCGTACGGCGGACCTGTGCAACCGCCTGCGCGCCGACGGCCACGAGGACCGGGTGCGCGAGCTGACCGGGCTGCGGCTCGACCCGTACTTCTCCGGCACCAAGCTGATGTGGCTCGCCGAGCACGAGCCGCACACGTGGGCGCTGGTCGAGTCCGGCCGCTACGCGATCGGCACCGTCGACTCCTACCTGATCACGCGGATGACCCGCGGGACCTACCACGTCACCGACGTCTCCAACGCGTCCCGGACGCTCCTCCTCGACCTCGAGACGGGCGACTGGTCAGACGAGCTGTGCGGCCTCTTCGGCGTACCCCGCGATGCCCTGCCCGAGCTCGTCCCCAACTGGGGCGAGATCGCCGTCACCGACCCGAAGTCGTTCCTCGGCCTCTCCCTGCCGATCGCCGGGCTGGCCGGTGACCAGCAGTCGGCGCTCTTCGGCCAGACCTGCTTCGACGAGGGCGACTCGAAGTGCACCTACGGCACCGGGTCGTTCGTGCTCACCAACACCGGCTCGAATATCCAGCGCTCCGAGGCGCTGCTGGCCTCGGCCGCATGGAAGTCGCCCGACGGCACCATCACCTATGCGTCCGAGGGGTCGATCTTCGTGACCGGCGCGGCCGTGCAGTGGCTGCGCGACGGCATCCAGATCGTGGGTTCCGCCGCCGAGAGCCAGGCGGTCGCGTCGACGGTGTCCGACAGCGGCGGAGTCGTCTTCGTGCCCGCCCTGACCGGGCTCGGCGCCCCGCACTGGGACCCGCAGGCGCGCGGGCTGATCGTCGGCCTGACCCGGGGCACGACGCGCGCGCATGTCGTCCGCGCGACCCTGGAGGCGATCGCCTTCGAGGTGCGCGACGTGCTGGACGTGATGCCCGCGCTCTCGTCGCTGCGCGTCGACGGCGGCGCTGCCGCCAACGACCTGCTCTGCCAGCTGCAGGCCGACACCGTCGGCGTACCCGTCGAACGACCGAAGGTCGTCGAGACCACCGGCCTTGGCGCGGCCTTCTTCGCCGGCCTGGGCGTGGGGGTCTGGTCGTCCACCGACGACCTGCGCCACACCTGGACCCTCGACCAGCGCTTCGAGCCCACCTCCGACCGGGTGGCCGCCGACGCCGCCCATGCTCGTTGGTCGCGTGCTGTGGAGCTGGCCAAGGGGTGGGCGGAGTGAGGTTGTCGGGGTAGTCCCTTCAGCTTCGCCAACGCAGCCGCGGCAGAGTCCCGCGAGCGGGTGGGCGAGGGCGGCGGCGTACCCACGGACGAAATGGCTGCCCGTGGGCGGCCCGAACGACCAGAACGTCCGTGGCTACCCCTTCAACTTCGCCAACGCGGCCGCAGCAGAGTCCCGCGAGCGGGTGGCGTCGGCGAGCTCGGACTGGGCCTCGGCACGGGCGTCCTCTGCGTCGGAGAGCTCGTCGTCGGTCTCCTCGGCTGAGGCCTCGAGCTCGTCGATCTTGCTGCGGAGCTCGGCGATCTCGGCCTGGAGCTGCAGGCTGCGGGCCTCGAGCTCCTCGACGGCGGTGACCGTCTCGTCGTACGCCGCGGTGGCCTCGACGACGACGGCCTCAGCCTCGTCGAGCGTCTCGGTGGCGGCGGCGACTGCCTTGGCGTCCGCCTCCGGGTCCCGTACGACGTGCAGGTCCGGTCGGGCGGGAGGCTCGGCGTCGCGGGAGGGGGCGGCGAAGCCCAGGGCCTCCGGGACGGCCACGGCCGCCTCGACGTCGGCCGGGTCGAGCCCGGTGCTGGCGAGCGCAGTGGTGAGCATGCCGCTGCGCAGCGCCAGGCCACACCGTTCGTCGACCATCGCGGCCGTCAGCGTCGCCTCGACCTGATCGGCCACGGCCTCCGTCACGCGAGTGCCCTCCTCGCGGGCGATCCGCCGGGCACCGGTCGTGACGGCAGCGGTCAGCTGCCGGCGCTGGCGACTGAGCGCGCGCAGCTCGTCGGCCGACATCGATGCCTGCGCCTCGCGCAGGGCGGCGCCGACGGTGAGCACCTGCTCGACCTGGTCGGTGTCGCGACGGACCAGCAGATTGACGACCCAGGCCGCCGTCGACGGCTTGCGCAGCGCCTTCACCTGCGCGGCGAGCGAGGTCCCCTTGAGCTCCTTGGCGCGCGCGTCCCGAGCCGGGGTGAACTCGGGCAGGGGCAGGCCGTAGAGCTCGTCGGCGATCTCGAGCAGCGCGGCGTCCGTCGCCATCACTCCTCCGCCCGGCGGTAGCGCCCCCGCCGGTGCACGAGCGGCGCGTCGTCCTCGCCGACGGTGACCTCCTGCAGGATGCAGGTCAGCAGGGTGGACCAGCCGACGTCCTCGGCCGACTCCAACGACACCGCCACCCAGGTCGACGCCTCCGCCAGCCGTGGCCCCCACGGCGTGGCCACGAAGGACGCCGTACGCCACGGCCCACCGGGTGCCGGCGCGGTGCCCGCGAACGCCTCCGCGAGGTCGCGGTGCGGCCACGACAGCAGCTGTACGACGGCGCGACCGGTGCGCGTCACGACGTCGGCCAGGTCGCTGTCGGGATCGACCAGCATCAGCACGTGGGCGGGGTCGCCGTTGGCGACCATCAGCGACGACACGGTCAGCCCCGCGCGTCCGTCGGCGTCACCGGCGGTGACCAGCGCGACGGCGCCGCCGAGACGTCCGCGGAGCCGGCGGACCGGGTCCGGGTCGGGATCCGCGAACGGATGGGTGTCGTGGATGGTCACGACGCGAGCTTCGACGCGCCGCCCTGGTCGCCGTCCTTCGGCCCGTCCGACTGGGCCTTGGACAGCTCCTTGGCCCGGCTGGCGTACATGTCGACGTACTCCTGACCCGAGAGCCGCATGATCTCGTACATGATCTCGTCGGTGATCGAACGCAGGATGTAGCGGTCGTTCTCCATGCCCTCGTAGCGAGAGAAGTCGAGCGGCTTGCCGAAGCGCACGACCGGCCGGGTGAACCGGCCGAAGGTCTTGCCCGGCGGCGCCACCACGTCGGTGCCGACCACGGCGACCGGGATCACCGGGACCTTCGACTCGAGCGCCAGCCGCGCGACGCCGACCTTGCCGCGGTAGAGCTTGCCGTCGTGCGAGCGGGTGCCCTCGGGGTAGATCCCGAAGAGCTCGCCCTCGGAGAGCACGCGCTTCGCGGAGATGATCGCGCCTTCGGCCGCCCCGCCGCCGGAGCGGTCGATCGGGACCTGGCCGGAGCCGGCGAAGAAGGTCTTCTGCAGCCAACCCTTGAGGCCCGGCGAGGTGAAGTACTCGGCCTTCGCCACGAAGGTCACCCGTCGCGACAAGGTGAGCGGCATGAAGAGCCAGTCGGCGTACGACAGGTGGTTGCTGGCCAGGATCGCGGGACCCTCGATCGGCACGTTCTCGGCACCCGTGACGCGCGGCCGGAAGATCATCCGCAGCCATGGACCGAGTGCGATCCACTTCAGGAACCAGTAGAACACCGCAACCTCCGCCCAGCCCTAGAGTCCGTTCTCGGCGAAGCCTAGGGCATGTCGCCCACGGCCCGGTTGGTGCACACTGCGGCCATGACGATCCACCCGCTCGCCACGCCGTACTCCGCCCCCGCCCGGCCCGAGCTCACCGGAGGCCGCCGCATCGGCGTGCTGCTCAGCCACGGGTTCACCGGCCAGCCCGCCTCGATCACGCCGTGGGGCCAGGCGCTGGCCGAGAAGGGGTACGCCGTGGAGGTCCCCCGGCTGCCCGGCCACGGCACGACCTGGCAGGAGCTCAACACGCTGCGCTGGGAGCACTGGTACGCCGAGGTCTCGCAGGCGCTCGACAGGCTCGTCGCCGAGAACGACGCCGTCGTCGTCGGCGGGCTCTCGATGGGCGGCGCCCTGGTGCTCCGCCTCGCCGAGGAGCACCCGGAGATCGCCGGCGTGATCGTCGTCAACCCGGCGGTCGCCAGCAAGCGGCTCGACGTGAAGCTGCTGCCGGTGCTCAAGCACCTGGTGGGGTCGTTCCCGGGCATCGCCAACGACATCAAGAAGGAGGGTGTCGAGGAGCACGGGTACACGAAGACCCCGCTCAAGGCGATCCACTCCTTCATGCAGGCGTGGCCGATCATCATCGCGGACCTGCCGAAGATCACCATGCCGGTGCTCTACTTCCGCTCGACCGAGGACCACGTCGTCGACGAGGCGTCGCAGCCGCTGATCACCAGCGGGGTCTCCTCGCGGGACGTGACCGTCGTACCTCTCGCGAACAGCTATCACGTGGCCACGCTCGACCACGACGCCCCGCTGATCTTCGCGGACTCCGCCGAGTTCATCGCCCGGGTGACCTCGGCGCCATAGGCAGTTTGCGCCCGGGGGCATACGCTCGTCATGTGCCGGAGCATCCCCACGACGACGAGTTCGACCTCGGCCGCGACGCCGACGCCCATATCGCGGCCGACGAGCTCGCGTGGCAGGCGATCGTCGACAACTACGGCGACCGCGTCGAGATCGACGAGCCGCCCGCAGCACCCGTCGTAGGACCGGTCCTGGACGCCCCCTTCGGTGGCCGGTTCGGCGACCCTCGCGCGTTCGCGACCCCGGACGAGGAGATCGCCGACGAGGTCGAGCAGGCCGACGAAGAGGAGGGCTACGTGCCCCCGGAGCCGCCGCCGTTGCCGACGATCGCGCCCGACCGCGGCCTGGCCTGGGCGGGTGTCTTCGGCTCCCCGCTCGTCCTGCTGGTCTGCCTGATCGTGTCCATCTCGATCCCGACCTGGCTGGGCTACCTGTTGGTCGTCGCCTTCGTCGGCGGCTTCGTCTACCTGGTGCTGCAGATGCCCCGCGAGCCGCGCGAACCCTGGGACGACGGCGCCCAGATATAGGCCCCCGATCCAGAGCGTTAGTGTGCACCGGTGAGCGTCAACGAGACCGTCGAGATCACCGGCCACCTGATGGACCACGGCATCCTGTCGCGGGTCCTCGACGACATCCGGGAGTACGCCGGCGACTACACGATCGACCGCTTCGACGTCGGCCGGGAGACCGATGACCCGTCGCGCGCGGTGATCACCGTGATCGCGGAGGACGACGAGTCGCTGCAGCGGCTGCTGATGCGGCTGCAGACGCGCGGCGTCAACCAGGTCGACCCCGGCGAGGCCAGCGTCGCCGAGGCCGACCGCGACGGGGTCTTCCCCGACCACTTCTACTCGACGACCAACCTCGAGACGCGAGTGCGCGTCGACGGCACCTGGCTCGAGGTCGCCAACCCCGAGATGGACTGCGGCCTCATCCTCGAGCGCGACGCCGGCGGTCGCCCCACTCGGGTCTACACGCTGCCGATGTCCGACGTACGCACCGGGATGCTGGTGATCACCGGCGCCGACGGCGTACGCGTGACCGTCCCGACGCCCGACGCCAGCGCCGAGGCGTTCGGCTTCATGGAGTCCGAGGTCTCCTCCGAGAAGCCGCAGGCGGTGCTGGTGCGCCAGGTCGCCGACGGCATGCGCGAGGCCAAGGCCGCGGGCAAGAAGATCCTGTGGGTCGGCGGGCCCGGCGTCGTACACACCGGAGCGGCACCCGCCATGGTCGCCATGGTCAATGCGGGGTACGTCGACGTGCTGTTCGCCGGCAACGCGCTGGCCACCCACGACATCGAGTCCTCGCTCTACGGCACCAGCCTCGGCGTCGACCTGGCGATGGGGCGCGGCGTCGAGCACGGGCACGAGCACCACATCCGAGCGATCAACACGATCCGCAAGGAGGGCTCGATCCGCGAGGCCGTCGAGTCCGGCGTGCTCAGCGGCGGGATCATGCACGCGCTGGTCACCGAGGGCAAGACGTTCGTGCTGGTCGGCTCGGTCCGCGACGACGGCCCGCTGCCGGACGTCTACACCGACGTGATCGACGGGCAGCGGGCGATGCGCGCCGAGCTCGACGGCGTCGGCTTCTGCCTGATGGTCGCGACCATGCTGCACTCGGTCGCCACCGGCAACATCCTGCCGGCGTCGATCCCACTGGTCTGCGTCGACATCAACCCGGCGACCGTCACGAAGCTCGCCGACCGCGGGTCGTCGCAGGCCCGCGGCATCGTCACGGACGTCGGGCTGTTTCTCGAGCAGCTCGCAGTCGAGCTCGTGCCCGAGTACCGGCGCTCCTGAACCGCTGACGCGCGAGATCGGCTGCCCCGATCGCTCCCGCCTCCGGCCCGAGGGCGGCGCGCACCACCGGCGGGACGGTCCGGTGCTCGGCACCGACCAGCGACTCCCGCAGCGCGCGTCGGGCCGGCTCGAGCAGCAGGTCGCCGGCAGCGGAGAGTCCGCCGCCGATGACCACGATCTCAGGGTCGAACGACGCCACCAGGTTGGCCACGCCGACCCCGAGCCACGAGCCCACCTCGTCGAACGCCGCCAGCGCGACCTGGTCTCCCGCTTCCGCGGCCGCGGTGATCGCCGGCCCGGCCAGGTCCGCGATGCCCTGGTCGCGGACGAAGCGGGTGAGGGCGTTGCCGCTGCAGTACTGCTCCCAGCAGCCGGTGCCGCCGCACTCGCACGACCGGCCTCCGGGGACGACCTGGGTGTGGCCGAACTCCCCCGCCATCCCGTTGTAACCGCGCAGCACCTCACCGTCGAGGATCAGCGCACCACCGATCCCGGTGCCGAGGGTGACCATGACCGCGCTCCCGGCATCGCCGACCGCGCCGTACGTGAGCTCGGCGCGGGCAGCGCAGTTGGCGTCGTTGTCGAGCACGACCGGTGCGCTCCACCGCTCCGCCAACCGCGCTCGCACTCCCTCGTCGCGCCAGGGGAGGTGCGGCGCGAACCGGACCCGCTCACCCTGCGCGTCCACGAACCCGGCCGCGGCGATCCCGATCGCGCCGACGCGTCGTACGCCGGCGATCTCCTGCACCGCCTCGGTCAGCGCGTCCTCGACCAGCCGGGCCTCGACCCGCCGGCCCGGCGTCGTACGGGTGGCGGTGCGCAGCACTCGGCCCGTCGAGGAGACCGCCGTGGCCAGGACCTTGGTCCCGCCGATGTCGACACCGATGAAGAGGGGCACCGGGCTATTCGATCAGACGGACCGGGTCTCCGCTCACGTACGCCGTCCACGTGGTCGTGTCGCTCACGGATCCGCTGGCGAAGTTCACCTTGAGCCGGAACCAGCACCCGCCCGTGCTGTTGAAGTCGCAGGTGTAACCCGACGGGATGGGCACGGCGATGGTCTCGGACTTCCCGTTCCACGACGAGCTGATGCCGATCGAGCACGTCGGCAGGGTCGCGACCTGGAAGCCCGACCCCTTGCAGTTGGTCAGCGACATCGCGGTCTCGGTCGGCGGCAGCACTGTCAGGGAGCCCGCCGCCTCCGCGTCGCCGATGTCGAAGAACTTGAACACCAACGTCTGGCCTGCGGCTCCGGGCAGGATCCGGATCAGGTTGAAGGTCGGGGAGGCAGCGGTCGCGTTGGCGTAGATCGACATCTTCCCGTACGCCGTGACTGCGATCGAGGCAGCCGGGCCGCCGTACGCCCGGACGGAGAACCGGTTGCTGCCCCCACCCTTGACCGCGGTGTTGTCTCCGCTCTGGGTGTACATCGCGAAGTCGCTGAGGTCCCCCGTCGGCTCGTAGCTGCCGGACGTCGTCGGAGCCGTGCTCACCGCGCCACCGAGGGCGACGTTGGTGCGCACCTGGAGGTAGTAGTTGCCCGCCTCGGTCGGAGTGAAGCTGCACAGCGTCACCCACTGGTGGAAGACCTTCGCCAGCGGAGCGTTGTACGCCGCGTCGCCCTTCTTCAGCGCGTTCGCGGTCAGCTGCGCCGAGGTGTAGCCGGGATACTGCCGGGTGCAGCCCGGCTCCGGAGTGGCCGTCTTGGGGTTCTGGGAGTCGGAGGGCTGACGCAGCCCGAAGGACGTGATGGTCACCCCGGCGTCGGCGTCTGCCATCTGGTCCCCAGTGCAGAATCCGTTGGGTGAGTCCGGCGCCGCCCCGGTCCTCCTGTAGCGGCTCTTGGCGTCGGTAGTCGCGAAGTCGTTCCAGTTGTCGTTGTCGACGGTGCCGGTCGGAGCTGTCCGGCAGAAGTCGTCGGTCGCCACGAACGCCGGATCGTAGAGCTGCAGGGTGATGAGGTGCCCGACCGCCTCCGGCTGCACCCGCACCAGATAGGTGTAGCCCAGCGGGTCGAACTCGTCGTTCACCGTGCCGGTGCAGCCGGACACCCCGGAGGCGCAGGTGCGTACGGCGTACTGGTCGCCGTTGCCCTTCGGCACGTTCGGACCGTTGACGTTCATCCAGAACTGAGGGTTGGTCGAGCAGTTGGCCAACGGCGGCGCGGACAGCTGCGATGCCGCCGGTGGAGCTCCGGAGGTGCCCAGCGGCTCGATGCCCAGGGTGTTGCAGGGGCTGCCCATCGGCTGCGGGCCGGTGTAGTCGGCCACGGCGTGCCGCGTGATGGTCGAGTCGTCGAACCCGATCAGCCTGCCGAAGAGGTTCGGGATGGTGCTGCTCACCGAGACCTCGAGCTGGCTCGGCTGGACGCCCGGCTTGACGACAACCCCGCTCGAACCGGAGTCGGGATAGCCGTTGCGCGCGGAGACGTCGCGCGCCGTCGACGCGGCGGAGGTGATGTCCTGCGGCATGTAGATGACGCCGGCCGAGGCGGCCACGTCAGCGGCCTTCTGGACGCGCTGCGCCTCGGCGTACATCCGGGCCACGTCGACGGTGATGGCACACAGTCCGAAGAGCAGCGCCGCGACGAAGACGCTCACGACGACGGCGGCGACACCGCGCTCGTCCGACGACGCCGACCTGTAGCCCCTCATGGGTGCGGGAAGGGGGACGTGGACTTGCAGTTGTCCGGCGGAAGCGGCTCGAACTTGCCCACCGCGCGGTCGTCGACGGTGACCATGTCCGGGAACAGGCCGGTGGTGAAGTGGTGCGTGACGCGCAGGTAGACGCCGACCGCGTCCGACTGGCCGGCGCACGCGTTGACGGAGGTCGACTTCCAGGTGCCGTTGGCGTACCTGAAGGCGTTGGCGTCCTCGCTCCACTTGAACTTCACGCAGCTGTCGTATCCGGAGCACGAGGTCGGCATCGTCGTGTTGCTGTTGGCGCCGGGGTAGCCCTTGCTGTTGGCCTTGTAGACCAGGATGTACTCGATCGAGTCCTTGTTCATCGATGAACCCGAGCTCTCGATCGCATCGGCGGCCAGTTCGGCCAGCCCCGGTGCCGGGCTGTTGCCCGGAGCGCAGATCGGCGCGTCGTCCTCGCGGTAGGTACAGACGCCGGGTCCCGACATGACGGCTGCGGTGGTGGTCGCGGCACGCACGCCGACCCTGGCGGCAGAAGCCACCGCGACGTTGTCCTTCACGAGCATCGACAGCTCGATGATCCCGAACAGCATCGTGAAGAGGATCGGCAGTACGAGGGCGGCCTCGACCGCCACGGCACCGCGCTGGTCACGCGTGCGCCGTGCAGGCTGGCGAAGCGGTCTCCCGAACACCGGTCTCCCTTCCGAGACACCGGACGCTAGAGCCGCTCGCCGCCCCCGCGCATTGCCAAGGACGGGAAACCATCCCCGGGGACCACGAAGTCTGACCAAACGGACGACACGTGCGGGGTGGTGGTGGCTGAGGTGCGAGCCGCGTTGGCGGCGGGCCTCGAAACCACCGAGCCGTACGCCGTCAGCGGCGGGAGAGGTCGGCCGCTCCGATGAGGCCGGCCTTGTTGCCCAGGCGGGCCTTGCGGACCTCCGGGATCGGCCGGAAGCCGCGCCCGACGAGCTGGCCGGCGAACGCCGTACGGGTCGGTTCGAGCAGCAGCTCGTCGGCCTCGCTGACGCCGCCGCCGATGACGACAACGCCGGGGTCGAGAATCTCCGTCAGCGAGGCGATGCCCTCACCCAGCCAGCGGCCCAGCTCGGCGAGCTGCTGACGGGCACCCTCGTCGCCGTGGCGGGCAGCCTCGGTGATCAGCGGTCCGGTGATCTGGCGCAGGTCTCCCCCGGCACGCTGGAGCATGCCCTGGGCGATCATGGCGCCGCTCATGGCCAGCGAGCGCGCCTCTCGCACCAGCGCGGAGCCGCTGGCGTACTGCTCGAAGCAGCCGTGCTTCCCACAGCCGCAGAGGATCCCATTGGGGACCACGCGCATGTGGCCGATCTCGGCGCCGACGCCGTTGGCGCCGCGGTAGACCTCACCGTCGAGCACCAGCCCGCCACCGACACCGGTGCCGACGGTGACCAGCAGGAGGTCGTCGGCGTCGTGCCCGGCACCGAACGCGAACTCGCCCCACGCGGCGGCGTTGGCGTCGTTCTCGATCACCACCGGCAGCTCGACGCGCTTCTCGAGCTCGCTCTTGAGGTCCTCGTTGCGCCACGCCACGTTGGGGGCGAAGAGCACGACGGCGCGCGCTTTGTCGACGTACCCGGCCGCCCCCACACCGACCGTCTCGATGGGGTGCCGCTCGCGTAGCCGGGTCACCAGCCCCGCGATGGCCTCCTCGATCGCCTCCGCATCGGTGGCCGGCGACTCGACGCGCAGCTCCTCGACGATGGTGCCGTCCTCGTCGACCACGCCGCCGGCGATCTTGGTGCCGCCGACATCGATCCCACAGGCCAGGCTCATCGGTCTCCCTCCTCGGGATCAGTCTCCACGTCGGGCTGCACATCAAGATCTGCGGGCCAGTCGCCGGTGTCGTCCAGGTCGATGTGCTCGACCCCGCTCGAGGGTTCGCGTCCCTCGGGTGTCGCGGCCGCGAACAGGCCGGAGAGGGCCTGGAGCGCCGCAGTCGCCGCTGTCGCCAGCTGCTCCTTGACCTCGGGCCGCAGCTCGCGCACCAGGTGCACGGTCCGGCAGATCGGGCAGACGCTGCACTCGGCCGCGCCGGTGTCGAGGTGGGTCTCGAGATCGGGGATCGCGTCCTTGGCCCAGCCGGAGAGCGCGCCGAGCAGCTTGGCGGCCTCCTCCGCCACCGAGCCCACCGGCTCTGCCCCGAATCCGGCGCCGTCGTTCGTCGAGGGGTCGTCGTCCTGGCTCATGTCACCTTCCGGTCTCGTCCACGGGGTCCTCGACGAACCGCACCTGCAGTTCCCCCTGCTCCACCCGGGCTCCGGCGATGCGATAGCGCGCCAGCCCGGATGGGAGCGTGATCAGCCGACGATACGATCCCACGGTCACGACCAGATCGTCGCCATTGCGCGCCAGGTCGACCTCGGCGCGTGAGACCAGCGGCAGCGACAGCCGCAGGACGGCCCCGTGCTCGCCGCTGCTGATGCGGAACGGGCCCCGGCCCTTGGCCGCCGCCAGCGGGTCGTCCTCGTCGTACACCTCCCGGGCGAGGGCCGTCAGCGCCTCGACGCCGACCGGCTCCCGCGGTCGGTACGCCGAGCGCCGGATGGGCAGTCCCGCAAAGGACTCCGCCACCCGTTCCAGCACCTCGTCCTGGGCCATCACCCAGCCCGCGCGCCAGTCGTCGGCGCCCTCGGCCGGGAAGATCCGGTTGGCGACGACCCCGTCGACGCGGTAGCCGAAGAGCGACAGGGTCGTGTAGGCCCGCCGCGCCTCGGCAAGCACGACGTTCTCGGGGGTGAGCACGATCCGCACGCTCGCGTCCGGGCCGCTCAGCAGAGCGCGGACCTCCTCGAGCTCGGCATGCAGGCGCTCCAAGGCGTCGAAGACGGTGTCCCCGGGCATCGGCACGCCGGCGGCACGGCTGAGCACCGGACGCAGCGCCTTGATCACCCGGCGTTCGACGGGCAGCACCCGGTGCATGTACCAGCCGAGCGCCTCGGGCAGCGCGAGCAGCCGCAGCGTCTCGGCGGTCGGGGCACAGTCCACGACGATCACGTCCCACGCGCCCGAGAGCGCCTGGAGTCGCAGCTCGAGCAGCGCGAGCACCTCCTCGGCGCCGGGGATGACGGTCAGCTCCTCGGCCGCCACGGGGTCGAGGCCGGCGACGTCGAGGATCGAGAGCAGGTAGCGCTGGATGTCGGCCCACGACTGCTCGAAGCGCAGCTGGGCATCGACCTGCTGGACGAAGAGCCGGTCGGCCACCTCGGTCGGCTCCGCGCCGATGAAGCCCGGCGCACAGCCGAAGGCATCGGCGAGCGAGTGTGCGGCGTCGGTCGACAGGACCAGCGTGCGCTGGCCACCTGCGGCGGCGAGGGCGGCGGTCCCGGCTGCGACGGTCGACTTCCCGACCCCTCCCTTGCCGGTGAAGAGGAGGATTCTCAGAGCGACTCCACGCGCTTCTTCAGGCCCTTGAGCGCGGTGTCGATCAGGATCTTCTCGCCCTTGCGCTTGAGCATGCCGATCAGCGGGATCGAGACGTCGAGCGCGAGCCGGTAGGTCACCTCGGTGCTGCCGTCGCCGCGGTCTTCGAGCACATAGGCGCCGTCGAGCGCGCGCAGCATCTTGCCCTCGACCAGGGTCCAGGTGACCTCGTCGTAGCCGTCCCACTCGTAGGCGAGGGTGTACTCGTCCTTGATCGGGCTCACGTCCAGCGCGAAGAAGACCTGCTCGGCCCAGCCGCCGTCACCCTCGGCGGTGACCTCCGCCGTGGTGACGCCCTTGGCCCACTCGGGGTAGGCCGCGAAGTCTCCGATCACCGCCATGATGTCCGCGGGGGCTGCGTCGATCACGATCGACGAGGTCGTCTGCTCGGCCATCGTGCTTCCCCTGGTGGTCTCGACGGTTCGGGCAGCGAGCGTACCGGATCGGCCGCGCGCCGGGGCGCGCGGTAACCTCAGCCGGTGCGCGAGTTCTCGACCCCCCTGACGACCGAGATCCCGACGACCGGCAACCTCACCGACGACGTGGTGACCAATGCCCGCGAGGCCGGATCGACCGTGCAGTTCAGCCGCCGTCCGGGCGGCCTCGACTCCGGTTGGGAGGACGTCACCGCTGCCGAGTTCCTCGCTGAGGTGAGCGCCGTCGCGAAGGGTCTGATCGCCGCCGGCATCGAGGTCGGCGACCGGGTCGCGCTGATCTCCAAGACGCGCTACGAGTGGACTCTCTTCGACTACGCCATCTGGTTCGCCGGAGCGGTCACCGTGCCGATCTACGAGACCTCCTCCGCCGAGCAGGTGCAGTGGATCCTCAGCGACTCCGCGGCCCGCGCCGTGGTCACGGAGACGCCCGACCACCTGGCCCGGGTGCGCGAGGTCCGTGGCGACCTCGACGAGCTCAACCACGTCTGGTCCATCACCGACAACGCCGTCGACACGCTCAGCCGACTCGGCGGCGACATCGCCGACGAGGAGCTGGAGAAGCGGCGTACGACGGCGACGCCCCTCGATCTGGCGACGCTGATCTACACCTCCGGCACGACCGGTCGGCCCAAGGGCTGCATGCTCACGCACGGCAACTTCATGTTCGAGCTCAGCGTCGCGGTCGACGAGCTGGAGGAGCTGTTCCTGGAGCAGAAGGCCGCCACGCTGCTCTTCCTGCCGCTCGCCCACGTCTTCGCCCGGATCATCCAGGTCGGCTGCATCAAGTCGCGCACCCGACTCGGCCACTCTGCCGACATCAAGCAGCTGTTGCCTGACCTCGCCGAGTTCAAGCCGACCTTCATCCTCGCGGTCCCCCGCGTCTTCGAGAAGGTGTTCAACACCGCCTCCCAGCGCGCCACCGCAGACGGCCGCGGCAAGATCTTCGACGCGGCCGCGGAGACGGCCATCGCCTACTCGCGGGGCATCGAGCGCGGCAAGATCCCGGTCCGGGTCCGCGCCAAGCACGCGATCTTCGACAAGCTCGTCTACGGCAAGCTCCGCACCGCCCTCGGCGGCGAGTGCGAGTACGCCATCTCCGGTGGCGCGCCGCTCGGCGAGCGGCTGGGCCACTTCTACCGCGGCATCGGCCTGGTCGTCCTCGAGGGCTACGGCCTCACCGAGACGACAGCGGCGCTCAGCGCCAACCTGCCCGAGGCGACCAAGATCGGGACCGTGGGCCGACCGCTGCCCGGCACCGCCGTACGGGTGGCGGACGATGGGGAGCTGCTGTTCCGCGGCGGCCAGGTGATGGCCGGCTACTGGCGCAACGACGACGCGACCGCCGAGGTCATGGAGAGCGACGGCTGGTTCCACACCGGCGACCTTGGTGAGGTCGACGACGAGGGCTTCGTCCGGATCACCGGGCGCAAGAAGGAGATCCTGGTGACCGCCGGCGGCAAGAACGTCGCCCCGGCCGTCCTCGAGGACCGTCTGCGCGGCCACCTGCTGATCGACCAGTGCATCGTCGTCGGCGACGGTCAGCCGTTCATCGCCGCGCTCGTCACGCTCGATCGCGACTCGGTGCCGGTGTGGGCCGAGCAGCACGGCAAGAGCCGCAACATCGCAGACCTGGTTGACGATCCGGACCTGCGCGCCGAGATCGAGGCCGCGGTCGACGACGCCAACAAGGCCGTCTCCAAGGCCGAGTCGATCCGCAAGTTCACGATCCTCGCGGACGAGTGGACCGAGGAGGGTGGCCAGCTCACCCCGAGCCTCAAGCTCAAGCGCAACGTCGTCATGCGCGAGCTCAAGGACGAGGTCGCCGCGCTCTACGTCGGCTGACCCGAATTGCGGAACCGCTCTTCCCGGAGCAGGTCCAGACCACTCGTACGTCTTCCGGACAGATCGGCGCGCCCGGCTCTAACCTGCTCCTGCTTCAACCCCGGCGGGGGCGGGGGTTGACGGCTTAGCCGTCGCCCATTTGCTCGACCGCGCCCGGGTTCCGGACGCGGTCACTCCTCGGGAAGGTTTGGCGACCGTGGTCCATCGGAAATTTCTCCTGCTCGGCGCAGTGCTGGCCGCCGTGGCCGGTGCCGCGCTGGTGTTCCTGTACGTGCGCGGCGCAGATGCCCGCGCCGAGAGCCAGTTCGACACCGTCCAGGTGCTGCGGGCGACGGCCCCCATCGAAGTCGGCGAGAGCATCGCCACCGCATCGCAGGGTGGCAAGCTCGCGCTCGAGAACGTGCCGCGCGACCAGGTCCTGCCCGACGCGCTGACCAGCATCGACTCCCTGGGCAAGCAGGCGGCCCTCGTGAAGATCTACCCCGGCGAGCAGATCGTGGCCGCGAAGTTCGGCAGCAACGCGGTGGCTCCGAGCGGGCTGCAGATCCCCAAGGGCCAGGTGGCGATCTCGATCAACCTGACCGACACCGCGCGTGTCGCCGGCTTCGTCAACCCCGGCTCCCAGGTCGCGATCTTCATGAACGGCTCGTCGCCCGAGGGCAAGCCCTTCACTCGGATGCTCCTCGATCGGGTCACCGTCATCGGCGTCGGATCGACCACCCCCGTCTCGACGACCACCACCGACGAGACCGGGCAGCAGACGACCGAGGCGCTCCCCCGCACCCTGATGACGCTCGCGGTCGACCAGAAGACAGCGGAGCGGGTCCTGTTCGCATCAGGCAACGGCGAGCTGGCGTTCGCGCTGCTGACCGAGGCCAGCACCGTCGGGCCGGCCCCCGGCGTCACGGCCGACTCGCTCTTCTGACCCAGCTCACAGCTCGTCCGTCAGCACCCAGAGCACCACTCGGAGGGAAGCTCGCATGCCGATCGTCGTAGACCCGGACAGTGGCACAGTCGCCACGCTCCTGGCCGCCCTGCCCAGCACCGCCCAACCGTCAGCCCACGGGGTCCCGTCCGGAGATCGTCTGCTGCGCTGGCTCGACGAGCACCCGACGGAGTACGTCGTCGTGGTCGGCCCCAGCCTCTCGCTGGAGGAGGCGCTTCTACTGTGCGAGCGCCTGCGCGTCAGCCGACCGGCGCTGAGCCTGGTGCTGGTCCGGCAGCAGATCGAGGCCGCGATGCTGACGCGCGCCATGTCTGCCGGCGTACGCGAGGTGGTCGCGTTCGGCGACACCCAAGCGCTGCTGGGGTCGGTGTCCCGGGCCGAGGAGCTGCACCTCGCCCTGCGCGGCCCCGGCAGCCCGGCCACGACCGGGCGCATCGTCACCGTCTTCTCCCCCAAGGGCGGGGTCGGCAAGACCACGCTGGCGGTCAACCTCGCGGTCGCGCTCAGCCGGGGCGGCGCCAAGCGGGTCTGCCTGGTCGACCTCGACCTCGCCTTCGGCGATGTGGCGATCACCCTGCAGCTGCTCCCCACCCACTCGATCGAGCACGCGATCGGCTCGGAGGCGTCCGTCGACCTGCCGCTGGTCGAGAGCCTGCTCACCAAGCACGAGGCGTCGGTGATGGTGCTCGCACCGCCGAGCCATCCCGACGTCCGCGAGCGCATCACCGCGCTGCTGGTCTCCCGCATCCTGGGTGCGCTGCGCACCGGGTTCGACTACATCGTGGTCGACACCGCTCCCGACTTCGACGAGCACACGCTGACCGCGCTCGACGAGACCGACGAGTGCGTGATGGTGGCGACGCTCGACCTGCCGACGCTCAAGAACGTGAAGATCGGACTGGCCACGCTCGACTCGCTGGCCATCGCCGCGGGTCACCACCACGTCGTCCTCAACCACGCCGACGAGGACACCGGACTGACCATCCAGCAGGCCGAGGAGATCCTGGCCCGCAAGATCCAGATCCGGATGAAGAGCTCCATCGACGTCGCCCGGTCCACGAACCAGGGCGTCCCGATCATGTCCAGCCAGCCCGAGCACGCCGTCAGCAACGCGATCCGGGCGCTGGCGTCCCAGCTCGCCGGCGGGCCGAGCGAGCCCTTCCCGGTCGCCGACGAGGAACATCGCCGGCAACGCCGCAGCAGCCGTCGCATGAAGCTGCGGAGGTGATGAGATGAGCACCCTCTCCGAGCGGCTCGCCGCCATGCGTCAGGCCCAGCCCAGCCCCGCTCCCGCCGCTCCTCGCCACGACACCGTCGACGCCACCACCAACACACCTTCGGGCGGCAAGCGCCGGGCCACGCCGGCCCCGGCCGCGGTCGCCGACGCCGAGCTCCGGGCACGGGGCGGTCGCCCGTCGGGCGACGAGGACCGCCTCGGCGAGGTCCGGTCGATCGTGCACGGCGAACTGCTCAACACGCTCGGCCCGCGGCTCTACGAGGCGGACCTGGACCAGGATGAGCTCGACCAGGAGCTGCGCACCATCCTCGCCGAGGTGCTCGCCTCGCAGGAGCGACCGCTGAGTGCGAGCGACCGGCTCCGGGTCACCCAGGAGATCCGCGACGACATCATCGGCTACGGGCCGATCGAGCCCTACCTCCACGACGTCGACGTCTCCGAGGTCATGGTCAACGGCCCCGACAGCATCTTCGTCGAGCGGAAGGGCAGGTTGACGCCCGTGCTCGCACGGTTCGCCGACGAGGACCACCTGCGCCGGACCATCGACAAGATCGTGTCGCAGGTCGGACGACGCGTCGACGAGTCGAGCCCGATGGTCGACGCCCGCCTCCCCGACGGGTCGCGCGTCAACGCGGTCGTGCCTCCACTCGCCGTCGACGGCTCGATCCTGACGATCCGCAAGTTCGCCGCCGACCCGTACACCGCCGAGGACCTGGTGCGGTTCGGCACCCTCAGCCGCACGTCTCGGGACTTCCTGGAGGCCTGCGTCCGCGGTCGGCTCAACGTCGTCGTGTCGGGCAGCACCGGTGCCGGGAAGACCACCACGCTCAACGTGCTCTCGTCGTTCATCCCGGACGACGAGCGCATCGTGACCATCGAGGACGCCGCCGAGCTCCAACTGCACCAGGAGCACGTCGTACGCCTGGAGTCGCGACCCTCCAACATCGAGGGCCGCGGGGCCGTCACGATCCGTGACCTGGTCAAGAACAGCCTCCGGATGCGGCCCGACCGGATCATCGTCGGCGAGGTCCGCGACGCGTCCGCACTCGACATGCTCCAGGCGATGAACACCGGTCACGACGGCTCGATCTGCACGGTGCACTCAAACGGCCCCCGCGACACGCTCTCCCGCGTCGAGACCATGGTCCTGATGGCCGGGATGGACCTGCCGATCCGAGCCATCCGCGAGCAGGTGGCCTCCGCGGTCGACCTGATCGTGCACCAGTCCCGCTTCCGGGACGGCAGCCGCCGGATCACCCACATCACCGAGGTGGAGCGGATGGAGGGCGAGGTCATCACCCTGCAGGACATCTTCGTCTTCGACCACTCCCAGGGCTACGACAGCGACGGCCGGGTGCTCGGACGCCTGACCTCGACCGGCCTGCGCCCGAAACTGCTCGACAAGCTGCGCGAGTACAACGTCATCGTCGACCCGATGATCTTCGCGACGGCGGGCTGACGCAGATGAACAAGACTCCCCGGCTCCGGAGCGCGCGACGTGCGGCGTACGCCATGCTCGTGTGCGTTCTCGCCGCGCTGTTCGCAGGGCCGCTTGTTGCGGGGCCGGCGGCAGCAGACGACTCCGGAGCCGGGGTCACCCACGTCGAGGTCGCCGGCGATCGGCTGCGCGTGCTGGTCTCGGTGCCTGCCGGCACCGAGGTTGACCTCGGTGGCGTCGCCGTCCAGGTCGACGGCACGGATGCGGGGGCTCAGGCGGAGTCCGCCGGTCAGGCCGGCCGCGTACGACGCACCGCGGTGCTGGCCATCGACACCAGCGAATCGATGCTCGGTGAGCGGGCGACCGCGGCCAAGGGCGCCGCACTGGCGTACCTCGACACCGTCCCCACGGATGTCTACGTCGGGATCGTGACCTTCGACGGCGACGTGGAGACACCGCTGGCGCCGAGCCTGGACCGCGACGACGCCCGCGCCGTCATCGAGAGCCTCGAGTACGGTCGCGGGACGCGGCTCTTCGACGGCGTCGAGGCCGCGATCGAGCTCGCCGGCGACGACGGCCAGCGCTCGCTGCTGGTGCTCTCGGACGGCGCCGACACCACGGACACGCCACTCGCGGACGTCACCGACCGGGTCGCCGACAGCGAGGTGCTTCTCGATGCCGTCTCGCTCCAGGCCCAGGACACCTCGCTCACGGCACTCGCGGAGGCGGGACAGGGTCAGGTCATCAGCGCCGAGCCGGATGCCCTGGCTGCGGCGTTCGCCGAGGAGGCCGACGCCCTCGGCCGCCAGGTCCTCGTCACGGTCACGGTGCCCGACGAGGTCACCGCCACCGAGGCGACGGTGACCGTCTCGATCCCCGCCGGCAGCACCACCCTCGAAGCGACGGCGTACACGACCGTGCGCAAGAAGGCGCGCGTCGCCGCGGCGTCCGCACCGGAGCCGGTCGCCGCTGTGAGCGAGTCGGTCGAGGTGCCCGAGTGGGCGATGTACGCGGGCATCGCGGCCGTCGGGCTCGGGCTGCTCCTCATCCTGCTGGTGCTGGTCCCGGCGAAGCCGAAGCCGCTGGGGGCCGCCGCCCGGGTCGACGCCTACATCGGCGGCCAGCACTCGTCCGAGCAGGCCCGACCGACGGAGGCGCTCGCGCCCGTGCGCCAAGCGGCGACCAAGGTGCTCTCTCGCAACCGGGGCCTCGAGGAGCGCATCGGCCTGCGGCTCGAAGGTGCCGGGAGCGAGCTCCGCCCGCCGGAGTGGCTGCTGGTGCACGCGGGCATCGCCGTCGCGACGACCCTGCTGCTCCTCCTCCTCGGTGGAGGCAATGTGCTGCTCGGCGCGGTCGGGCTGCTGGCCGGCGTCGTGGGGCCGTGGGTCTACCTCGGGTTCCGTCGGTCGCGGCGGCGCAAGGCCTTCAACGCGGCCCTGCCGGACGCTCTCCAGCTGATGTCGGGAGCGCTGGAAGCCGGTCTGTCGCTGCCCCAGGCCGCAGACACGATCGTCAAGGAGGGCCTCGAGCCCATCGCCTCGGAGTTCCGTCGGGCACTGGTGGAGACGCGGCTCGGAGTCAGCCTCGAGGACGCGCTCGACGGCGTCGCCGAGCGCCTGCAGAGCGAGGACCTCGGGTGGGTGGTGATGGCGATCCGCATCCAGCGCCCGATCGGCGGCAACCTGGCCGAGCTCCTCGGGACCGTGGCCGCCACCATGCGCGAGCGGGAGTACATGCGTCGTCAGGTGGCCGCGCTGGCCGCGGAGGGCAAGCTGTCGGCCTACGTGCTCGGCGGGCTGCCACCGGCGTTCCTGCTCTACCTCGTCGTCTCCAACCGCAACTACGTGATGCCGCTGTTCACGACGCCGATGGGGCTGATGATGCTGCTCGGCGCAGGACTGCTGCTGTTCGTCGGAATCTTCTGGATGAGCAAGATGGTGAAGGTAGAGGTCTGACATGGTCATGCTCTTCGTCCTCGGTCTCGGCCTGGTCACAGTCGCCCTGGCCCTCGTCGCGGCCGCCCTGCGGCCCACCGTGCAGACGGGCGGTGTGGCCCGGTCGATCGCGGTGCTCGAGTCGATCACCTCGCCCGCGCCGGTCGAGCTCACCCGCGAGGTCAACCCACCGTTCGCCGAGCGGATCCTCGAGCCGATGCGCGCTCGCGCCCTGCGCCTGGGGCGCCGCCTCACCGGCGCCGACTCGTCCGAACGGATCCGGCGCAAGCTCGACCTCGCCGGCAACCCGGCGGGCTGGACCGTCGACCGGGTCGTGTCGGCCAAGGTGCTGTGCACCGTCGTCGGCTTCCTGGTGGCGCTGGCGGCCTCGCTCGTCTTCGGCCTCTCACCGACCACGCGCATCGCGATCCTGGTCATCGGTGCCGCGATCGGCTGGTTCGGTCCCAACCTCTACCTGTACCAGCGCACGTACGAGCGCACGGAGCTCATGCAGCGCGAGCTGCCGGATGCCATCGACCTGCTGACGATCTGCGTCGAGTCGGGTCTCGGCTTCGACGCCGCCATCCAGCAGGTCGCGCGCAGCACCAACGGCCCGTTCGCCGACGAGCTCAACCGGATGCTCCACGAGATGCAGATCGGCAAGGGCCGCGGCGACGCGCTGCGGGCGCTCAGCGAGCGGAGCAACGTCGCCGACGTCCGCTCGTTCGTGGGCGCGATGGCGCAGGCCGACGCGTTCGGCATCCCGGTCGCCCAGGTGCTGCGCACCCAGTCCCACGAGATGCGAGTTCGTCGGCGACAACGAGCCGAGGAGCGCGCCCAGCAGGTGCCGGTGAAGATCACCGTGCCGCTGATCTTCTGCATCCTCCCCTGTCTGTTCATCGCGGTGATGGGCCCGGCCGCGATCTCGATCATGGATGGCTTCTGATGCGTGCCCTGGCCGGGGCAGCGCTGACCGACGCGCAACGCCGCAGGCGCGGCATGGCCGGCATCGCGCGGGCCTTCGGACTGATCGCGGTGCTGGCACCGGCCCTCTCTTCGCAGGACGGGGTGGTGCTGCTCGGCGTGGTCGCCGTCGGGGCTATCTGGGCCACCACCCAGGTCGTCGAGCACCGCCTGGTGCGCGGGGTCTTCACCGCCGAGCTCGTCAGCGCGGGGCTGGTCGGGCTCGTGTGCGCAGTGACCTGCTACCTCGCCCCGGAGTCGGACTCGGGGCCGGGGATCCTGGGGGTCCTCGCGATCCCGCCGGTCACCGCCGCGATCCTGAGGGGGGCGCAGGCCGGCATGCTCGCACTGGCAACCTGCATCGGCGTCTTCGTGACCATCGCGTGCCTGTTGGACGCGATGACCCTCCAGCTCGCGAGCACCACGTTCACCTGGCTGCTGACCGGACTCGGCTTCGGCCTGATCGGCGCCGCCCTGCACAGCACGCTGCTCGGCTCCGACCAGATCGCGGCGCACCGGAGCGCCCAGTCGCTCATCCACCAGCTGGTGTCGGTCTCGGACCGCCTCGGCTCCCCGCTCGAACCCGAGGTGCTCGGCACCGACCTGCTCAACAGGCTCAGTGCCTCGCTCGGCGCCGCCGACCTGCCCGTCCGCGGGCTGATGCTCCAGGCACCGACCGACGGTGAGCTGGTCTGGGTCGCCGGCGCCGCGACGGGTTCGAACTGCGACCTCGCGATGCAGGCCGTGGTGTCAGCCCGCCCGACCGTCATGGCTCACTCGTTCGCGCTCCCGCTGCTCAGCGACGGCCGGATCGTCGCCGTCGTCTCCGGCCACCTCTCTCCCACGGTCGACCGGATCGCCCTGTCCGAGCGGCTGCAGCGGCTCGCCGGCGGACTCGAGGACCAGGCCGTGGTGCTGGAGACAGCGCTGCTCTTCACCCGCTTCCGCAACACCGCCACCGTGGCCGAACGTCGTCGCCTCGCCCGCGAGATCCACGACGGCGTCGCCCAGGACCTCGCATCCGTCGGCTACCTGCTCGACGCGATCAACGGCCACCCCGACCCGTTGGAGCAGGCCCTGCTCCTCGAGCAGCTCCGCGGCTTCCTGACCGAGGTGCTGGCCGACCTGCGGCGCGCGCTGGTGGACCTGCGCACCGACACCGGCCCCGGGCAGAGCCTGGGCGCCGCGCTCGAGGACCTGGCCCGCAACGTCCAGACACTCACCGGCATCGCGTTCCACGTGCGAGCCGCGGAAGCCGGCACCCGGCTCCGCCCGGAGGTCGAGGCGGAGCTGCTCCGGATCGGGCAGGAGGCGATCACCAATGCGGTGCGGCACTCAGGCGCGACCGACATCTGGGTCACCTGTCGGGTCGCGGCGCCGTACGCCGAGGTGAGCGTCAGCGACAACGGCTGTGGGCTGGGCACCGCGCGTGCCGACTCCCACGGCCTCCAGATCATGCGCGAGCGCGCACGCCTCATCGGCGCCGAGCTCGTGCTGACCACCCGTCCTGGTGGCGGTGTGGTGCTCAAGGTCAGGGCGCCAGGCGCGTCCACGACTGACGACCTCGACTCGGACTTCGGGTCTCAGCCAGGAAGGGTCCCCGCATGACTTCCACTTCCACCTCCACCCCCAGGACGACCGACACCCCGATCAGGGTGCTGCTCGTCGACGACCACGACCTGGTCCGGGCAGGCCTGCGCGGCGTCTTCGACCGGGAGGACGACCTGGCCGTCGTCGGCGTCGCCTGCAACGTCGAGGGCGCGATGGCGGCGTACGCCGAGCTCCGGCCCGACGTCGTGGTGACCGACCTCCAGCTGCCTGACGGCACCGGCATCGACATCGTGCGCGCCGTACGACGGGGCAACGACCGCGCCGGCCTGGTGGTGCTCACCATGCACACGGGTGACCGGCCGCTGCTGGCCGCGATGGACGCGGGCGCGTCGGCGCTGGTCGGCAAGGACGCCCCCTCCTCCGACGTGGTCAACGCGGCCCGCCGTTCCGTGGTGTCACCGCGGTCGTTCGCAGCGGCCGGTCTGCTCCAGGCCCTCGGTCGTCGGGCGGCCCGGGAGTCGGGCCGGCTCTCCGACCGAGAGACCGAGATCCTCCGGTTGCTCGCCGACGGCCAGGGAATCGGCGAGATCGCCGCCGAGCTGTACATCAGCCGGTCGACGGCGAAGACGCACGTCGCCCGGATCTACCAGAAGCTCGGAGCCGCCAATCGTGCTCAGGCGATCGTGATCGCGATGCGCACCGGCCTGCTCTCGAGCGTGGACACGCTCAGGGTCTAGCAGTTCGCGCTGGCGCCGTTGGCGGCCATGTGCCCGGCCAGCTCGTCGCAGCCCGGGTCGAACAGCGTGTCTCGTACAGTGCCGCCCAACAGGAAGACGACGGACGCGACCACGGCCGCGATGCCGGCGATCATCATGCCGTACTCGACGGCCGATGAGCCGCGTTCGTCCTGATGCTGCATGACCCCTCCGTCGATCCGGGTACAAATAGGTTTCGACCGTGGTCCGCTTTGCGGGGGTAGCGGACCACGGCCGAAGTCGGTGTGTGATCGATCAGGTGCAGCTGTTGCTGGTGCTCTGACCGTCGGCCTGGATCGTGGCGCACGTGTCGTTGAACGTGTCGCTGATCATGCCGCCGAAGAGGAAGACGACGGCGACGATGAGGGCCGCGATACCGGCCACGAGCAGGCCGTACTCGACGGCGGAGGCTCCGGCCTCGTCACGGTCGACGCGACGGGCCTGGAGGAGGTTGCGCAGGTGCTCCAACATGGGTGAATCCCTTCAAGTTCGCACCGGGCCGGTGGAGGTACCGGTTCTGCCGGTCTGGGGCGTGCCCCGTTGAAGGGAATCGTCGTCTCCCCAGCGGTTGAGCGGGATCGGGTGATGGTCTCGACCGGAGTAGTCCGTTCGGGCCATGCCCGTCGGCCGAAGGTCCAGCCGCACGACCTGACGGTCGGGCGTCGACGTACGGTCACGCGATCGCGTGACAGTGGTGGCGGGCGGCGGTGCGTGGGCAACCGTTCCAGAACGCACAACGGTTGCTGGCTCACCGCAGGCCCCGCGGCACCTACCTCGATGCACCCGCCGAGCTTCGTCCCCCGCCCTAGAACCCGCGCTCGTCAAGCTGGCGCGCGATCGCGATCCGGGTCAGGCCGAGGGGATGCGACCCGAACCAGAACTGCGTGATCCGCGGCGGCATCGGATCGGCGAGCGAGCGCAGCGCGAGCTGGCGCTGGACGGCCTCGAAGGCGGCGGCGTCGTGGGTGACCTCGAGCGCGTCGACGTCGGCGCGGGTCTCGATCTGGCGGCTGATCGTGTTCTGGACCGGTGACGCGAGCAGGGTGCCGATCGCCAGGAGCGCGAGCATCAGCGGTACGACGGCCGGGTCACGCATCGGGGGACGTCCCCGCGCTGCCAGGGCTCCGAGCACCAGAGCCAGCAGGCCGATGCCGAAGACCGCGCCGGCGGCACCCAGCAGCGACCCCGTGCGTACGTCGTCGTGCTTGGCGTGCGCGAGCTCGTGGGCGACCACGGAGAGCGCTTGGTCGCGCGGGACGTCGTCGACGAGGTTGTCGTAGAGGACGACCCGCCGGGTGCCACCGAAGCCCGACACGTAGGCGTTCAGCGTGGTCGTACGCCGCGACGCGTCGGCGACCAGCACGTCATCGACCGGCACGCCCTCACGCTCGGCCAGCTGGAGGACCTCCGTGCGCAGCGGCCCGTCGGGGAGGGAGGTGAAGTCGTTGAAGATCGGCTCGACGATCACCGGGTAGACGAAGGATCCGAGCAGCACCAGGATGCCGAGCAGCCCGCCGGCGACGGCCGGCCAGGCGCGGCTCCAGCGCCGGGCGCAGCCGACGAGCACCACCAGCAGCACCGAGGTCGCCACGATCTGCACGGCCTCGGTGCGCACCAGGTCGGCCGCGAACCCGCTCCATGCCTGGTTGCTGAGTCCGTTGTCGAGCACGTGGCGCCGCATCAGCACCGCGAACGGCAGCGTGATGACCCGCCCGATGACCACGACCGCGGCGACCGCCAGCACGACCCGCACCCACCACCAGCCCCGCAGCAGTCCGACCAGCCGCGGTCCCCAGCGGCTGAAGCCGAGCACGCACGACACCACCAGCGAGACCGCGAGCGAGCTCCAGCTCCAGACGCGTGCCCACCGCGCGTAGTCCTCACCGCGGGCGATCTCCGCGGCGGTGAAGACCGATGACGCGGGCGCCGGATCGGGGGTGCCGCCGGGCACCGGGTGCCAGGGCACCAGCAGCACGGCGAGCACGACGAACGCGAGGCCGCCGACGAGCGTGACGACGAGGGCAATGCGACGGTCGGGAGCGATCATGCGGCCAACCCTGACAGCAGGTCCCGCCACTCGGCGGTCAGCTCGGGCACGGAAAGGTCCGCCTCTGCCCGGAGGGCGGCACCCACCGACTGGCCCCGGTCGACGGCGCGGTAGAAGGCGACCAGGGCCGGCTCCCCGCGCTGCTCGGCGAGCACCTTGCAGGCCAGCCAGGCGCTCTCGTACGTCGCGCCCAGCCGCGGCGTACGCGTGCCGAACGCCGCGGCGTCCGGGAGCTGGCGCGGCGGACCGCTGCGTCGTACGGCGGCGATGATCTGGGCCGCCGACTGCTCGACCGGCAGGTCGACGTCGCGCAGCGCCACGTAGTCGGCGAAGCCCTCCAGCAGCCAGAGCGGCGTCCGGCTGTCCCAGGCGCCCGCGGCGACGTGGGTGGCCTCGTGGCTCATCACCACCTGGGCCCCGGTGCGCTGCAGGCTCCCGAAGACCTCGGGGTTGGCGAAGACGTGGACGGGCGCGTCCGGGACCGTCGACCCGTCGGCCGACGTCGTCACCGCCGCGATCTGGTCGTAGTCGCCGTCGGCGGCGCCCAGGGCCTGCTCGAGCCCGTCCGTCGACGCGGGCACCTCGACGACCAGGCCGCGACGCCAGGCGGGCAGCACCGCGCGCACGACCGGCACCGCGGCCTCGGCACGGGCGGCGTAGCGGTCGGCCTCCCGGGGACCCCCAGCGACGACGACCAGGGTCGACGGGGTGCGTCGCACCTGGACCGGGCCGGAGAGCCACACGGGTGAGACCCGCCCGCCACCGCCGAAGCCTGTGAGCGCGACCCGGTCGCCGACGTCGACGAGGTGCGCGTCGATCTCGGCTCGGGCCGAGACCCGGTCGAACCCACGGAAGCGCCAGACCGCGTCGACGGCCGCGTCCCAGGCACCGTCGGAGGAGGGAGCGCCGTCGTCGTCGACGTAGCGCACCGAGAAGTCGGACACGTCCAAGGCCTCGGCGTTCGCGACCAGGGCTGCCAGGATGTCCCCGGCGGCGGGATCGTCCGCGGGAGCGAGCGCGCGTGCCGCCTCCCGGTCCCCGTCGCGTACGGCGCTCGCGAACGCCGCCAGCGTGCCGCCGGCGAGCGTCCGGTCGACGCTCGGCGCAGCAGCCGGCGGCCTCGGCGCGACGTACGGGTCGTCGCGGGTGAGCGACCAGGCCAGCAGGCCGGACGCCACGAGCAGGCAGAGCACTCCCCCGAACAGCAGAGGGCCGGTCGCCCACCATCGGGGGCGACCGGCCTTCACTCGCTGGTCGAGGCTGCTCACCTCGGCATTGTGTCTCGTGAGTCCTAGCCGGGTCGCACCGCGCCCGAGTAGGGCATCGAGGAGACCGAGGAGACGACGACGCCGGTGCCGGGGTTGGCAGCGTGCACGATCATGCCGTTGCCGATGTACATGCCCACGTGGCTGATCGGGCTGTAGTAGAAGACCAGGTCGCCCGGCTGCAGGTCGCCCATGGCGATGTGCGGTCCGCTGCCGAACTGGGCGCTGGACGAGTGCGGCAGGCCGACGCCCGCCTGGGCCCAGGCCATCATGGTCAGGCCCGAGCAGTCGAAGGCGTTGGGGCCGGCGGCGCCGTACACGTAGCTGTCGCCGACCTGGGCGAGCGCGTACTGGACGGCAGCGGCCGCACGACCGGAGGCGGGCACGTCGGACGGGACCCGTACGACGCCGCGCGAGAGCATCTCCTCGCGCTCCTTCTCCTTCAGGTCACCGAGGACGGTCTTGGCCTCGGCGAGCTTGTCGTCGACGATCGCCTTCTCCTTGGCGAGCTGCTTCTCCGTCTCGGCGACGTCGGCGGCGCGCTTCTCGGTGGCGTCCTGCCGGATGCCGAGCGCCTCGGCCTCGGTGGCGTACTTGTCGAACAGCTGCGACTGGAGGTCGTTGAAGGCCGACATCGTCGACAGCTGCGCGAGGAAGGTCTGCGGGTCGTCGGAGACGACGACCTGACCGACGTTGGACAGGCTCTCGCCCTCGTACTGACGCACGATCGAGTCCTGGACCTGGTCGCGAACGTCCTCGAACGCGGCGTCCTGGCGGTCCTGGTCTGCCTCGAGGGAGTCCAGGTCGCCCTGCAGGTCGCGCAGCTCGAGCTTGGCGTCGTTGTAGCGCTCCTGGGCCTGCTCGGCCTCGTGGTAGAGCCGGTCGACACGCTTCTGCACGTCGTCGATGTTCGGCTCGGCCTGAGCGGGGGTCGAGGGCATGAAGCCGACAGCGGCGATCATGGCGCAACCCGAGAGCATGGTGATGAGGCGCTTCCGGCTCTTCTGCACGAGCAGGAGTTCTCCCTTGTACGTCGTACGCCTACCGGGTGAGCTGACGGATTCGGGCACGACATTTGCCCTACCCCGGTCCGGCTCCGACACAGGTGGTCGAGTCCTTCGCGGGGATTCACCCCTGGCAGCGGGCTGGCCCGCCACCGATGGTTCCCCGGCTCCGGGCTCCTCGACAGGTCGACGAGTCCGGACTCAGCGCGGTGGCCGCGCAAATCCGAGTGATTCACTCCCCGGCCACCTGAACGCCTGAGGCTAGTCGGAGAGGTACGGACCAGCCAAACTTTCAACCGGTGTCGCGCCGGTTTTTACAGTGAGTTTGTGCACGCCCCGTCCGAATCCGGACCGCACGTGTCCCATGCGTCACATCCGTCACACCGGTCACAGGGGCCCGATCAGGCCGACTCCAGGTGCGGCGGGTCGACGGGCCGGACCAGCCGCAGCGGCGGCACCAGTCCGCTCTCCGCCAGGACGTCGAGCGCGCGCTGCTCGTCGTCGTCGAAGGTGAGCTCGGGGGGTGGGCCCAGCAGCACCGTGACCACACAGTCGTGGCAGTGCAGCCCGCGTACCTCGCAGGTGTCGCAGTCGATTGTCGTCCTCATGTCAGGAACGGTGACAGGGACCACCGACAACGGGGACCGGTCGGACCGGAGCCCGGCGTGTCGGCTCAGCGAGCGATGAGCGACAGGAGCGCGTCCGGGTCGACCACGCGCGCCCCGTCGCGGGCGACGTCGACCGCGATCTCGCGGTCCGCGGTGACCACCAGGACCACCCGGCCGGTCGGCTCGACCGCCACCAGGTCGCGGATGACGTCGTCGGCGATCACGCCGCGCGGGCTGTAGAGGACGCGTACGCCGCGCGGGGCGACGACCGGCGGCCGGTGGTCCGTCTCGGCGGCGTCGAAGACCACTGTCGTCTCGGCGCCGGTGCGCGCGACCAGGGCCGCCAGCGCCGCGGTCAGCCGGTTGCGCTGAGCCTCCAGCGACGAGCTCGGCCAGGCCCGCTTGCTGACGTTGTAGCCGTCGACGAGCAGGCGTGCCCGCGGCATGTGGAGGTACTGCTCCAGCAGTCCCGGGTCCGCGGCCCCGAGGGCGCCGGCCGAGCTCGGTGTCCGTACGCCGGCGGCCGCGACGTCCGCCTCGACCCGGTCGGCCGGTGTGCCCTCGACGGTCGGGAGGCCGAGCTCGCGGCGCAGCCCGGTGGCCGCGTCGATCACGGACTCGAGGAGCAGGCGGGCCCGGACCGTCGCCTCGTCGCGCTCCGTGCGGGCATCGCGTCGGGCCTGGACGCCTTCGGCGTCTCGTCGCTCGACCTGGCCACGCAGCTGCCGGTTCTCCTTCTCGAGGGCCGCGACGCGGGACTCGGTCTCGGCGCGCAGCCGTGCGACCTCTGCCTCGCCCCGGTCGGCTCTCGCCCGGGACTCCCGCTCGGCGGCGCGCGCCTCACCGAGCCGGCGCCGCAGGGAGGCGTGCTCGGCCTGGTGCTCCGCCCGGAGCTCGTCCTCGCGTGCCTGCTGGGCGGCGCGCAGCTCGCGCACCGACTGCTCGGCGTCGGCGAGCCGCTTGCGCAACCGCTCGAGTTCGCGGCTCTCGCCGACCGTCACGGACTCCTCGATCCGGGCGACCCGTGCGGCCAGGGCCTCCGCCCATCCGTCCGGCCGCGTCAGCCACAGGCGCGCGGCCACCGCCACGTCGTCGGCTTCGTCGGGCTCCGGTCGCGCGGCGACCTGGACTCCGACCCGCTCCCTCACCTCGTCGTCGACGAGCGCCTCGGCGATGGCACTCGCCCCGAGCCGGGCCCGCCGCGCGGGGGCGAACGTCGCCAGTCGTCGTACGGCGGGAGGAAGCGTGGGCACGTCGGGCAGCACGTCGGCCACCTGGGCGACGACGCGGGTGCGGACGGGCTCGGGCAGCCCGGCCAGCTCTAGAGGCTCGGCGGCGGACACGGTGGGCTCCGTCAGCTCGTCTCGAGCTGAGCCGGCTCGCGCTCCGCCGCCTCGTATCGGTCGACGAGCTCGATCGCGTCGGAGCGGCCGCACCAGCGACAGGACACCTGCTCGACCGACTCGGTGCGCAGCTCGGTCTCCTCGACCTGGTGCTCGCCCGCGAGGTCGAAGTGCCAGAACTCGGTCGTACGGCGGGTCCGGGTCACGTCGAAGCGGGTGAGGTTGCCGCAGCCGGCGCACCGCCAGCGCTGCCCGTCGCCGGGGATGGTCAGGGCCATCGCACCTCCTCGGACACGTCTGCGGTCGAGTCCCACCCTACGGGTGGGTGCCGCGCGGCGCCGCCGGATTGTCGGTGGCCGCCTCTAGCGTCCCAGACATGAGCAGTTGGGAGGTGCAGCGCAGCTTCGACGAGCTGGGCCGACCACTGCGCGACATCACCTTCTGCGTGGTCGACCTCGAGACCACCGGTGGCTCGGCCGAGGGCGGCTCGATGATCACCGAGATCGGCGCGGTCAAGGTCCGCGGCGGCGAGGTGCTCGGCGAGTTCCAGACCCTGGTCAACCCGCGCACCGAGATCCCGGCGTTCATCGCGGTCCTGACCGGCATCACCAACGGCATGGTGTCCGACGCCCCGCCCATCGAGGCGGCCCTCCCGGCGTTCCTCGAGTTCGCCTCCGGATGCGTGCTCGTCGCGCACAACGCGCCGTTCGACGTGGGCTTCCTCAAGCACTTCGCCGAGCAGCAGGGCCGACCGTGGCCGCGCTTCGAGGTGCTCGACACCGCCAAGCTGGCCCGCCGGGTGGTCACCCGCGACGACGCACCCAACTGCAAGCTCTCCTCGCTGGCCAAGGCGTTCAACTCCGCGACGACGCCCAACCACCGGGCGCTGTCCGACGCCCGCGCGACCGTCGACGTGCTGCACGGCCTGATGGAGCGGCTCGGCGGCGTCGGCGTGCACACCTTCGAGGAGCTCTCGACGTTCTCGTCGCGGGTCACCACTGCCCAGCGCAAGAAGCGGCACCTCGCCGAGGGACTGCCGCACGCCCCGGGCGTCTACCTCTTCCGCGACGACCGGGCGCGGGTGCTCTACGTCGGCACCTCACGGGACCTGCGCAGCCGGGTCCGCTCCTACTTCACCGCCTCCGAGACCCGGTCCCGGATGGGCGAGATGGTCGGGATCGCCAGCGTCGTCGATGGCATCGAGTGCGCGACCGGGCTCGAGGCCGAGGTCCGCGAGCTGCGACTGATCGCCGAGCACAAGCCGCGCTACAACCGGCGGTCCCGCTTCCCGGAGCGGGTCCACTTCGTGAAGCTGACCCGCGAGCCGTGGCCGCGGCTGTCGCTGGTGCGCCGGGTGCTCGACGACGACGCCGACTACCTCGGGCCGTTCTCGTCGAAGAAGACCGCCGAGAAGTGCCTGGCCGCGCTGCACGACACCTTCCCGATCCGCCAGTGCTCCGACCGGATGGCCCGCGACCCCCGGGACAGCCGCAGCCCCTGCGTGCTGGCCGAGATGGGCCGCTGCCTATCCCCCTGCGACGGCAGCGTCGACGAGGCGACCTACGCCGCGGTCGTTCGGCAGCTGCGCGACACCCTGCTCCAGCGCCCTGACGAGGTCGTCGACGCGATCAACGCCCGGATGGCCGCGCTCGCCGAGGACGAACGGTTCGAGGAGGCCGGCAACCACCGTGACCGGCTGGCCGCCTTCGTGCGTGCCGCCGCTCGCACCCAACGGCTCTCCGCGCTCACCCGGTGCCCGGAGATCATCGCGGCGCGCCGTGACGAGCCGGGCCGCTGGGAGGTGCACGTCGTACGCCACGGGCGCCTGGCCGCCGCCGGGGTGATCCCGCCGGGCGCCGATGCCGCCGGCTTCGTCGCGACGCTGCGGATGTCGGCCGAGACGGTCCTCTCCGGCCCCGGGCCGGTCCCCGCCGCGACCGCCGAGGAGACCGAGAAGATCCTGCGCTGGCTGGAGTCCCCCGGCATCCGCCTGGTCGACGTCGACGGCGAGTGGACCTGCCCGGTCGCCGGTGCGACCCGCCACCTCGCCGTGCACGACGCCGTCAACCAGTCCCGGTTGTCGCTCGTGCCCTTCGATGACCGTCGCGCACTCAGCACGGTGCACCAGCCCCCGTCCCTTGGCGTTCGCTCATAGCCCGTTCGGGCTACTGCCCCTCGGACGAAGGGCTCTTTCCGCTTCCGACCCCTCCCTCGGCACGTGCCGACGCGCCTAGGCTCCGCGACGTGGAGCCCCGCGATCTCTCGGACGTCTGGGTGCTGGTCCCCGTCTTCAACGAGGCGCCGGCCCTGGGTGGCGTGCTGCACGACCTGCTGCAGGTGTTCCCGAACGTCGTGTGCGTCGACGACGGCAGCAGCGACGGATCCGACCTGGTTGCACGAGCTCACGGCGTTGCCGTGCTCCGGCACGCGATCAACCTGGGCCAGGGCGCGGCGCTGCGGACCGGCCTGGAGTTCGCCCGCTCCGAACCGGATGCGTCCTACGTCGTCACGTTCGACGCGGACGGCCAGCACTCCGTGGCGGACGCCCTCGCCATGGTGGAGGTGGCGATGGCGGAGGACGTGGACGTGGTCCTCGGATCGCGAACCCAGGGCCGCGCCGTCGACCAGCCTCGGACGAAGGCGCTGCTGCTCAAGGCCGGCCTCAGGTACGCCCGTTGGTCGAGCGGCCTCGAGCTCACCGACACCCACAACGGCCTGCGCGTGCTCAACCGACGCGCGTTCGAAGCCCTCGAGCTCCGCCAGCGCCGGATGGCCCATGCGAGCGAGCTCGAGCGTCTGATCGCCTCGAACAAGCTGACCTGGCGCGAGCACCCCATCTCGGTGACCTACTCGGAATACTCCATGAGCAAGGGCCAGTCCAACCTCAACGCGTTCAACGTGCTGTTCGACCTCTTCGCCGCGCGACTGGACTCACCGTCGTGATCATCAAGGTGGTGCTCGTCGTCGGAGCGGTCGTCGGAGCGGTCTGGTTGCTCCGCGGCTCTCGGCACGCGGGCCGGCTGGCGTTCACCCGGGTCTGCTCCCTTGCCTTCGCAGCGGCCTGGATCGTCGCGGTGTTGTTTCCCGGGCTCGTGACGACCGCGGCCAATCTGGTGGGGGTCGGTCGCGGCACGGACCTCGTGATCTACGCGCTCGTGCTGGTCGTCCTCTTCAGCGGGCTGAGCCAGTACCGCCGCACGCGCGAGCTCGAGAGCCAGCTGGCTGAGCTGACGCGCGCCCTCGCGCTGGCGAACCGGCAGGACGGACGGCGCCGCGAACCGGTCGAGGCAGACCATGTCTGACGATGCCGTCGTCGGATTCATGGTCCCCCACCACGGGTCGTTCACGTACCTGCGCGCCGCGGTCGAGAGCGCCCTGGCACAGTCGGACGAGCGCTGGAGCATGACCGTCGTGGAGGACGGCGCGGACCGCCGTGTCGGTGCGTGGCTCCGCTCTCTCGACGACCCTCGCATCGTGCATGAGCAGAACCCGGTCAGGCTCGGCATCGCCGGGAACTTCCAGCGCTGCCTGGACCTCAGCCGGACGATGTACGTGACGTTCCTCGGCAACGACGACATCCTGCTCCCCAACTACGTCGAGACCATCGTCTCTGCGACGGCGGCATACCCGAGGGCCACGGTCGTCCAGCCACGCGTCCAGGTGATCGACGCCGACGGACAGCTGTGCTGGCCGATCGCAGACCGCGTCAAGGCCAGGATGGCTCCGCAGCCACGTCAGGCCGTGGAGCTGGCGGGCGAACCCCTGGTCACCTCCCTGATGCGCGGGAACTGGACCTACTTCCCCTCGCTGTGCTGGCGCCGGGAGCACATCTCGTGGCTGGGCTTCCGTCAGGACCTCCCGACGACCCTCGACCTGGCTCTGCTCGCGGACGTCCTGATCGCGGAGGGCACGATGGTGATGCTGCCGGAGGTTGCCTTCCAGTACCGCCGGCACGCTGCAAGTGCGTCGTCCGCGGCCGCTCGCGACGCCGACCGCTTCGGCGAGGAGGCGGCACTCCTGGACGAGCTGGCGGTCCGTTGCCACACACGTGGCTGGGAGCGGGCGTGCCGAGCGGCCCGGGTCCGGCTGACGTCGCGTCTCCACGCAGCACAGATCGGCCTCGCGGCCGCGCACGGCAGGGACTGGGGCCGGACCGGCACCGCGCTCTCCCACGCGCTGACCCCGTCGGCGCACGCGCGGCAGACGACGTCGTGAGTGCCCGCCGATGACGAGTCCTCGGCGGAGAACCTCCGCGTTCGTGCTGCTCGGCATGCTGCTCCTGCAGGCGGCCTGGATGCTCGTCGTACCCGCCTTCCGTGGACTCGACGAGCACGACCACGCCTACAAGGCAGCTGCTGTGGCACGGGGAGACTGGTCGACCACGCACGAGGGGCTACGCGGCCAGTGGGGCGAGCTGGTCGAAGTCCCCCGCGACCTGGTGGCCGCTGCCCGTCCGGTGTGCGAGTCGCTCAGCTACACCACGTCCGCCAACTGCACCGCGTACCGGGCCGGTCCCGACGATCAGGTGGAGGTCACCAGCTCGGCGGCGAGGTACAACCCGGTCTTCTACTTCGTCATCGGCTCCGTGGCACGGCCCTTCAGCGGCGACGCGGCGCTGTATGCGATGCGCGCCGCCGCCGCGATGATGTGCGCGGTGATGCTCGCGCTCGCGGCGGCGACGCTTCGAGGCCAGGACGGTCAGGGACGTTGGGCGGTCGTCGGGTTGGTCGCTGCGACGACACCCGTCGTCGTCTACTCGACGACGGTGGCAGCACCCAACGGCCTCGAGATGGCGTCGGCTGCAGTCGTGTGGGCAGCCGCGAGCCGACTCGCGACCGGTGGCGCTGGGGCACGTGGCCTGCTGGCTGCGGTGACGATCGGTGCCGTGCCCCTCGCGACCGTGCGCACCTTCGGTCCACTCTGGCTCTGCCTGATCCTCGTCGTCGTGCTGGTGGCGTACGGCACCGACCACGCACGACGACTCGTTCGACGTGCCGACGCCCGACTCGCCGCCGCGGTCATCGGGCTCGCCGTGATCGGTGGTCTCGCGTGGAGCGCGAGCGCCTCGACGAACGCTCCGCCGCCAGCGGACCAGACGGGAGCAGCAGCCTCGGTCTGGACGGTGCTTCCGGGCCAGGCGCTCCTGTGGCTGCTGCAGAGCGTCGGCGCGTTCCCGGCGCGCGACGACCCGGCGCCGCTGGTGGTCTACGCCGTGGTTCTCTCCGGGTGGGCGGTCCTGGTCGGCCTTGCCGCCCGACTCGCTGCACGGCGAGAACGAGCAGCGATCCTGACCGTCGTCGCGATCTCCGTCCTGCTGCCGAGCGCTGTCACGGTCGCCACGTACTCCGCGGTGGGCACGGCATGGCAGGGCAGGTACAGCTACCCGGTGGCCATGGGAGCGCTGATCCTTGCCGGCATCGTCCTGGATCGTGCCGACATCGCGTCGCATCGGGCGCTGAGGCTGACCGGCGCGCTGGCTGCCACCGGGATCGCGATCTCCCAGGTCGCCAGCCAGTTCCGCGTCCTCGGGCTCGACAACCCGACGGTCCCGCTGGCGAAAGCCGCGGACTGGCCGGTCCCCGCACCTGTCTCGGTCGCCGTCCTCACGATCGCCGGGGCACTCGCTCTCGGGTGCGCGACCACGGCCGGCGTGCCCAGGGCAACGCGGCGGCCAGTGCGTGCACCGCGGCCGGAGGTTAGGGTCGGCGGGTGATCACCGCCATCGTCTTCGTCAAGGCCGACGTCGCCCGCATCCCAGAGGTGGCCGAGGCCATCGCCGCCCTTGAGGGGATCAGCGAGGTCTACTCGGTGACCGGCCAGATCGACCTGATCGCGCTGGTCCGGGTCCGCGACCACGACGACGTCGCGTCGGTGGTGGCCGACAAGCTCAACAAGGTGCCCGGCGTGCAGGCTACCGAGACGCACATCGCCTTCCGGGCCTACTCCAAGCACGACCTCGAGTCGGCGTTCTCGCTCGGTCTCGACTGACCTATCCCCCGGGTGTCGGCCAAACGGCCACATCCCGTGGTCGGCGTGGGTCATCTTCGGACTCGACAGGCAGCTCACCCACCTTTTCGCCTCTACGCTCGGTCGACCTTCGACCGGTGGAAGCTGGAGGAACGTCGTGCTCGCTCGAGGAGTGCACGCCCGGGTCGCCGCAACGGTGGCGGCCCTGGCAGTCCTGGCGGCGCTCTGCGCCGCCCCACCTGCGTCGGCCGCACCGGCCGCGCCGACCGGGCTCACGCCCGGCATCGGCGACACCGTCGACGCGACACCCGTGCTGGGCTGGGACCGCGTCCCCGACGCCACCAGCTACGAGGTCGACATCTCGGCGGCCGCCGACTTCTCGACGAAGCTCGTCTCGACCATCAGCACGGTCAACCGGCGTGTCACCCCGACCATCCAGCTGCCGATGAGCGACCTGTACTGGCGGGTGCGCGCCAAGAGCACCACGGGGACCAGCGACTGGACGACCGCGTCCTTCTCGCGCAGTCGGCTGGCAGGCCCCGTCCTCCGGGCGCCTAGCGACGGCGAGCTGCTGGACCAGCCTTCCGAGCCGGTCGTCTTCCGATGGGACCCCGTGCCCGGAGCCACCGGCTACACGGTCGAGGTCGATCGCGGCCCGGACGTCGACTGGATCGGCACGATCAGCGGGACGACCCGGACGACCACGTCCACCCCCATCGCGATCGCCAGCGGCGAGTGGGCCTGGCGGGTGATCGCGACACTGGCGAGCGGGCAGCTGACCTTCCCGTCGGTGTCCCGCACGTTCACGCTCGGCGACCTCGACCCCGTTGTCGTGACCAGCCCGGCTGACGGCCAGGACCTCGAGGACGTCGTGCTCGACTGGGCTCCGGTGACAGGTGCACTGCGCTACGAGCTGCGAGTCAGCACCGACGACGAGTTCGCGAGCACCAACATCGTCGACGCCCGGACGGTCAAGGGGACGCGGTACTCCCCGCCGACGACATACGACGTCGACGACTACTGGTGGCAGGTGCGGGCGATCGACCCGCTCAGCGTCGCCGTGCCGTGGAGCGCCGTGCCGATCCACAGCTTCACCCGCACCTGGGACCCACTGGCGACGACCCAGGGGCATGGCATCGACCCCAACCCGGCGCCCGACCTCAACGGTGCACCGCGCCTCGTCTTCCCGCCCAACGCCCTCTCGCCGGCCGTGACCGGCGACATGTACTTCCAGTGGACGCCGGTACGGCACGCCACGACGTACCGACTCGATGTCGGGACCGACGAGTCGTTCTCGCCCGGCACCTTCAGCTCCTGCACCACCCCGCTCACCACGTTCACGCCGGAGCGGATGGGGGCGAACCAGTGTCTCCTCGGCCTCAACACCTCGCTGTACTGGCGGGTGAAGGCCCTCGACGGACCAGCGAACGTGCAGGGCTACTACTCGCCGATCGGTCGCTTCCGCTACTCACGCCAGCAGGTGCACCAGGTCGCCCCCGCTGACAACGAGCTCGTCGACCTGCCGAGCCTGCGCTGGGACCCGGTGGCCGGCGCCGAGAGGTACGCCGTCAGCGTGGTGTCGCACACCGGTGATTCCTACGGGACGACGACCTACTCGACCTCGTGGACCGTCCCCGACGAGCTCGACCCGGCGTCCGGCCCTTTCGAGTGGACCGTGCAACCCATCGGCAATGACGGCACCGCGACCCCGCTGACGATCGGCGCCAGCCGGACCTTCCGACTCACCGGCAACGTGCCGGAGACGGCTGTCGGCCCGCTCACACCGCTGGCGCAGGGCGCGGCGCCCACGGACCGCTTCCCCGCGCTGCGCTGGGAACCGCTGGACGGTGCGGCGACCTACCGGCTCTGGGTCGGGACCGCCGGAACGAACTCGTTCCACCCGGTGGACGGCGCGTTCGCCTATCCCGCCGCCACGGACGACGGGAAGCTCAACATCGCAGGCGGCAACTACGAGTGGTTCGTGCAGGCCTTCGACGAGGACGAGCACCTGATCGGCCAGATCGACGACAGAGGCGCCTTCACGGTCACCTCCCCCGCTCCCGTCACCGGCCACCAGGTCGCGATCAAGGGCAGCAGCCTCGACAGCGGATCGACCTGCACCTACAGCCTGCTCGACACCCCGGGACGGATCTGCCCGACCACCGCCGGCACCCCCGTCCTCAACTGGCAGCCGAATGCGGACGTGGCGTACTACCTGGTCTACGTATCCCGGGACCGCAACTTCCAGAATATGGTCTACGGCAGCTACTCCGACTCGACCGCGCTGCCGAAGACGGTGAGCACGCGCTGGACCAAGGCTGCGACGCTGCCCGAGAGCCAAGCAGGCACGGCCTACTACTGGTACATCCGACCTTGCAAGGCCCCCGGCGTCTGCGCCGCCGACCCCCTCCAGGCCAACCACGCCTTCGAGAAGCGATCCCCCCAGGTCATCACCGACCCGGTCCTCGAGACCTCCAGCGACATCACGTTCTCGTGGAGCGACTACCTCGCGACCAACCAGGCGGCGGCCCCGCATCCGGTGACCGGAGAGCGCTCCGACCAGGAGGCACGGACCTACCAGGTCCAGGTGTCCTTGACAGTCGGATTCGACCGCGTGATCGACGACGTGGTGGTCGACCAGACGACGTACACGGCGTACGGCAGGCTCTACCCGGAGGGCACGCTGTACTGGCGGGTCCGAGCGTACGACGGCGACAACCGCGCCCTCCCGTGGGGCGACACCCGGATGTTCGTGAAGGGCTCACCACGGCCCTCGCCGATCTCCCCGACCGGCGTCCTCTCGATGACCGATGCGTTTCGCTGGACTGCGCCCCCGTTCGCGGTCAGCTACGACGTCCAGGTCTACAAGCAGGCGGACACGACCGCGTCCCCGGTCAACAAGGTCATCGACGAGCGCGTGAGCGTGGCCGCCCTCGCCCCGCTCACGCCGCTGCCCGCTGGCACCGACTACGTGTGGCGGGTGCGCGGCGTCGACGACAGCGGCAACCCGGGTGGGTGGAGCGACTGGGCCGCCTACCGGATCGAGGGGGCCGCACCCATCCTCGACCTCCCGGCAGCCGATGGGACGATGCCGACCGCGGACGGCCTCTACACCTGGAACTCCGTTCCGGGGGCGACGACGTACAGGCTCGAGCGACGTGAGCTCACCGGCGCCGTCAAGGAGACGGTCACGACCGCTGCCCTGGCCTGGGCTCCGACGGCCAAGATCCCGGCCGGCGCGTGGCAGTGGCGAGTCACCGCCCTGGACGCAGGCGGGGCTGCCATCGCGTCGTCGGCCTGGCGCAACGTCACGGTCCAGGCCGGACCCATCGCGACCACCTTGCCCGTGGTGACCGGATCGGGCTCAGTCGGCGAGCTGTTGCACGGCAGCAACCCCATCTGGGACGTGCCCGATGTCGTCGCGACGTACCAGTGGCTGCGCAACGGCGGCGCGATCTCCGGCGCCACCGGAGTCGACTACGAGGTGGTGACCTCCGACGTCGGCAAGAGCATCTCGCTCCGCGTGACCGGCAACGTCGCCGGCTACGACCCGGCCACGGCCGTCAGCAACGCCGTCACCGGTGTGCTCGGTGCGACCACCAGCGCCGTGACGCCTCCCGCCATCAACGGCTCCGGTCGGGTGGGGACGACGCTCAACGCGACGCTGCCGGAGTGGGACCAGGCCGGGATCGCGACGACGTACCGTTGGCTGCGCGACGGCGTGGTCGCGAGCTCGGGCACGTTGTCCTACGCGGTGCGCGACAGCGATCTGGGCAGGACGATGACCTTCCAGGTCACCGGAAAGAAGGCCGGGTACGGCGATGCTGTCGTCACGACGCCAGGAGTCGTGGTCGCAGCTGGCGCAGCACCCAGCCCTTCGGTCCCGCCGACCATCACCGGTCAGCCCCAGGTTGGTCAGCGCCTCGGCGTCTTGCTCGGGTCCTGGGGCGCCGGGGTCCGGTACACCGTGCAGTGGCTGCGCGACGGCAACCCGCTGTCGGGCGCCACGACGACGACCTACACCCCGGTGGCGGCCGATGCGACGCACGCGCTGAGCGTGCTGGTCACCGCTACCCGCACAGGCTATGAGAGCGGCACCGCCACCACGGCTGCGGTGAAGGTCGCCCGGATGACCTCGACGACGACGCTCACCCTCCCCTTCACCACGCTCAAGGCGAAGGGAGGACGGAAGGCGAAGGTCAAAGCGACCGTCACCGTCACCGTCCCCGGGTGGCCGACGCCGTCGGGTCAGGTTCGGGTGCGCGACGGCAAGAAGGTCATCGCGACGGCGAAGCTGAAGAAGGACGGCACGGTCACCGTCAAGCTGAAGAACTTGAGAAAGGGCAAGCACCGGCTCGTCGCGACGTACGACGGCACGAGCACGGCCGCGAAGAGCACGTCGACCCGCCTGGTGCTGAAGGTCGTCTGACAGCGGCGCCGAATCAGCGGGCGGACGCGGCCACCCAGCGCTCGAGCGCAGCCTTGGCAGCTCCCGAGTCGACGGCCTCGGCCGCTCGCGCGAACCCGGCCACCAGAGCCGTCTGCGGGTCCTCGGTCGGGGTGTCGTGCACGGCGAGCGCCGCGGCCGCGTTGAGCAGGACGGCGTCTCGGACCGCCCCGGTCTCGCCGTCGAGCAGGCGTCGTACGACGTCCGCGTTGTGCGCGGCGTCGCCACCGCGCAGGGCCTCGGTGGTGCTGCGCGCGATGCCCAGCTCGGCGGGGTCGACCGTGGTCTCGGTGACCTGACCCTCGTGCACGCGCCAGACCCGGGACGTCGTGGTCGTGGTGAGCTCGTCGAATCCGTCGTCGCCGCGGAACACCCAGGCATCCACACCGCGACCGGCGAACACCCCGGCCATCACCGGCGCCTGCCGCGGGTCGGCGCAGCCGATCGCCTGGGCGCCCGCGCGGGCCGGGTTGGTCAGCGGGCCGAGCAGGTTGAACGTCGTGCCGATGCCGAGCTCGCGCCGCGCGACGGCGGCGTGTCGCATGGCCGGGTGGAAGGTCGCGGCGAAGCAGAAGGTGATGCCGGCCTCCTCGGCCACGGCCGCCACCCGGTCGGGGGTCAGGTCGAGCCGGATGCCGAGCTGCTCGAGCACGTCGGCCGAGCCGGACTTCGAGGACGCGGACCGGTTGCCGTGCTTGACGACCCGCGCACCCGCGCCGGCGGCCACGATCGCCGCCATCGTCGAGATGTTCACCGACATCGAGCGGTCTCCGCCCGTGCCGACGATGTCCAGCAGCCGGCCCGGGATCGAGAGCGGCGTCGCGACGGCGTACATCGCCTCGACCAGGCCGAGGACCTCGTCGATCGTCTCGCCCTTGGCGCGAAGCGCGACGGCGAAGCCGGCGATCTGCGCGGGGCTGGCCTCACCGGAGAGCAGTTCCCCCATCGCCCACGCGGTCTGCGACGCGTTCAGGTCGGTGCCGGCAACCAGCGCGCCGAGGACCTCCGGCCAGCTGTGGCTCACGTCGTGGCAGGGACGCGCGAGCGCAGCAGCGAGATGACCGTCTCCGCGAGCTGGATCGGGTCCAGCGGGTGCGGTACGGCGGCCTCGGCACGCGACCAGGTGGCCAGCCAGGCGTCCTGCGGCCGGCCGGTCAGCACGACCACCGGCGGGCACTGGTAGATCTCGTCCTTGAGCTGCTTCGCAATGCCCATCCCGCCGGCGGGCACGGCCTCGCCGTCGAGGATCGCCAGGTCGATCGTGCCGGCGTCCATGTTCTGGATCACGACCGGCTCGGTGGCCACCTCGACGTACTCGAGCTCGGGCAGGTCCGGGTGCGGCCTGCGGCCGAGGGCCAGGATGACCTGCTGGCGGGTGTTCACGTCGTCGCTGTAGACCAGCACCTTCAGGGGCGCGGTCGGGGAGGTCGAGTCGCTCACGTTCGGGAGCCTACCGGTCACCGTCGGCCGTGCGGGCGGATGCCGCGCGTTCTTGCTCGGCCCGTTCCCGCGCCTCGAGCAGGTCCAGCCGCCGGTCCTCGCGCTTCGCCTCCTGCATGGACTGCCGCACCCACTGCACGAACAGCACCCCGAAGAGCACCAGCGCGATCAGGTCGCCAGATCCCCAGAGGATGCCGCCGGCGAGGTGCTGGTCGTCGATCGGAGCGGGCAGCCAGCTGCCCATCGGGCCGTCGTGCAGGTTCGCGTAGTGGTCGCCGCCGATGATGTCCTCCTCGGCCATGATCGTGACGCCGAGGAACGCGTGGAACGGCAGGGTCAGCACGACCAGCAGCATCCGGAACGGGTAGCCGACCTTGCCCGGCAGCGGGTCGACGCCGACGATCGGCCAGAAGAAGAGACATCCCACGAGCACCAGGTGGATGTGCATCATCTCGTGGAGGTACGTCGAGTCGAGCGTGGCCGGGTACCAGCCCGAGAAGTAGAGCGCCCACGGCGAGATCACGTAGAGCAGGAACGTCAGCGGCGGGAAGGTCAGCACCCTCGCCACCCGCGAGTGGAGCACGACCAGCAGCCAGCGCCGCGGACCGGCGGGCAGCGTCCGCAGCGCGAGCGTGACCGGGGCACCGAGCGCCAGCGACATCGGGACCAGCATCGACAGGATCATGTGCTGGACCATGTGGACGCTGATCAGCGTGTCGTCGTACGTGCCGAGCCCGGACGCGGTCGCGAAGTAGAAGAGCCCCATCCCGATCGGCACGAAGGCGATCGTGCGGCCGACCGGCCACCGGTCGCCGCGCCGGTGGAGGGTGACCACTCCCCAGAGGTAGAGACCGGCCACCCAGACGGTCAGGACGAACGCGACCGGCTGCAGCGACCAGCCGGTCAGGACGGTCCCGAAGGTGAACCGGGGCAGGTCCGCACCGGTGTCGAGGACGGTCACGACCGCTGGGATGAGCACGTTGTGAACTTTATGACGCCGAAACGCAGGGGGTCGGGGTGCCCTCCCCCTCAGGTCACGACATAATGACCGCGTGGCGACAGCAACAGCGATCCCAGCCTCCCGTCTGCACGGGCACCACGACCGACCGAGCATGGTCTCGGTCGGCACGATCATCTGGCTCTCCAGTGAGCTGATGTTCTTCGCGGCCCTGTTCGCGTCGTACTTCACGATCCGGGCCGTGAGCCCCGAGCTGTGGGCCGACAACACCGCGATCCTGAACGTGCCGTTCGCCTCGGTGAACACCACGATCCTCGTGTTGTCGTCACTGACCTGCCAGCTGGGCGTCTTCGCCGCGGAGCGCGGCCAGGTCGGCCGCACCGGCTCGGTGTTCAACGTGAAGGGCTGGGGCCTGCGTGAGTGGTTCGTCCTCACGTACGTGATGGGCGCGGTCTTCATCGCCGGCCAGGCCACCGAGTACGCCTCGCTGGTCAAGGAGGGCGTCACGATCCAGGACTCGGCCTACGGCACGATGTTCTACCTCACCACCGGCTTCCACGGAATCCACGTGACCGGCGGCCTGATCGCGTTCCTGTTCGTGCTCGGTCGCACCCTGGTCGCCCGCAAGTTCACCCACGAGCAGGCCGTCAGCGCCATCGTCGTGTCGTACTACTGGCACTTCGTCGACGTGGTGTGGATCGGCCTCTTCGCCACGATCTACCTCGTCAAGTAGCCCCGAGCCGACCGACAAACGCAAGGACTCAAAGTGCGTCTCCTGAATCGATCCGCAGGTCGACTCTCGCGGCACCGCCGTGGCCCGCTCGCGGGTGTGCTCGTGATCATCGCGGGCCTGCTGCTCACCGGCGGCATCTTCACCGCCGTCGTCAACACCACCGCCCAGGCCGACGAGACCGTGTCCAACACCGAGCAGATCGCCCAGGGGCGTGACCTCTTCCTGGTCAGCTGCTCCTTCTGCCACGGCCAGAACGGCGAGGGCATCCGCGACGAGGACGGCGACTTCCTCGGGCCCCCGCTGATCGGAGTCGGCGCCGCAGCGGTCGACTTCCAGGTCGGCACCGGCCGGATGCCGATGGTCCAGCCCGGCGCGCAGGTGCCGAGCAAGCCCGAGACCTTCGACGACGAGGAGACCGCGGCGCTCGCGGCGTACGTCGCCTCGCTGGGCCCCGGCCCGGCGATCCCCACCGAGGACGACTACAGCATCGAGGGTCTGTCCGACGAGGAGCGCGAAGCGGCGATCACTCGCGGTGGCCAGATCTTCTTGACCAACTGCACCGCCTGCCACAACTTCGAGGGCTCTGGCGGAGCCATGCCGCACGGCGGCTACGCCCCGAACCTGGGCGAGACCAGCGCGCGGCACATCTACGAGGCGATGCTGACCGGCCCGCAGAACATGCCGAACTTCGCCAACGGCAACCTCTCCCCCGACGAGAAGCGCGACGTGATCGCGTACCTCTACTCGCTGCGCGAGATGCCCGACTACGGCGGCTTCGGCCTCGGCGGACTCGGCCCGGTGCCCGAGGGCATGGCGGCCTGGCTGCTCGGCATCGGGCTGCTGGTCGGCTTCGCGATCTGGATCGCGGCCCACACGACCCGTACGACCAAGAAGAAGGTGGACGCGTGAGCACCCCACCCGTGACCGACGGTCACAGCCACGACGAGCCGGTGGACGAGCACCTCCCCGCGCGCGACGACCTGTACGCCAATCCGGGTCTGGAAGAGCACCACTGGCGTCCGACGGACGTCGACCCCAAGGCTGAGAAGCGCGCCGAGCGCCAGGTCGCGGCCCTCTTCACCCTGTCCGCGGTCTGCACGATCCTGCTGCTGGTCTCGTACTTCACGATCGACGCCGATGACACGGTCGGCGGGCTCGGTGCGCAGAACCTGGTCTTCGGCCTGTGCCTCGCCGGCGCCCTGCTCGGCATCGGCATCGGCATCATCCAGTGGGCCCGCAAGCTGATGGCGGACGTCGAGATCATGGAGTACCGCCACCCGGCAGCGTCCTCCGAGGAGGACCGGGCGGCCACCATCCAGGCGCTCAGCGACGGCCTCGAGGAGTCCGGCATCGGCCGGCGCCCGCTGGTGCGCAACTCGCTGCTCGGTGCGCTCGGCCTGCTCGGCCTGCCTGCGGTCGTCTTCCTGCGCGACCTCGGCCCGACCAACGCCCAGGTGGTGGCCAACCCGCCGTTCCCGGGCTCCGGCCTCGAGCACACCGTGTGGACGAAGGGCATGCGCGTCGTCCGCGACGTCGTCGGCTCCCCGATCCGCCCGTCCGACCTCGAGATCGGCGACCTCGTGAACGCCGAGCCGGAGGCGCTGTTCAACGGCGGCGAGGACGGCGAGCCGATGGAAGGCGTCGCCCTCCAGGTCGCAAAGTCGAAGGGCGCGGTCGTCGTCGTACGCATCGAGCCCGACGAGATCACCGCCCCTCCGGGCCGGGAGAACTGGTCGGTCGACGGCATCCTCTGCTACTCGAAGATCTGCACCCACGTGGGCTGTCCGATCTCCCTCTACGAGCGGACCACGCACCACCTGCTCTGCCCCTGCCACCAGTCGACCTTCGACCTCGCCGACGGCGCTCGAGTGGTCTTCGGGCCGGCCGCCCGTCCACTCCCCCAGCTCGCGCTGGCGGTCGACAGCGAGGGCTACCTCGTTGCTCAGGCCGACTTCGACGAACCCGTGGGACCTAGCTACTGGGAGCGTGGCTGATCATGGACACCAGCAAGGTCGCCAACAGCAACACGACGACCGCGGCGACGACACAGAAGCCGAGCAAGGCCGCCGCGGTCGCCACCTGGGCCGACGAGCGCCTCGGCCTCGCCACGATGGCGAAGAAGAACCTCCGCAAGGTCTTCCCGGACCACTGGTCCTTCATGCTGGGCGAGATCGCGCTGTGGAGCTTCGTCGTACTGCTCCTGACGGGTGTCTTCCTCACCCTGTGGTTCACGCCGAGCATGGGCGAGGTGCAGTACAACGGCACCTACGAGCAGCTGCGCGGCATCCACATGTCCGAGGCCTTCGCCTCGACGCTGCGGATCTCGTTCGACGTCCGCGGTGGACTGCTCATGCGGCAGATGCACCACTGGTCGGCGATGCTCTTCATCGCCTCGATGATGATCCACCTGCTGCGGGTGTTCTTCACGGGCGCCTACCGCAAGCCGCGTGAGCTCAACTGGGTCATCGGCTCGCTGCTGCTGCTCCTCGGCACGCTCGAGGGCTTCACCGGCTACTCGCTGCCCGACGACCTGCTCTCCGGCACCGGAGTGCGCGCCGCGGACGGGTTCATCAAGGCGAGCCCGGTCGTGGGCACGTACATGTCGTTCTTCCTCTTCGGAGGCGAGTTCCCAGGTGAGTCGATCATCCCGCGGCTCTACACGATCCACGTGCTGCTGATCCCGGGCCTGCTGCTCGCGCTGATCGCCGCCCACATGCTGCTGCTCGTCTACCACAAGCACACGCAGTGGCCTGGTCCCGGCCGCACCGAGAAGAACGTCGTGGGCTACCCGATGCTCCCGGTGTACGCCGCCAAGGCCGGTGGCTTCTTCTTCATCGTGTTCGGCGTGACCGCCCTGCTCGGCGCTCTGCTAACGATCAACCCGGTGTGGAAGTACGGCCCCTACGACCCGTCGAAGGTGACAGCGGGCTCCCAGCCCGACTGGTACATGGGCTGGCCCGACGGCGCCCTGCGGATCATGCCGGGCATCGAGACGCACCTCTGGGGCTACACGATCAGCTGGAACGTCATGCTGCCGATCCTGGTGCTGCCGCTCCTGATGTTCACGATCCTGATGCTGCTGCCGTTCCTCGACGCCTGGATCACCGGCGACAAGCGCGAGCACCATCTGCTGGAGCGCCCGCGCAACGCGCCGACCCGGACGGCCCTCATGGTCGCCCTGATGACGATGTACGGCCTCTTCTGGATCGCCGGCGGCAACGACATCATCGCGATCAAGCTGCACTCGTCGATCAACCAGATCACGTACTTCCTGCGAGGGGCTGTCTTCATCGGCCCGGTGATCGCGTTCCTGATCACCCGGCGTTGGTGCATCTCGCTGCAGCGCAAGGACAACGAGACGCTGCTGCACGGCTACGAGACCGGCATCATCATGCGCTCCCCCGAGGGCGGCTACTCGGAGCGGCACCTGCCGCTCCCCGAGTCGCGGGCCTACACGCTCACCGCCCGCGAGCGCGACCCCGCTCTCAACGGCGGGCCCGAGGGCACCGATGCCAACGGCATCCCCGCTCCCGGCGAGGGTCGCCTGGCCGGACTGCAGCGCCGGGTCCGCACGCTCTGGTACGCCGACAACGTGCAGAAGCCGACGCCAGAGGAGCTCGCGGAGGGTCACCACCACGCCGACCACGAGCACGAGCTCCAGGAAGGCCAGGAAGGTCACGCGGCCGACGGCCACCAGTTCGACGGCCACCACCTGGTCGAGGACGAGAACCTGCGCTCGCACTGATCGATCGCCCCGACGGGCGGGTCGCGACGCAGCACGACAAGAAGCAGCCTGAAGGCCGCCCACTCCCCCGGGAGTCGGGCGGCCTTCGTGCTTCTCGTGAGCCCGACACGGTGGTTGGGTGCACAGGTCGCCAGGCCTGAGCCTCGAAACCACCGTCGTCCGACCTGCGAGCACCGAGTGGTCACCAACCGCAGGCCCACCGCCGCCCAGCGGTGAGCCAGCAACCATCCGAGCTCACAGAACTCCCCAGAACGGTTGCCCAGCCACCGCCGCCCGGTCCGCGCCACCGTAGGTACGCCGATGGGTCACGCGCTCATGGTGGCTTCGAGGCTCGCCGCTAGCGCCGCTCGCACCTCAACCACCGTGTCGGTCGGTCAGGACAGCGCGGAGCCCTGCTTGAACTTCGCGAACGACTCGTTCCAGTCGCCGTAGCCGTTGTCGAAGGTCATCCGGCGGTCGGTGCCGGTGTAGACGACGACGTCGCCGCGGCGGCTCATCGCGTAGAGCCACTGCGCATTGGCGTCGCTCATGCCGGTGCAGCCGTGCGAGACGTTGGCGTAGCCCTGGGAGCCGACCGACCACGGTGCGCCGTGGATGAACTCTCCGGAGTAGGTGAGCCGCATGGCCCACTTCACGTTGTCGATGTCGTAGGCGTCGGCACTGCCGGCAGGGATGCCGACGGTCTCGGAGTTCATCCGCTTGGTGTCGAACTTCTCGATGATCACCTTGATGCCGGAGCGGGTCGTGAAGCCGGGCTTGCCGGTCGTGATCGGGATCGTGCGCAGCAGCTTGCCGTTGCTCAGGACCTTCATCTGGTGGGTCTGCGCGTTGACCTTGTAGATGTGCGCCTCGCCCACGTGGAAGTCGAGCTCACGGCTCTCCTGGCCGTAGATGCCGCCACCTGCCGGGACGCTGTTGACGTCGACGTCCACGTGGACGTCCGTGCCGGCCTGCCAGTACTTCTTGGGGCGCCAGTGCGCCTCGGTGGCACTCAGCCAGTGCCAGGCGCCCGCCTGGGCCGGAGAGGACGTGACGGTCATGTGCCTCTCGAACGCCGCCTTGTCGGTGACCGGCAGGTCGAAGGTGACGATCACCGGCATGCCGACGCCGACGGTCTCGTCCGCGAGAGGCGCCACGGACGGGTAGGTCTGCTGGTCCAGGGTCAGGTCCTGCGTCGCGAACCGGGTGGTGCGCCGGACCTGCTTGCCGTCCTCGGTCTCGGCGGTCGTCTTCACGACGTACGACGTGCCCGGCTCGAGCCGGCCGGTGGCCTTCCAGACCGCACCGTCCGCCGAGACCTCGCCCGGGAGTGCACCCTCGGCCGAGGTGGCGCGTACGGCGGTGATCGTGCCGCCGTCGGCCCTCACAGAGAGCTCGGTGTCGACCGGGACGTCGGACGCGCCGCGCTTGACGTTGGCGGTGACGTGGACGGCCGCGGCAGCCGCCGCGCTCGGGGACTCGCTCGAGTCACCCGTCAGCGCCGAGGCTCCCGGCACGTCATTGCTGTCGCACGCGGTGAGGGCGAACCCGGCCAGGATCAGGGCCGCGGTCGCCGCCAGCGGGCGCAGGCCTCGGTCGGACATGCTGGAACTCCCCCATGAAGGCGTGCATAACGGTCTGCCCCAGGGTAACCGCCGACCCCAGACGAACCCATTCTTCGGTGCACCGCCCGCGTGCCGGGAGCGCTCAGTGCGCGTGCACGCCGCGGTAGTACTCGAAGATCCACCCGGTGAGGGCGACAGCGCCGATGACCACACCGATGACGAACAGCCACCAGGCTCCCGCGGCGATCCCGAAGACACACACCGACAGTGTCAGCGCGCACCACAGCGGCCACCAGGAGTACGGCGGGAAGAAGCCCAGCTCGCCGGCGCCGTCGGCGATCTCGCCGTCCTTGCGGTCCTCGGGGCGCGGGTCCATGTTCTTGGCATGGAACCCGAGGTAGAGGGTCACCATGGCCGAGAGCAGCGTCGTCATGACCAGCGCGGAGGTGCCGGTCCAGTCACCGGTGATGAACCAGTACGCCGGGCTGACCAGCACGAAGAAGATCGTGCAGATCGCGAAGATCCAGGCCTCGGACTTCATCAGGCGTTGCCCTCCGGGTCGTCGTTGCGGTCGCGCAGCATCTCCTCGCGACCCTCCATGTCAGGCGCGTCGGCAGGTCCGCCGACCCGGGCCATCTCGTTGTCCTCCAGCTCGATCGCCGCCACCTCCGGGTGGTGCAGGTCGAACGCCGGCGACTCCGAGCGGATCCGCGGGATGGTGACGAAGTTGTGCCGCGGCGGCGGGCAGCTGGTCGCCCACTCGAGCGAGCGGCCCCAGCCCCACGGGTCGTCCACGGTGACCAGCGGAGCGCGGCGCGAGACGTAGACGTTGTAGAGGAACGGCAGGGTCGAGGCGCCGAGCAGGAACGCGCCGATCGTGGACACCTGGTTGAGCGTGGTGAACCCGTCGTCCGGCAGGTAGTCGGCGTAGCGACGCGGCATGCCCTCGACGCCGACCCAGTGCTGCACCAGGAAGGTGAGATGGAAGCCGATGAAGAGCAGCCAGAAGTGCAGCTTGCCGAGGCGCTCGTCGAGCATCCGCCCGGTCATCTTGGGCCACCAGAAGTAGAAGCCCGCGAACATCGCGAACACGACGGTGCCGAAGACGACGTAGTGGAAGTGCGCGACCACGAAGTAGGAGTCGGACACGTGGAAGTCCAGCGGCGGGCTGGCCAGGATGATGCCGGTCAGGCCACCGAAGAGGAACGTCGTGAGGAAGCCGATCGACCAGAGCATGGGCGTGTCGAAGGAGATGGACCCGCCCCACATGGTCCCGATCCAGTTGAAGAACTTCACGCCTGTTGGGATGGCGATCAGGAACGTCATGCCGGAGAAGAACGGCAGGTCGACGGCGCCGGTGACGAACATGTGGTGCGCCCACACGGCGACGGACAGGATCGCGATGCCGAGGGTGGCGCCGACGAGGCCGATGTAGCCGAAGATCGGCTTGCGGCTGAAGACCGGCAGGATCTCGGTGATGATGCCGAAGAACGGCAGCGCGATGATGTAGACCTCGGGGTGCCCGAAGAACCAGAACAGGTGCTGCCACAGGATCGCGCCGCCGTGGGCGGTGTCGAAGACGTGGGCGCCGAGCTGTCGGTCGGCCTCGAGCGAGAGCAGCGCGCCGGCGAGCACCGGGAAGGCGATCAGCACGAGCAGGCTGGTGACCAGGGTGTTCCAGACGAAGATCGGCATCCGGAACATCGTCATGCCAGGCGCACGCATGCAGATGATCGTGGTGATGAAGTTGACGGCACCGAGGATCGTGCCGAGACCGGCCATCCACAGACCCATGATCCAGAGGTCACCACCGACGCCGGGTGAGCGCACGGCGTCGGACAGCGGCGTGTAGGCGAACCAGCCGAAGTCGGCCGCGCCCTGCGGGGTCAGGAAGCCGGAGGCAGCGATCAGACCACCAAACAGGAACAGCCAGTAGCTGAACATGTTCAGGCGCGGGAACGCCACGTCGGGCGAGCCGATCTGCAGGGGCATGACCACGTTGGCGAAGCCGAAGAACAGCGGCGTCGCGAAGAGCAGCAGCATGATCGTGCCGTGCATGGTGAAGAGCTGGTTGTAGAGCTCGTCATTGACGACCTGCATGCCCGGGTAGGCGAGCTCCGACCGGATCAGCATGGCCATCAGGCCGCCGATCATGAACCACGCGAACGACGTGCCCAGGTAGAGCTTGCCGATCAGCTTGTGGTCGGTCGTCGTCAGGATGGTCGCCAGCATCTGCCCGAGCGGCTTGCGCGGCTCGGCAATGGCGGTGGTCGGGTGTGCGGACGTGGCGGTCACTCCGCCCCCTCCTCGGACTCGTCACCGGACTCGAGTCCGGCAGGTGTGCTGGCATAGTCGCCGCCGAGCAGCGGCAGTTCGGACGTGGCGCCCGCGTCCTCCAGCTGCTGGAGGTGGGCGTCGTACTCCTCCTGCGTCACGACATGGACGTCGAAGAGCATCCGGGAGTGGTAGACGCCGCAGAGCTCGTAGCACTTGCCGCGGAAGTCGCCGGTCCTCGTCGGGGTGATCGAGTAGTGGTTCACCCGCCCGGGGATCACGTCCATCTTCATCAGGAAGCCGGGGATGCCGAAGTCGTGGATGACGTCGGGCGAGTGCAGGTTGAAGCGGGTCGTGACGCCGACCGGCAGGTAGAGCTGCGGGATCTGCGAGCCCGTGCCGGAGTCGTGGACGTACGACGAGTACGGGAACTCGGTCGAGTTCGGGGTGACCTCGCAGTCGCCCTTCTCGCCCACGCCGTAGTTGAACGTCCAGGACCACTGCTGGCCGACGATCTCCATGCAGTTGTCGTCGGGGCGGTCGTCGTCGAGGACGTAGTTCTGGGTCTCCACCGTGTGGGCGAAGAACACGATCACCATGATGACCGGGGCGATCGTGTAGAAGATCTCGAGCGGCAGGTTGTAGCGCGTCTGCACGGGGATCTCGTCGTCGCTACGACGGCGGAAGCGGATGATCGCGTAGACGATCAGGCCCCACACGATGATGCCGGTCACGAGTGCCGCGACCCACGCGCCCTGCCACAGGCTGAGGATCTTCTCCCCCTGCAACGACGCGGGGTCGGGCATGGCGGCGCGCTTCCACTCGTCCTTCGTCTCAGACGAGCAGCCACCGAGCACCAGGACACTGATACCGACGGCGGCAAGGGCGGCCATGCGACGCATGGTCACCGGCTTCCCGGCCGTACGCCTGGGGAGTTGCAGACCCACGAACGAGCCTCTCTCTCAACGATCACGGATAGGTCGAACACTATCGGAATCGCACCCCCGATGACCCGCTGGGGTGCCGTAGGTTGCGGGTGTGAGAAAAGCCGCGGCCTACCCCCCGGGCTACCCCACGGGCTATTTGGACTCGGCCTCCTCGGAGCCATTACACCCTGCGGCGCGCGAGACCCTGATGGCGGCCTACGACCGCGGGTACGCCGATCCGCGACGGCTCCACGGCCCCGGCCGCGACGCCCGCCTGCTCCTCGACAACGCGAGAGCCGTGGTGGCGGAGTGTCTGGAGGTGCGACCGGACGAGGTCACCTTCACCCCTTCGGGCACTGCCGCCGTGCACCTCGGTCTGCTCGGCCTGCGCCCCTCAGGTACGACGGTCGCGCACTCGGCCGTCGAGCACTCCGCCGTCGTGCACGCCGCGACCTGGGCGGGCGATGCGGTCGAGATCCCGGTCTCCCGTGCCGGGCGGGTCGATCCCGGGCTCGGCGGCGTCTCGGGCGGCGTCATCGCCGTGCAGAGCGCCAACCACGAGGTGGGGACCCTGCAACCGGTCGCCGAGATCGCCGGCCTCGGCGTACCCCTCTTCGTGGACGCCTGCGCCTCCATGGGCCGGCTCCCGCTCCCCCGCGGCTGGGACGCGCTCGCCGGCTCCGCGCACAAGTGGGGCGGCCCGGCCGGCGTCGGCGTCCTGCTGGTCCGCAAGGGCGCGCGCTGGCGCAACCCGTTCCCAGCTGACGACCGCGGGGACGAGCGCGCGGTCGGCTTCGAGAACGTCCCGGCCGCGCTCGCCGCGGCCGCTGCGCTCCGGGCGGTGGTGACCGAGCGCGACGAGGTCAACGCCCACCAGTCCGCGCTCGTGGACCGGATCCGCGCCACGGCGGCACAGATCCCCGACGTCGAGGTGGTCGGGGACCCGGTCCACCGACTCCCCCACTTGGTGACGTTCTCCTGCCTCTACGTCGACGGCGAGGCGCTGGTGACCGAGCTGGACCGTCGGGGGTACGGCGTGGCCAGCGGCTCGGCCTGCACGGCGTCGACTCTGACCCCGAGCCGGGTGCTCGAGGCGATGGGCGTGCTCACCCACGGCAACGTCCGGGTCTCGCTGACCCGCGACACCACCGCCGAGGAGGTCGACGGCTTCCTCGCCGTACTGCCTGAGGTCGTCCGCGACCTCCGCGCCGAGGCAGGCTTCTAGTGCTGCCGAGCGACCTGGAGCTGGACTGCCGCGGGATGCTCTGCCCGCTGCCGATCATCGAGCTCGGCAAGAGGTACGCCGAGGTGCCGGTCGGCGGCCTGGTCGCCGTCGTGGCGACCGACGTCGCCGCACGCACGGACGTGCCGGCCTGGTGCCGGATGCGCGGTCAGGAGTACGTCGGTGAGGAGGAGGCCGACGACGGGTCGCCGCGCTACGTCGTACGCCGGATCAGCTGATGCTCTTCAGGTGCGGCTGCACCTCGGCCGCGGCGGCGGCGCCGTAGGACTCCTCGATCCGGGCCAGGAACTGCGCCGGCGTGAAGGAGTACTCCTGGGTGCCGACCGTCTCCACGACGTATGCCGCGAGCACGCAGCCGACCTGCGCGGCACGCTCGAGGTCGAGGCCCCAGGCCAGCGCGGCGAGGAAGCCGGAGCGGAACGCATCGCCGACACCGGTCGGCTCGACCGCGTCGACGCCGGTGGCGGCGGGCAGCTCGAAGGCGGACTCGCCCCGACGCTGCACCCGCACACCGTCCTTGCCGAGAGTCGTGACCTGCACGCCGACCCGGTCGAGGACCTCGGCGGCGGTCCAACCGGTCTTCTGCTCGATCATGTGCGACTCGTACTCGTTCGAGAAGAGGATGGCCGCGCCGTCGATCAGCTTGCGGATCAGCTCGCCGTCGCTGAACGCGAGCTGCTGGCTCGGGTCGGCGATGAAGGGGTAGCCGCGCTGGCGGCACTCGTCGGTGTGGCGCAGCATCCCGTCGGGGTCGTCCGCGCCGATCAGCACGTAGTCGGGCGCCCCGACCCGCTCGACGACCGGGCCGAGCTCGATCAGCCGGGCCTCGCTCATCGCGCCGGGGTAGAACGACGCGATCTGCGCACCGGTCGGGTCGGTCGTGCAGACGAAGCGGGCCGTGTGCCGCGTCTCCGAGATCCGCACGTGGGAGCAGTTCACGTTGTGCCGCTCGAGCCAGGACCGGTAGTCGGCGAAGTCCTCGCCGGCCGCGCCGACGAGCACCGGGCGGAGGCCGAGCTGGCCGAGGCCGAAGCACATGTTGGCCGCGACGCCGCCGCGGCGGATCTCCAGGTCGTCGACCAGGAAGGAGAGCGAGATCTTGTCCAGCTGCTCGACCACCAGGGAGTCGGCGAACTTGCCCTGGAAGCTCATCAGGTGGTCAGTGGCGATGGATCCCGCGATCAGCAGCGACATGACACGGGAGACTACCGACCGGTACCGCTACATCTACTAATCCGTAGCCCTTAGCGTCGAAGCCATGACCGCCCCGAGACTTGCGTACGACGACGCCTCCACGCCCGCCGAGATGCACTCCGACTGCCTGGCCGCCCAGGCGGTCCTGACCCGGCCACTCGCCGCCGCAGCGGTCCGGCTCTCGCAGGAGCAGCCCAAGCGCGCGGAGATGGAGATCCCCGCGGCCGCCGCTCGGATCGCGCACGCGATCTACGGTGACGCCTGAGCCCCGTTGGTCGAGCAGCGAGCGCTAGCGAGCGTCGTCGAGACCCCCGCAGGGCGCTGAGACGCACATCAGCCCCGGACCGATTCGGTCCGGGGCTGATGTTTCAGTTCAGGTTGCTTCTCGAGTCACCGGGTCTCGATCAGTGAAAGGAGTCACCGCAGGCGCAGGAGCCGGTCGCGTTCGGGTTGTCGATCGTGAATCCCTGCTTCTCGATCGAGTCGACGAAGTCGATCTGCGCGCCGTTGAGGTAGGGGACGCTCATCCGGTCGACCACGACGGACACGCCGTCGAAGTCCGTGACGACGTCACCGTCGAGGGTGCGCTCGTCGAAGAACAGCTGGTAGCGGAGCCCCGAGCAGCCGCCCGGCTGCACCGAGATGCGCAGGGCCAGGTCGTCGCGGCCCTCCTGCTCCAGGAGGCTCTTCACCTTGCCGGCCGCGACGTCGCTCAGGTTGATCTGGTCGGTGCGGCGCTCAGTGGTGGTCTCGACCTGCTCGGTCATGTGCATTCTCCCCAGGGTCGACAGAAGTCAGTTACTGGGTCCAATGGTCGCACACGGACGGTTATTCCCGGGACTCGCGCGACCAGGTGCGGGCCACACGCTCGGCCAGGTCCGCCAGGGCACCGGCCGGGTCCGCGAAAGCTCGCTCCTCCCCCGCCGCTTCGACCAGCGAGTACGCCGACTCGATGCCGAGTGCCCGCATCTCCCGCGAACCCACCTGCACCTGGCCCGCGAGCACCACGCACGGGCGCAGCGCCTCGCCGGCGATCTCGGCGACGCCGTACGGCACCTTGCCGCCGCGGCTGGAGTAGTCGAAGGCCCCTTCCCCGGTGATCACCAGGTCCGCCTTCCCGGCCCGCTTCGACAGCTGCAGCACCTCCGCGACCAGCCGGATCCCGGGCTCGCGGGTGCCGCCGAGGAGCAGGACGGCGAAGCCGAGACCACCGGCTGCTCCGGCACCCTCGGCGAGCGCGACCCTGCGATCGGTGGCGGCGGCGAGCTCCTGGAGCCAGCCGTCGACGACCGGCAGCCGCTCCTCCGCGATGCCCTTCTGCGGGCCGAAGACCTTGGTGGCGCCGAAGAGCCCGGTCAGCTGGTTGTCCACGTCGGTGGCAGCGACCAGCTCGATGTCGAACGCCGGCAGCTCGACGCGGCTGATGCCCGCCAGCCCCGCCACGCCCTGGTCGAGCGGTCGGTCGGCCGTGGCGCCCAACGCTGCCAGCATCCCCGCGCCGCCGTCGTTGGTGCCGCTGCCACCGAGGCCGAGCACGACCCGGGTCGCCCCGGCGTCGATCGCTGCGGCGACCAGCTCGCCCACGCCGTACGTCGTCGCCGACTCGGCGCGCTCGCCGCCGGTCAGGTGCAGGCCGCACGCCTGCGCGCTCTCGACGTACGCCGTGACCTGACCGCGTCGCCCGTGCACCAGCAGCGTCGCGGGGGTCGGGTCGCCGTGCGGTCCGCGCACCGTGACCGCCAACAGCTCGCCGCCGAGCGCGGCGTGCAGCACGTCGACGAAGCCTGGACCACCATCGGACATCGGCGCGAGGTCGAGCTCGTCGCCCGGGGCCCGCCGCAGCCAGCCGGCCGCGATCGCCTCGGCCGCCTCGACCGCGGAGAGCGTGCCGGCGAACTTGTCGGGGGCCACCAGAACTCGCATGCGCCCATCCTGTCGGACTCTCTAGGGTCAGCGGTGTGGCAGGCCTGACGATCCGTCCGATGACGCCCGACGACGTCCCCGAGGCGGAGCGGGTGAGCGACGAGGGGTTCTTCGAGCTCGACACCCGGATGCAGCGGATCTCCGGGCCGGCGCCCGAGCGCCGCTCCGACCAGCACCGCGCGGTCTGGATCGAGCGCACCCTCCACCTGGTCGGCACCGACCCGGGCGGCTGCTGGGTCGCCGAGGACGAGACCGGCATGGTCGGGATGGCCACGTCGTACCGCCGAGAGACGCTCTGGTGCCTGGCGACGTACGCCGTGCTGCCGGGTCGCCAGGGACAGGGCATCGGCAAGCCGCTGCTCGCGGCGGCGATGAACCACGGCCGCGCCTGCACCCGCGGCATGTTGTCGTCGTCCTCCGACTCCAAGGCGGTCCGGGTCTACCGCCAGGCGGGGTTCGACCTGCATCCGCAGATGTACCTCACCGGCACCATCGACCGCTCGACCCTTCCCGTCGTCGAGAAGGTCCGCGAGGGCTCAGCGTCCGACATCGACCTGATGGACTCTCTCGACCGCGGCGCGCGCGGCGCCGGGCACGGACCCGACCACGAGCTGATGCTGCGCACCTGGCGGCTCCTCGTCTCCGACACGACGACCGGGTCGGGCTACGCCTACCTCAACGAGCGCGGCCAGCTCGCGCTGCTGGCCGCGTCCAACCGGCGTACGGCGACCCGGCTGCTGTGGGCCGCCCTGGCCGACGGGCCCGCGGACGTGACGGTCAGCCACGTCACGGGGGCCAACCAGTGGGTCCTCGACGTGGGGTTCGCTGCCCGGCTCGAGCTGCACCAGGAGGGCTATCTCGGGCTGCGCGGGATGAAACCGCCCGCGCCGTACGTTCACAACGGTGCACTGCTGTGACCGCTGCAGTGACCGTTGTGACGCGAGAATAGGATCGACCTATGACGACCGTCGACCTCCCGCTGCTGCCCCTCGGGCGCGGCACCGATCTCAACAGCGAGCGTGGCGTCGAGTGCCCCGGCGATCTGCCCGCGGCCTCCGACCCCGACCTCGTCGCACGGGCGCTGGCCGCCAAGGAGGCTCTCGGCGACAAGGTGTTCGTGCTGGGGCACCACTACCAGCGCGACGAGGTCATCCAGTTCGCCGACGTCACAGGCGACTCCTTCAAGCTCGCACGCGACGCCGCGGCACGTCCGGACGCGGAGTTCATCGTCTTCTGTGGCGTGCACTTCATGGCGGAGTCGGCCGACATCCTCACCGGGCCGGACCAGCAGGTGATCCTCCCCGACCTGGCCGCCGGCTGCTCGATGGCCGACATGGCCCGGCTCACCCAGGTCGAGATGGCGTGGGAGGCGATGACCGCGGCCGGCGTGGCTGACTCCGTCGTACCCGTGACCTACATGAACTCCAGCGCCGACATCAAGGCGTTCTGCGGCCGCAACGGCGGTGTCGTCTGCACGTCGAGCAACGCCGAGGTCGCGCTCGAGTGGGCCTACGACCAGAAGCCGGACGCGAAGGTCCTGTTCCTGCCCGACCAGCACCTCGGCCGCAACACCGCGGTCCTCAAGATGGGCCTCACCCTCGACGACTGCGTCGTCTGGGACCCGCACCGCCCGAACGGCGGGCTCACGACCGAGCAGCTGCGCGACGCGAAGATGATCCTCTGGAAGGGCCACTGCTCCGTGCACGGCCGCTTCTCCGAGGAGGTCGTCGACGAGCTGCGCGCGACCATCCCCGGCATCCAGATCCTGGTGCACCCGGAGTGCAAGCACGAGGTCGTGCTCAAGGCCGACCTGGTCGGCTCGACCGAGTTCATCATCAACACCATCGAGGCGGCGCCCCCCGGCTCGAGCTGGGCGATCGGCACCGAGCTCAACCTCGTGAAGCGGCTCGCGGCCGCCCACCCCGACAAGCGGATCACGTTCCTCGACAAGACGGTCTGCTACTGCTCGACGATGAACCGGATCGACCTCCCCCACTTCGTGTGGGCGATGGAGTCGCTCGTCGCGGGCCAGGTCGTCAACCGGATCGAGGTCGACCCGGAGACGGAGCAGTACGCGCTGGTCGCGCTGGAGCGGATGCTCGCCCTGCCGGGGAAGACCAGCAAGGACTGACGCGGTCGCGGATCGGTCGAGCCTCGTGATGTAACGCGATGAGGCGGTTGTGCGCTTACCTCCTGTGAGAGACCGGTCCACGCCCACCAGGAGCACCATGCGCATCGCCGTCGTCACGCTCGTCGTCAGTCTGGCCGCCACCGTCGGTCTCGCGGTGCCCTCAGTAGCCAGCGAGCCGCCCGACGGTCCGCGGTGGTCGACCCCGATCCGCGTCGGCGGCGGGGAGTGGCCGGGGTCGCTGCTGGTCACGCCCGGTGGGGTCCAGCAGCTCGCGACCCACTGGATCCCCGGCAGCGGGTGCATGCGCCCCGAGTGCGGCACCAGCTACTTCCGTCGCTCCGTGGACGGCGCCTGGGCATCGGTCGCGTTCGCCGACGCCGTCGACGCCCTGAGCAGTCATGAGCGCGGCTGGGACGTCGACACGCAGTCCGCCGGGGGCTCGACCGACGTCACGATCCGGTCACGTCAGGACGAAGGTCCTTGGAGCACTCGCGAGGTGGTGCCCGGTCTGACGACCACGGACCTGACCTGGCCGCCCGACCTGTTCCTGACGGACGACGACCGACCGGTGATCACGATGATGACGCGAGTGCCGGGCGGCGACTACCACTTCCTGAGCGCCGAGCAGCGCAGTGGCACCTGGACCTCCGTGTCCCTCGACCTCGGCTCCAGCTACACCGGCGTCCAGACGACGTCCACTCCCGGGGGCGGCCTCCGGTTCGCCCGGTACGACGGCTCCCACACCGTCGTCAGCGAGCGCGCCGTCGACGGCTCCTGGGAGCCCGACACGGTCCTGCCGACGACGGCCCGCCCGGTGCGATGGCTCAGCCCTCACATGATCGCGCTGGTCGACAGCTCCACCGGCGCCCTGTCGGTCATCGAGGAGGACCAAGACGGCGACCACCTCTGGACCGTCGATCACCTGAGCTCGTCCTTCGAGCGGGGTCCCTTCGTAACCGACAAGCACGGTGCCCCGACGGCCGCCTGGATCGCGACCGGCGGGCGACTGATGGTGGCGTCGCGGCTGACCGACCACCGGGGGTGGTCCAAACCGGTCGAGCTCGCGCGTGGGCTGCCGACGTACCTCTCCCCGAGCATCACCGACGACCCCACAGGCAACGTGACCGTCGCCTGGGCCGACACCAGCAACGCGACGCACGCACGCCAGCGTCCGGTCGGTGGCAGCTGGCTGCCGGAGCTCCGGGTGCCGTCCGCCCTTGCCCGCAACACGGAGACGGGCCCGGTCCTCGGCAGCGACGCCTCTGGGCGCGTCATCCTGGTCAGCGGCGGCGTCTACTCGGCCGACCTCACCCCGCCGGTCGCGGTCAGCGCCATCACCTCGATGCCGTTCCGCGGCTGGGCCGCCTCCCCGTCGTTCCGGGTCGGCTGGGGCACGACCTGGCTGCGTGCCACGTCCCACGACGTGCGCTACCGCACGACCAGCGCCCTGGCCCGTGGTGCGTCGTGGCGCTCCCTGCGGGCCGGGACGGCCCAGCGTGCGGCTGTGCTCACCGGCCGCCAGGGGCGGACGTACTGCATCGAGGCCCGCGCCCACGCGGGCACGACCACAGGGCCGTGGGGCAGCGCCCGCTGCGTGACGACGCCCCTGGACGACCGGAGGTTCGACGCCGACCGGAGCTGGACCCACAAGCGCGGCGAGACCCGCACCCGGACGCGCGGCGCGACCCTGGTGCTCCGCGACGTCCGTGCCCAGCGGCTAGCGCTGCTCGTCGACCGGCGCTCCCGGGGCGTCGTCAAGGTCAGCTTCGCCGGACGCTCGCTCGGCACCTTCCGCCTCGCCCGCGGGATCGGCCCACAGCATCGGCTGATCGAGCTGGGCCGCCTGGGCAAGGTCCGCCGCGGCAAGCTGGTCGTCCGGGTGATGTCCCGCGGGCAGCTGGTGCGGGTGGAGGGCGTGTACGCCGGGCGCTGAGCGCTACACGGGCAGCTCGAACCAGGCACAGGTCCCGCCGTACGGCGAGTCCATGAGCCCGATCCTGCCGCCGTGCGCCTCGACGATCCGGCGGCAGGTCGTCAGCCCGATGCCCGAGCCCTCGACGTCCTCGTTGACCCGCGCGAGCGGCTGGAAGACCCGCTCCTGCTGGTCCGCCGGGATGCCGGGACCCCGGTCGCAGACCTCGATCCGCCACCGGTCTCCGCGCAGGACACTGTCGACCTCGATGTGAGGCGGCTCGTCACCCCGGGTGAACTTGGCCGCGTTGGCGACCAGGTTCTGCAGCACCGCCCGCAGCTGCACCGCGTCCCCGAGGACGGTAGGGAGGTCGCCGACGATGACCGTGGCCTTGGCCAGCGGCGCGGCCAGGTCCTCGACGACGTCACCCAGGACGGTGGCGAGATCGACCGGGCCGCGCTGGAGCTCGCCGCCGACCCGGGCGAACTTGAGCAGGTCGTCGATGAGTGACTGCATCCGGCTCGCACCGCCGATAGCCCGCTGGACCAGGAACGTCAGGCCCTCGTCGGTGTCGTCCAGCTCGTCGCCCATCATGTTCAAGGACATCGTCACCGCGGTGAGCGGGTTGCGCAGGTCGTGGCTGACCTGGCCGGCGAACGCGGCGAGCTGCTCGTTGGACCGCTCCAGCTCGCGGGTCCGCAGCTCCAGCTCGAGCAGGTCCACGACGCGGTCGGCCAGCCCGACCAGCGCGTGCTCCTGCTCGTCCGTCAGCGACCGTGGCCGCTCGTCGAAGACGCACAGAGTGCCGATCACGACATCCTCCGGCGTCCGCAGCTGGTGGGCGGCGTAGAACCGGACGCTGCCGATCACCCCGGTGACGACGGGGTTGTGCCGGAACCGCTCGTCCGCACTGGCGTCCGGCACGATCACCGGCTCGCCGGCGTCCAGGACCACGTTGCACATCGAGTCCTCGCGAGAGCACACCGACGCGTCGAAGCCGTGGGTGGCGATCTGGTGCTGCTCGGTGTCGGTGATCAGGTTGATCGTCGCCATCGGCACCTGCGCAACCTGCGCGGCGATCTCGACCAGGGCCAGCAGGTCCGAGCGCGGCGGCTCGACCAGCACGTGGTACTTGCCGATCTCGGCGACGCGCAGCGCGTCCGTCCCCCCAATGGTCGTCACGGCGTGCAGATTATTACGGACGGCGTACGAGGTCACGTCGCTCGGGCCGCCGCAGCCGGAGGTCGCACGTCTAGGGGGTGGGAGCAAGGCCCTCGACGTCATTGAACCCGTCCCACAGCTGGTACCCGACCAAGGCGAACACAGCAAGAGCGAGAGCGCCGACGATCACCGACGCCCACGGGCCGGTGAGGTTGGCGAGCTTCGCGATGATGCTGAGGATGAAGGCGACGGCCCCGTCGGCTGCCTTGCGAGCCGTGGACACCCAGGCGATGCGGTTGAGGTGAGTGGCGACGGCCGGTCCCACCCGCTCTGTCTCAGCGGTGACGTCGAGTCCTGCGCCGATCGCGACCTGCCAGGCTCGGTCAGCTCCGAGCCGGCCGAACACCGAGCCCACGGCGTTGTTGAACACGTCCTCGGCGGACTCCTTGAAGTGGTCCTTCACTTGGTCGACCTTCTCGTCGAAGCGGTCGCGGAACCGTTCGGGGACGAGGTTCTGGAGCCTGGCGAGCGTCCACTGGATGAGTTTGAGCGCGCCACGACGGAGCCAGTGAACGGCCTCGCGAACCTCATCGAACGCCTTCGCGACGATGCCGGACTTGTCGAGGTCTTCCAGACCCTTGACCGAGGTGCCCAACACCGCCCACATGACCGTGCTGCCCGCGAGGCCACGGAACTCGTCGCCGCCTGCGACCTCGAGCTTCTCGAGCTCGTCCTTGACGCTCGAGGGCACCTCCGGGCCAGGGAGCGGGGTGCCGAACAGGATGTACTTGAGCTCGTCGAGGTAGGCGGTGTCGTCGGTGGGGTCGTCGACACCTCGGCTGGTGCGGCCGAATGCGGCGAGCGACAGACTCGGCTCCTCCGCAGCGGCCAGCAGGAGGTATCCGGTGTTCAGGTTGCCGGTGAGGACCGCAATCGAGCGGGATGCCGCCTCCTGGGCGCTACCGGAGTCTCCGGCCACGGCGTCGATCGTGGCCTCGGACCTGGCGATGAGGTCCCCAACCTGCTCCTCGAAGGCGCCTTCGGGGTTGCTGAACGTCAACAGAGCACGCGTCTCGTCGACCGCGTCGCTGTCGAGGATGAACGCGTCGATGCCGTCGACGGTCAGATCGGCGACAGACGCAGCGGAGTTGACGATCGCGAGCGTCGCGTCCTGCCAGCTGTCGGCGGCGGCCTGGAGCTCCGGTGACGGGGTGTGGTCCAGCGTGGTGTTCGACATGAGACTGTCCCTCCGAGATAGCCCGCGCCACCCGGGCCGTATCGACCGCCTGGGGGCGTTGAGCACGAATCGTTGGCCCGGTGGGTCGTCACCACCCGACGGGAGCATCCTCCCGCCGTGCACGGGGCACGGCATCACCTCGGTTGGGGAGGTTGCTGTGCAGCCGAGCAGGCGCCGCTGTCGTAGCGACCAGCCTGGATCCACGACCCGTCGTACTGCACCGCGGTCACCGGGAGAAGCTCGGTGGACCACCTCCACCGGCCGGCGGGCCACCGGTGCCGCCGAACCCACCGCCGAGGCGGAAGGAGGGCCGCTGGTTGCTGCTGTCATCCGTCGTCGGGAGCGCCTGGTCGAGGTCCGCGAGCACGACGACGTCTCCGGCGGCGAGCCCGTCGACCACCTCGACCCTGGTGGCGCCGACGACGCCGGTGGTCACCCGGGCCCGGGAGACGGTCTCGCCGTCTTGCACCGACACGGCGCCGTCGGTGACCGCGGACGCGGGCACCGTGACGACGTCCTCGGCGGTGCCGGTGACCACCGAGACCGAGGCGTTGAGACCGGTCGCGATGTCGAAGTGCTTGCGCTTCAGCGTGATCGTCACCGGGTACGTCGACGAGTCGTCTGGCACGGTGCTGATCTGGGTCACGGTGCCGGTGAGCTCCTGGTCTGAGCCCGCGGGAGTCGCCGAGGCCCGCTGCCCGACGGCGAGCTGCTGCGCCTGCGTGCCGGTCGCATCGACCAGGACCGTCGTCGTGCCACGGGAGACGAGCACGAACACCTCCGTGCCGAACGACACCGAGTCGCCCTCGGCGGCGTCGACCGCGACCACCTCGCCGGCGAACGGCGCGGTCACCGTGGCCATCCGCAGCTCCTGCTGGGCGACGACCAGGTCGGCCTTCGCCTCGTCGATCGCGGCCTGGTCCTTGGCCAGGGTGGCCGCGCTGACGGTCATCCCGCCCGAGGAGCCCTGGCCTTCGGTGCCGGTCGACGGCGTACCGATCGATGGGGCGCTGGTCGACGGCGTACTGGGCGACGGCGTACTCGTCGACGGGGTGCTGCTGGGCTCGTCGTCGGACTCGAGCCCGGCCACCGCCGCGGTCAGGGTGGTGGCGAGGTCACCGAGAGCCGCCTGCAGCGTGCCCTGGTCGGTCGCGACCTGCTGCTGAGCGGTCTGCACGGTGGCGAGGGCGTCCGCGCAGGCCTGGTCGGTCGCATCGTCGGCCGTCGGGTCTGTCGTGGCGCCCGGGGTTGCGGCGGGGGCGGCGCTGGGATCGGCGCTGGGGTCGGCGCTGGGGTCGGTCGAGGTGCCGGACGTGAACGCCGCCGCACAGGCCGCCTGTTGCGCCGTCAGCGCAGCGCGCGCGGCGCTCAGCGACGCGCTGACCGTGGACTGGGCGGCGGTGACCGCCCGCTGCTGATCCGCCAGCTCGGCGAGTGCGTCGTCCGAGCCCTTGGTCGGACTCTTGGTGGGACTCTGGGTCGGGCTCTCGGACTGGCCCTCGGTCGGAGTCTCGCTTGAGCCGCCGGTGTCCTGGTTGCCCGACCCTGACGACGAGCTCGAGGAGGAGCTCGACGAGGCGACGGTGTCGGCCTGGGCGTCCTGGTCGGACTCGAGCTGCGCCCGGGCGGACGCGAGCGTGGCCCGGGCCTGCCGGAGCGACTTGCGCAGGCCGGTGTCGTCGAGGGTGCCGAGCACGTCGCCGGCCTTGACCCGGTCCCCCGCCTCGACCCTGACCTCGTTGATGTCGCCCGACGTCGCGAACGACAGGTCGGCGCGTCCCGCGGGCTCCACCGCACCGGACAGGTCGAGCGTCTGCTCGACGTCGCCGACAGTGACGGTCGCCGTGCGGTACGACGTGTCGTCGGCGTCGTACGCCGCGTAGCCGACGCCCACCACCGCGACCGCCACGGCACCGGCGATCACCCGGCGCGCACGGCGTCCGGGCCGACGCATCCGGGCGACGTTCACCAGGCGCTCCCGAGCCGGCCGCCACCCGGGCCACCCATGCCGAAGCCACCGGTGCACTCACCGTCGACGGGCTGGGAGACGCTGATCGAGGTCGCGGTGACGGCGCCGGTGTCGTCGGAGTCGCCCTGGGCGTTCACGCAGACCCCGACCTTGACAGCGGCGGCGGTCGCCTTCGCGGTGGTCCTGTACGTCGTGTCGTCGCCGACCGTGACGCTCACGTCGGTGGCGGCGTCGGCGCCCGGTTGGGTCGCCGAGACGGTGAAGCCGGTCCCGGAGACCGCGGTGACCTCGCCGACCGTCCCGAGCCCGCGACCGGCGCCGTCCGGCAGGTCGCTGGGCAGGTCGCTGGGCAGGTCGCTGGGCAGGTCGGTCGGGGCGCCCTCGGGTCGCTGACCGCCACTTCCCCCGAAGCCACAGCTGCCGTCGTCGGACGCCGACATGACTCGCACGGTCGTCGCCGTGACCTCGCTGGCCTCGCTGTCGGTGCTGTCCGCCGACGTGACCACGACACACGAGCCGACGGTCACGTCGGCGAGGGTGCCGTCCACCTGCTGGGCGAAGGTCGTGTCCTGCGCCCACGACACGGCCACCTGGCCGGAGGCCTGGCTCTGGACCTGCACGGTGCTGCCGCTGACGGCGGCGACCTCGCCGGAGGCGCCGGAGCGCATGCCGCCCTGGCCGGCGGGCAGCTGGCCGGCCTGACCGCCCGCCGTCCGGGTGTCGTCGGAGGCGTCGTCGGCGGAGTCGCTGCCGCAGGCGGCGAGCGTGGCCAACAACAGCACCGAGGAGGCGGTGGCGAGGGTGACGCGGGCGAGGGTCATCGGGTTCCTTCCCAAGGTTCTGTGCGGGGTTTCATTCACTGCGGAGCGCATCGATCGGGGTGAGACGGGCGGCGCGGCTGGCCGGGTAGACCCCGAAGCCGACGCCGAGGGCGAGGGAGGTGGCCAACGCGGCCAGGGTGGCGAGCAGCGACAGGGTGACCGGCTGGTCGATGAGCGCCGGCAGCACCCACGAGCCGACCACTCCGATCAGGACGCCCGCCACGCCACCGGCGAGGCCGAGCATGGACGCCTCGACCAGGAACTGGCGCCCGATCACGCTGGGCGTCGCGCCGAGCGCCTTGCGCAGCCCGATCTCGCGGATCCGTTCGGTGACCGAGATCAGCATGATGTTCATGACCCCGACCCCGCCGACCAGCAGCGAGATCGCGGCGACACCGGTCAGCAGCACGGTGAGCGTCTTGTTCGTGGAGTTCGCCGTCTCGACCAGGGAGACCTGGGTCGAGATGCTGAAGTCGGCGTCGGCGGCGGTCACGTCGTGCCGCGTGAGCAGCAGGCTGTTGATCTCCTGGTACGCCGCGCTCAGCGTGTCCGCGGACGTCGCCTCCACGTAGATCGTGGAGACGGCGCTGGTGGTCGAGCCGGTGATCGACTTCGCCGTACTGATGGGCAGCAGCACCTGGTCGTCCTCCGACGTACCGGTGGAGGACGCGCCCGAGGAGTCCAGGACCCCGATCACGGTCAGCTGCCGCCCACCGATCGTGACGGTCCGCCCGACCGGGTTGCCGACGGTGAAGAGCTCGCCTGCGGTGTCGGACCCCAGCACGACGACGTCGGCGCCGCTGCTGACCTCGGCGTCGGTGAAGAACCGGCCCGAGGCGAGGGTCCGGGCCCGGATCTCCACCCACGACGGGGTGGTGCCGACGACGGAGGTGGTCCAGTTGGTCTCTCCGGCGGTGACCGCGAGCGAGGACGAGCTGACGGCGGCGACCCGTTCGGCGTCCGGCACCACGGCACTGTCGGCGACGGCGGCGGTGTCCTCGAGGGTCAGCGTCGTCGCGGACCCGAACCCGCCGCGTACGCCGGAGGAGTCGGTCGTGCTGCCGGGCGAGATGATCAGCAGGTTGCTGCCGAGCGCGTCGATCTCCAACTTCACCTTGTCCTGGGCACCCTGGCCGAACCCGACGGTCAGGATGACCGAGGCGATGCCGATGACGATGCCGAGCATGGTGAGGATCGAGCGCATCCGGTGGGCGCGGACGGCCTCGCCTCCGGCACGGACGGTCTCCAGCCAGTTCACGCGCTCACCCCGGCGCGGGCGGTCGGGAGGTCGGAGACGATCTGGCCGTCGTGGATGACGAGGTTGCGTCCGGCGCGGCCGGCGACCTCGTGCTCGTGGGTGATCAGCACGATGGTCCGACCGCTGTCGTGGAGCTCGTCGAGCAGGCCGAGCACGTCGGCGGTCGACTTGGAGTCCAGGTTGCCGGTCGGCTCGTCGGCCAGGATCATCGCCGGCTCGGTCACCAGGGCACGCGCCACGGCGACGCGCTGCTGCTGGCCGCCCGAGAGCTCACCGGGCCGGTTGTCGATCCGGTCGCCGAGGCCGACCCGCTCGAGGGCGGCGACCGCGCGATCGCGGCGCTCGGCACGGTGCACGCCGGCGTAGATCAGCGGCAGCTCGACGTTGCGCCACGCGGAGAGGCTCGCGAGCAGGTTGAACTGCTGGAAGACGAAGCCGATCCTGCGGTTGCGGACCTCGGCGAGCTGGACCTCGGTCATCATCGAGACGTCTTCGTCGGCGAGGAGGTATCGACCCTCGGTCGGGTTGTCGAGGCAGCCCAGGATGTTCATCAGGGTCGACTTGCCGGAGCCGGAGGGGCCGACCACGGCGACGTACTCGCCCTCGTGGATGGTGGAGTCGATCCCGCACAGCGCCTCGAACTCGATGCTGCCGGAGTGGTAGGTCTTGCGGATCTGCTCCAGCTCGATGATCGCGGTCACTGGCCGGACCCGCCCATCGGCATCGCGCCGCCGCCATCCAGCTGGGTGAGGCCGGGCATCCCGCCGCCCGGGAAGCCACCCTGCGGCAGATCGCCGGACCCGCCGGACGGCGCCCGGAAGCCTTGGACGACGATCTCGTCGCCCTCCTCGATACCGGAGGTCACCTCGGTCGCCATGCCGTAGGTCTCGCCGGTCTCGACCTCGGTCTTGACCTCCTCGCCGTCCACGAGCTTGGTGACATAGGTCTTGCCGTCCTCGGTGGACAGCGCGTTCGTGGCCACGGTGAGGACGTCGGGGATCTGCTTCACGACGATGGAGACGGTGGCCGCGACACCGACGTACAGGCTCTTCTGCTTGCCCGTGATCTCGATCGTGACCGGGAAGACAGCGGCACCGCTGTCGTTGGTCTGCGCCACCAGGCCGACCTCGGAGACGGTGCCGTAGATGGTGTCGTCGACACCGGTGGCGGTGATCTCGGCCTGCAGGCCCTTCTTGAGCTGGTCGACGTCGGCCGCCGCGACCGTCCCGTCGACCACGTACGAGTTCGTCGAGACGATCGAGATCGTCCCGGTCGAGGTGTCGGAACTGGAGCCCGAGTCCGTGCTGTCGCCGCCCGTCCCGGAGGGCGAACCCTCGCTCGAGGACGAGCCGTTGCTGCTCGAGCTCGTGCCGGTGGCATCACCCTTGGCGAGGTCGACACTGGTGACGGTGCCGGCGATCGACGCCCGCAGGGTCGCGTCGTCGACGGCCGCACGGGCGTCGGCGAGGCTGGCCCTGGCCGAGACGACCGCGGCGTTGTCGGCGGCGAGCTGCACGTCGCTCTCGCCGTTGTCCTCGTCCTCGTCGAGCTGGGTGACCGCGGCCTCGAGCGACGTCACGGCGGCGGCCCGGCTGGCGACCAGCGCGGTGTCGTCGACCCGGGCCAGGGCGGCGCCCTTCTTCACCTTGTCGCCCTCGGCGACGAGCACCTCGGTGACTGTCCCGGACACCGCGAAGCTCTCGTCGCTGAACCTGCGGGCGGCGATCGTCCCGTCGGCCGAGACCGTCTGCTCGATCGTCTGGCTGCTGACGGTGGTCGTGGTGCTGGTCTCCGCCGCCGTCGAGTCGCGGGTCATCAACCAGACGCCGCTCCCGGCGGCCACCGCCAGGGCCACGGGTACGGCGATCCAGACCCGCCTCCGTCCGCGCAACGAGATCCGCACCAGCACTCCTCCTGACGATCGAACGCCCCGAAGGGCCGGTCAGGAGGACTGTCGCGGTGCGGGCTGTGGCGGGTGTGGGGTGTTCCTGTGGGCTACCTGTGGGTCGGACCGTCTACAGCCCGGGAGCGCCCCAGATGGCGAGCCAGCGACCGAGGTCCTGCTCCATGGGCAGCTCTCCGGCCAGGGTGTCGCGGAGCTGGAGCTCCAACAGGTTGTCCCGCTGCTTCTCCCCCGCGCCGAGACCTGGCTGGGGTGCGAAGCAGTAGAAGGTGCCTCGCTTGTAGAGGTAGACGAGCCCGACCCGGCGACCGTCGGCGCCGACGAACGGGATCAGCGAGCACAACAGCCCCGAGCCGAACTCGTGCTCCTCGAGCGAGGTGTTGACGGCGTGCAGGTCGGTGCACAGTGCGGCCGGGTCGTCGGGGTCGCCGTGCACGACCAGCCAGGAGAAGCCGAACTCGTCCTGGCTCACCTCGACATCGGGCTCGTCGGGGTCGGCGTTGAGCAGCTCCACGACCTCGGCCTGCACCTGCCGGAAGGCCTGGCCGGACGCCGCGCGGTAGCAGACCGATCCGCTGCCGGTGGGCCGCAGCCCGAGGGTGGTCTCGAGCGTGATGGCCGCGCTCGGCACCGCGAAGAGCGAGTCGAGCTGGGGTGCCTTGGGGCGGCTGCGCCCGGCGATGACGTCCCAGAAGCCCATCAGGCGGTGCGATCCAGCTCGGCGCGGACCTTCGCGAGCTGCTCGAGCCGCTGCTCGAGCGTCGGGTGGGTGGAGGTGAGGGTGCGCAGCGAGACGCCCCGAACGGCCGGCGCGATGAAGAACGCGTTCATCGCCTGCGACGCCCGCAGGTCGCGGTCCGGGATCGTGTTGATCTCCCCGGTGATCTTCTGCAGCGCGGAGGCGAGCGCCTCGGGCTTCATCGTCAGGTAGGCACCCGCCCGGTCGGCCGAGAGCTCCCGGTAGCGCGACAGCAGCTTGAGGAGCACGAAGCTGACGGCGTACGTCACCAGGCTGACGAGCAGGACGACCAGCCAGATCGGCAACCCACCGTTGTTGTTGTCGCGGCGGCCGCCGCCGAAGATCGCGCCGTACTGCGCACCGCGGGTGAGCATGCCGGCGAGGATGCCTGCCGACGAGGCGAAGGTCATCACCAGGACGTCGCGGTGCGCGACGTGGGACAGCTCGTGCGCGAGCACGCCCTCGAGCTCCTCGGCGTTCAGTCGCTTCAGGATGCCGGTCGTCACCACGACGACCGAGCGCTGCGGGGAGCGGCCGGTCGCGAACGCGTTGGGGAGGTCGGTGTCGGCGATGCCGACCCGGGGCTTGGGCATGTCGGCGAGTGCGCAGAGCCGGTCGATCATGGTGTGCAGCTCGGGCGCCTGCTCGGGGCTGACCTCGCGGGCACCCATCGCCTTCATGGCGACGGTGTCGGACTTGTACCACTGGAACCAGACCAGTCCGAGGCCGCCGACCCCGATGAGGACGGCGATCCCGACCCCGCCGGCGCTCCAGAAGAGCGACATCAGGACGACGACGAGCGCGACGAAGAGACCGCCGAGGAGGAACATGACCAGCGTCATCCGGGCGGTCAGCCCGGCGTCGCCGACGAACCGTGTGCGTGCCATGCGGCAATTCTCCCCGATGGCCCAAGCGGGCCTGGGGTTGAGGCCAGGGGTCAGGCCTGCTCGCCCTCGCTGCGCTTCTCCGGTGCTGCGTCGAGGACGTCGCCACCCTCGGGCGCGGCGTCGATGGCCGGCGTGCTGCCGCCCTTGAGCGCGGCGAGCTCGGCCTCGACGTCGGACTGGGAGCTCATCGCGTCCAGCTCGCGGGCGATGTCGTCGCCGCCGCCGACTGCGCTGACGTCCTCGAGGGCACCCGAGGCGATCAGCTCGTCGATCGCACCGGCCCGTGCCTGCATCTGCGCCGTCTTGTCCTCGGCCCGCTGGATCGCCGCACCGACGTCACCGAGTTCGTCGCCGATGCCGGACATCGCCTCGTTGATCCGGGTCTGCGCCTCGGCGGCCGTGTAGGTCGCCTTGATGGTCTCCTTGCGGGTGCGGAAGGACTCGACCTTCGCCTGCAGCCGCTGCTGGGCGAGGATCAGCTTCTCCTCCTCGGCCTGGAGCTGCGCGAGCTGCGTCTTCAAGTCGCCGATCTGCGTCGACAGGCCGGACTTGCGGGTCAGCGCCTCGCGGGCGAGGTCCTCACGGTCCATCTTGATGGCCTTCTGGGCCTGGTCGGTGAGCTTCGTCGACTGCTGCTCGAGCTGGTTGATCTGCAGCTCGACGCGCTTGCGGCTGGTCGCGACATCGGCCACGCCCCGGCGCACCTTGGCGAGCAGGTCCACCTGCTTCTGATAGCTGTAGTCCAGAGTTTCGCGCGGGTCCTCGGCGCGGTCGAGCGCCTTGTTGGCCTTCGACTTGAAGATCAGGGTGAAGCGCTGCCAGAGTCCCATTGCTGCGTGTTCCCTCTCGATACGGTTCCGTCTCAGAGCAACCCTAGGCGCAATATCAAGCCGGGGCGACGGCGCCGGTACTCTGGGCATGAGGTTTCGTCCCCGCTACCGAAGGTCCAGCGTTGTTCCGTCGTACCAAGCAAGAGTCCGCTCCCGCGCCCGAGGTCACCAAGGTCGGCGGCAAGGGCCGCCCCACCCCGACCCGCAAGGAGGCGGAGGCCGCCGCCAAGGCGCGCGCCAAGACCCCTCGCACGCGCAAGGAGCTTGCCGCCGCGCAGCGCTCGACGCGCTCCGAGTCGAGCAAGACCGTGCGGCAGGCGATGAAGGACGGCGACGAGCGCTACTTCCCGGCTCGCGACAAGGGCCCGGAGCGCCGGTTCGTCCGCGACTTCGTGGACGCCCGGTTCTCACTGGTCGAGCTGGTCATCCCGCTGCTGCTGGTCACGATGATCCTCGGCTACTCCGGCAACTCGGGGCTGGCTCGGATCGGCAACACGCTGCTCCTCGGCACGGTCGTCGTGGTCGTGATGGACCTCGTCTTCCTGCGGTTCCGGTTGCGCCGGGCGTTCGCCGCTCGCTTCCCGGGGCAGTCCGCCAAGGGACTGACCTACTACGCCGTGACCCGGTCGATGCAGATGAAGTTCATGCGGCTGCCGAAGTCGCGGGTGCGCATCGGACAGCAGCTGCCCGACGACTACCGCTGACCCGACGTACCCCGGCGTACCCGACGTACCCCGGCGTACTAGAAGTCGCGGCTCGGCGGGGACTGGGTCTTCGCAGGGTCGCTCTCCACGACCGGCCCGACGACGTCGTCGATCGCCTTCAAGGTCGCCGGCTCGAGCACGACGCCGGACGCCTTGACGTTGTCGCTGACCTGCTCGGGACGGCTGGCGCCGATGATCGCGGCGGAGACGTTGGCGTTCTGCAGCACCCAGGCGACGGCGAGCTGGGCGAGCGACAACCCCGCCTCGTCGGCGATCGGCTTGAGCTGCTGGACGCGCTCGAGCACGTCGTCCTGCAGCCACCGCTTGATCATGTTGGCGCCGCCCTTGTCATCCGTGGCGCGCGAACCCTCTGGCGCGGGCTGGCCCGGGAGGTACTTGCCCGTCAGCACGCCCTGCGCGATCGGCGACCAGACGATCTGGCCGATGCCGAGCTCCTCGCTCGTCGGCACGACCTCGGCCTCGATCACCCGCCAGAGCATGGAGTACTGAGGCTGGTTGGAGACCAGCGGGATCCGGAGCTCCCGGGCCAGCGCGTGCGCCGCCCGGATCTCCTCCGCGCGCCACTCGCTCACCCCGATGTAGAGCGCCTTGCCCTGGCGCACGACGTCGGCGAACGCCTCCATCGTCTCCTCGAGCGGCGTCTCGTGGTCGTAGCGGTGCGCCTGGTAGAGATCGACGTAGTCGGTCTGCAGCCGCGTCAGCGAGCCGTCGATCGACTCCATGATGTGCTTGCGCGACAGCCCGTGGTCGTTGTGCTTGCCCGGCCCGGTCGGCCAGTAGACCTTGGTGAAGATCTCCAGCCCCTCGCGCCGCTCCCCCTTGAGCGCGGTCCCGAGGACCGTCTCGGCCTTCGTGTTCGCGTAGACGTCCGCGGTGTCGAAGGTCGTGATCCCCTCGTCCAGCGCGCGCCGTACGCACGCCGTCGCCGCGTCCTCCTCCACCTGCGACCCATGGGTCAGCCAGTTGCCGTACGCGATCTCCGAGATCTTCAGTCCGCTGGTGCCGAGGTTCCGAGTCTTCATGGCTCCGACCCTAGGACGCCGGCGGTTGATGCGCGAGGCGCGCCAGCGCCGAGCCTCGAAACCACCACGCGGTCGGCAGGGCGGGCGGGTGGTCGACGCCGCTTCCCGGCTTCCCGGTGGTCGAGCAGCGAGCGCCAGCGAGCGTCGTCGAGACCCCCGCACCCGAGGTAGGACGGTGCGCTGCGGGGGTCTCGACACGCTCGGCCACCAAGGCGCCGTACGCCGACCCCGCGGCAGGCAGGGCGGTGAGTGTGGCCTGCGGGTCCGTCCGGGTCGGGCGCCGAGGGGCAGCTACCCAGGTACGGCGGGCGGGTGATGGCGGCTGCTTGCAGCGTTTCGGTTGTTCATACGTTCGTCCTTGACCCTCCACAAGGAGAACCGCCGGGTGTGGACGACGGCCGCGGATCGTGACCTGTTCGTGACCCAGAACTCAATGAAACAAGGGGTTCTGGGCGCTCTGACTGTCGGTGTCCCCTGCTTGGCTAGACCCATGAGCGAAGCACAGCACCACCCCGGTTTCGGGGAGTCGTACGACTCCGCGGACCAGGTGCTGGCCGCGCTGCACTCCCACCACCAGGTCGTGAATACAGCGGAGATCGCCAAGCTGGAGCTCGCGATCCGGTGGGCGGTCATGCACCCCGCCGAGTCCATCACCCATGGCGCCGCGACCGTCGAGGGCACCGAAGGCGAGCTCGCGATCGCCGGTCCGGGTGCACCCCTGGTCGCCGAGTTCTGCGTCGCCGACCTCGCCCTCGCCTTGGGGATGTCGACCGACGCCGGACGGACGTACCTCGGCGACGCCCTCGAGCTCCGGTACCGGCTCCCCAAACTCTGGGCAGTGGTGACCACCGGGCGGGTGCCGGTGTGGAGAGCACGCAAGATCGCGCACGCCACCAAGACCCTGTGCCCCGAGGCCGCCGCGTACGTCGACCGGCACCTCGCACACCAGGCGCACCGGTGCTCCTACGCCCAGATCGACCGCGCCGTCACCGACGCCCTCCGGCTCTACGACCCCGCCGAAGCCGACAAGCGCCGCCGGGAAGCCGCCGACGCCCGCCACTTCGACATCGACACCAACCAGGTCTCCTTCGACGGCACCGTCCACGTCGACGCCGACCTCGACCTCGCCGACGCCCTCGACCTCGACGACGCCATCACGGCCGGTGCCGCCCAGCTCGGCCGCCTGGGATGCGACGAGTCGTTGGACGTCCGCCGCTCCCTGGCCGCCGGCGCCCTCGCCCGCCGCGACCTCACCCTCGACCTCCAGACCGACCCCGCCGACGTGCCGGCTCACCGGCCATCCCCGCGCAAGCGGGAGCTGATGATCTACCTCCACCTCTCCGACCGTGCCCTGGAGGGTGCGGTCGCCGGGGTCGAGAACACCAGGTCCGCGATCAGCGTCGACCAGGTCAAGGACTGGTGCCACGGCACCAACACCCACGTCACCATCCGCCCGGTCATCGACCTCAACGACAACCTGCGCTGCAGCCGACCAGCACGCAGCGCCGACCTCGACCACGTCGTGGAGCCCGAACGCGGTGGCCCCACCGACAGCGTGAATCTCGCGGCCCTATGCCGAGGCCACCACCGCTACAAGACCCACGGCGGCTGGACCGTCGTCCGCACCGGACCCACCACCTTCACCTGGACCAGCCGCTACGGCTACACCTACGACTGGGACACCCGACACGCCCAGCACACCCGACATCCCCACTGACACCACCCCGCCGGCACCGCCGGCGGGGCCACAGTCACGTCCAGGTGGGGTTGGATAGCCAACGTCAGCGCCGAGGCGCAGAAGATCGCCACAGCAGCGGCGAGCACCGGCCTGAGGCCAACCCGGTCGGTCAGCAGCCCCGCACCGGGCGAGACCACGACGATCACGGCCCGATTCAGCGAGCGCAACGTGGTGTTCGTGTGTGCCTGCAGCTCGTCCGGGGTGCGTGCCTGCCGGAAGGTCTCAACCCCGAGCGCATTGACCGAGTGCGAACACACGATCGCGCCGCCCCGCCCCGCCTCGCCCCCGCCCAGGCGAAGGCCGACGGCGGTGCTGGTCACGGCACCGAGCAACGCGCCCAGGACTGCGACGGCGAACAAGAGGCCCAGCTGGAAAGGCGTGAGGTCGCGCTCCATGTAGCCGTAGGGGACGACCAGCACGAGCAGCACGGCCTGACCCGCGAACCACACGCGCGTCGGAGACCGCGAGGCGGCGAAGACCGGATCCGCCGTACGCCCAGCGCGCACCTTCCCGGATCAGGGCACCGGCGATCGCCGGTCCCGCGGTCTGCGCCACCGCGCTGGCTCCGTCGAGCTACGGCAGCCACCGGGCGGAGTCGAGCCAGCCCACCCTGACACGTGGCAGATGTCCGCCGCCGTACGCTTCACCTGCAGACGACGAGAGGGGGTGCGACATGGTGGCGAGCAGGTCCGCACGTGAGCGAAAGGCGGCCGTGGAGGCGGGGCCACTGGCGACGGTGAAGATCGATCTCGATGGCGAGAAGCAGTTCCTCTACAAGATCAGCTGCACGACCTGCGCCGCCAAAGGCAAGGCCAAGTGGTCGACGCACCGTCCCGGCGGCGACAACGGCTACATGGCGGCGATGGACCGGTGGATCTTCCACCTGCTCGAGAAGCACCCGGGCGCAGAGGCGCCGTGCCTGGCGTACGTCGAGGCAGCGCAACAACGCCTCCACGAGAGGCGCGAGCAGGCCTGACGCCCGTTGTCGGCGGTCACCCCTAGCGTCGCCGACATGTCCCCCTCACAGCACGACTTCGACTTCGTCTTCGGTCAGTGGTCGGTCCGCAACCGCAAGCTCGTCGACGTCACCGACCCGACCTGTGACGAGTGGGTCGAGTTCGACGCATCCAGCGTCGTCGGGCCGATCCTGACCGGCATCGGTCACACGGACGAGATGACGGTGCCCGAGCCCGCGGACGGCGGGCCGCCGTTCGTCGGGTTCACGTTGCGGCTGTTCGACCCCCACGACGAGACCTGGCGGATCTGGTGGAGCTCGACGCGCGCTCCCGGTGTCCTGGACACGCCCGTCGAGGGACGGTTCGACGGTGATCGCGGTGTGTTCGACCCTACCCGTCGTAGTCGAGCACGACCTCAGCCGCGGTCGGGTGCGCCTGACACGTGAGCACGTAGCCACGCTCGATCTCATCGGGCTCGAGCGCGTAGTTGGCGTCCATCGCGACCGTGCCGGTGACGAGGCGCGCGCGGCAGGTGCCGCAGACCCCGCCCTTGCAGGCGAAGGGCAGGTCGGCGCGCACGCGGAGGGCGGCCTCGAGCACGGGTACGTCGTCGGGGCGGAGGTCGAGCTCCGAGGACCGGCCGTCCAGGCGGATCGTGACCCGCGCGGTCCCCTCGGCGCCGCCGTCGAGGGCGGCGACCGGGGCGCGCGGGACCGGGTCGGCGTGGAAGAGCTCGCTGTGGACCTGGGAGTCCGGGACCCCGAGGGAGGAGACCGTGGCGCGCAGGTCGACGAGCATCTGCTGCGGACCGCAGAGGAACCAGTCGGCGTCGGCGGGGCCGGGGACCAGCGCGGACACGATGCGGGTCAGACGAGACCCGTCGAGGCGTCCGGAGAGCAGCTCGACGTCGGAGGACTCGCGCGACAGCACGTGCACGATCTGCAGCCGGGACGGGAAGCGGTCCTTGAGGTCGTGCACCTCGTCGAGGAACATCACCGTCCGGTGCGTCCGGTTCGCATAGATCAGCGTGACGGAGGAGCCGCGCTCCCCCTCCAGGATCGAGGTGACGATCGAGAGGACCGGCGTGATCCCGGAGCCCGCGGCCACCACGACACATCGCCGAGCGACGGTGGGGTCGATGACCGTGGTGAAGCGCCCCGCGGGCGTCATCACGTCAAGGGTGTCCCCGACCCGCAGCGAGCCGAGCACCCCCTCGCTGAACGCACCTCCGGGCAGACGCTTGACCCCGATCCGGAGCCGGCCCGACGACGGCGCGGTGCAGATCGAGTAGGACCGGCGCACGTCGTCGCCGCCGCGGATGTTGAGGTGCTGACCCGGGGTGTAGACGAACTCGTCGGCCAGCGAGGCCGGCACCTCGAAGGTGAGCGCGACCGCGTCGTCGGTCAGCTCATCGATCGCCGCGACCCGCAGCGGATGGAAGGTCGCCGACACTCAGTGCGCCTTGAAGTGGTCGAACGGCTCGCGGCACGACCGGCACACCCACAGCGACTTGCACGCCGTGGAGCCGAACCGGCTCGACTCGCGGGTGTCCAGCGACCCGCACTGCGGGCACCGCACGGACAGCGCCAGGGCGACGGTGCCGGGCGGCGCGACACCGTACGCCGCGAGCTTGGTCTTGGCCTCCTCGGTCATCCAGTCCGTCGTCCAGGCCGGCGCCAGCACGAACTCGACGTCGACATGCTGGTAGCCCGCCGCCGTCAGCGCCTCGACCAGGTCCTCGCTGATCGTCTCCATGGCCGGGCAGCCGGAGTACGTCGGCGTGATCTGCACGTGCACGCGCCCCTGATCGTCCTCGGTGACGTCGCGCAGGATCCCCAGGTCGGCGATGGTGACGACCGGCAGCTCCGGGTCGGGCAGGTCGGCGGCGATCTTCCACGCGGCAGAGTGCGGCATCACCAGGTGACCCCCGGGTGCGAGCGGTGCAGGTGCTGCATCTCGGCCAGCAGGTGCCCGAGGTGCTCGGTGTGCAGGCCTCGCCGGCCTCCCCCGATCGCCGGCGAGACCTGCGGGACCGACAGCGTCGCTTCGACGATGACCTCCTCGACCCGGCTCAGTACGGCGGACCGCAGCGACTGCGGGTCCACGAGTGCGCCCTCGACCGGCGCGAAGAGCTCCTCGACGTGCGGCCACTCCCCCTCGAGCGCTGCCTGCATCCGGTCGTGGGACTCCGTGGTCCCGTCGCCGAGACGCAGCGTCCAGAGCCGGGCGTGGTCGCGGTGGTAGGCGACCTCCTTGACCGCCTTGCCCGCGATGCCCGCCAACGTGGCGTCGGTCGAGGACGCGAGCGCGGCGTACAGCTCGCACTGCCAGGTCGAGAACACGAGCAGTCTCGCCATCGCGACCCCGAAGTCGGTCTGCGGGCGCTCCACCAGCCAGACGTTGCGGAACTCGCGGTCGTCGCGCAGGTAGGCGAGGTCGTCCTCGGTCCGGCCGGCGCCCTCGACCTCTCCGGCGTACGACAGCAGCGCGCGTGCCTGGCCGAGTTGGTCGAGCCCGATGTTGGCGAGCGCGAGGTCCTCCTCGAGCTCCGGCGCCCGGCTGATCCACCAGCTCATCCGCTGTGCCGACACGAGGGCGTCGTCCGCGAGTCCAAGGACGTAGCCGAAGAGCGGCGCACGAACGGGGTCCCCGACAAGTTGTTCGTCGGAGGAGCGAAGCGGGGGAGACGAAGAACTTGGTGGGGTGTTCATAGGTGCTCCACCCCGTCGGGGACCGAGTAGAAGGTCGGGTGCCGATAGACCTTGTCGTCGGCCGGGTCGAAGAACGTCTCGCGCTCCCCCGGGTCCGACGCGACGATCTCCGACGACGGCACCACCCACAGCGAGACCCCCTCCTGGCGGCGGGTGTAGACGTCTCGGGCGTTGCGCAGCGCCAGCTCGGCATCGGGAGCGTGCAGCGACCCGACGTGCACGTGCGAGAGGCCGCGCTTCGAGCGGACGAAGACCTCCCACAACGGCCAGGTGTTCATGCCGCACCCTGCGTGCGAGCAGTTCGCTTCGCCTCGTACGCCGAGGCGGCGTCGCGCACCCACGCACCGTCCTGGTGAGCGCCTACGCGGTGCGCCATCCGGTCGCGGTTGCAAGGACCGTTGCCGGCGATCACCTCACCGAGCTCGGTGAAGTCGATCGCGCCGAAGTCGTAGTGGCCCCGCTCCTCGTTCCACCGGATCTCGGGGTCGGGCAGCGTCAGGCCGAGCGCCTCGGACTGCGGCACCGTCATGTCCACGAAGCGCTGCCGCAGGTCGTCGTTGGAGAACCGCTTGATCCCCCACGCCATCGACTGCGCCGAGTTGGGCGACTCGTCGTCGGGCGGGCCGAACATCATCAGCGACGGCCACCAGTAGCGGTCCACGGCGTCCTGTGCCATTGCGCGCTGGGCGGGCGCGCCGTGGGCGAGCGTGTGCAGGATCTCGAAGCCCTGGCGCTGGTGGAAGGACTCCTCCTTGCAGACCCGCACCATGGCGCGCGCGTACGGGCCGTAGGAGCAGCGGCACAACGGCACCTGATTGACGATCGCGGCGCCGTCGACCAGCCAGCCGATCGCACCGACGTCCGCCCACGACAGGGTCGGGTAGTTGAAGATCGAGGAGTACTTCTGCCGCCCGGTGTGCAGCTGGTCGAAGAGGTCGGCTCGGTCCACGCCCAGTGTCTCGGCCGCGGCGTACAGGTAGAGCCCGTGCCCGGCCTCGTCCTGCACCTTCGCCATCAGGATCGCCTTGCGGCGCAGGCTCGGCGCCCGGGCGATCCAGTTGCCCTCCGGCTGCATCCCGATGATCTCGGAGTGTGCGTGCTGGGCGATCTGGCGGATCAGGGTCCGGCGGTAGGCATCCGGCATCGCGTCGCGCGGCTCGACCCGCCCGTCGTCGGCGAGCAGCTCAGCGAAGGCGGAGTCGGACATGTCCGGCACGCTACCAGAGTTGTTACACTTTTCATCCCGACAAGCAATGTCCTGTAACAGCGACCTTCCTGACAGGATGCCCTGCATGAGCAGCCCCACCGCCGACGTGTCGGTGCGCATCGCCTGGGCCGACGACGCCGCGGCGATCGCCGAGCTGCAGGTGCGCACCTGGCGCGAGGTGTACGCCGACCTGGTGCCCGCCGACGCGCTGCCCGACGATGTCTCGGCCGCCGCCGCGGCTTGGCAGGCCTCGCTGAGCAAGCCGCGCGACGCCCGCAACCGCGTCCTCGTGGCGCTCGAGCGCAACCGCGTCGTCGGCTTCGCGATCACCTCCCCCGCGAGCGACCCCGACTGCGACCCGATCGTCGACGCCGAGCTCTCCGAGGTCACCATCGACCCCGGCGAGCGCGGCAAGGGCCATGGCTCACGCCTGTTGCAGGCGGCGGCCGACACCCTGGCCGCCGACCGGTTCCAGCGCGCCGTGCTCTGGTCGATGGCTGGCGACGACGCTCTGCGGAAGTTCCTGACCGAGGCCGGCTGGGCCGCCGACGGCGCCCACCGCGAGCTCGACCTGGACGGCGCCGGCACCACCCTCGTCAAGCAGGTCAGGTTGCACACCGCACTCACAGGTTGAACCTCTTGCTTTCTGGGAATGCCGGGTCAGGATGGAGTCCCACTCCAGAATCGGAGGCAGGTCGTGTTCGGTCCGTTGCCGCAGTTCCACCGCATGCTGGTGGTCGTCACCGCGCTCGTCGTAGGCGCGCTATCGGGCGTCTGGTTGGCCCAGCTCATCGAGGGGCCGTCCCTGGTCGCCGCCGGCATCGGCTGGGGTCTCCTCGCCGGCCTCCTTCTCAACTACCTGCTTCTCCACGACTTCCACCACCAGCGCGCGGTGCGGGTACGCCGGCACTGACGCCACCGCACTAGCCTCTCGGGAGTGACCGACGCCCCGCTCGACCCGCGCGAGCGGTCGTCGATCATCCGCGACAGCCTGGGGGTCGGTGTCGCCACCGGGGCGTACGGCGTCGGCTTCGGCGCCGTCTCGGTCGCGTCGGGACTGTCGGTCGCGCAGACCTGCGCCCTGTCGTTCCTGGTCTTCACCGGGGCCAGCCAGTTCGCCCTCGTCGGCGTGATCGCCGCCGGCGGCGCCCCCATCTCGGGCGCCCTGACCGCGATGCTGCTCGGCACCCGCAACACGCTCTACGGGCTGCGCCTCGCTCCCCTGCTCGCCTGGCGGGGCTGGCGCCGCGTGCTCGGCGCGCACGTGCTGATCGACGAGTCGACGGCGATGTCGGTGACCCGGGATACGACAGCCGCCGCCCGCCTCGGCTTTCTCACCACCGGGGTCTCGATCTTCGTGCTCTGGAACCTCGCCACGCTGGCCGGTGCCGTCGCCGGCAACGCCATCGGCGACCCCCGCACCTATGGGCTCGACGCTGCCGTGGGCGCGGCGTTCCTCGCGCTGCTGTGGCCGCGGCTCAAGGGTCGGCGCAACCAGCTGATCGCCGCGGCCGCCGCAGTGGTCGCGCTCGCGACGGTGCCGCTCGTGCCCGCCGGCGTACCCGTGCTCGCCGCCGCTGCCGTCGCCCTGCTGGCCGGCGTCCTCACGAAGGACGAGCTCCAGGAGAGTGCTCCATGATCTGGGCGGCGATCATCGCGACCGGCGTCGGCTGCTACCTGCTCAAGCTGGCCGGCCTGTCGGTCCCGCCCCGCGTGCTCGAACGACCCCTCGTGGAGCGGGTCGCCGACTACATCCCGGTCGCCCTGCTCGCCGCACTGATCGCCGTGCAGGTCTTCAGCGACGGGCACAGCCTGTCGATCGACGCCCGCGCCCTCGGCCTCGGTGTGGCCGTGGTGCTCCTGCTGCTGCGCGCGCCGTTCCTGGTCGTCGTCTTCGGCGCGGCGCTCGTGGCCGCGCTCTTCCGGCTCCTCTTCTAGAGGCAGGTAGGGCCCGCACCGTTGCCGGTGCGGGCCCCCCTCGCGGTCTCCCAGAGGGTCAGCTCACGCCGACAGCACTCCAGGCCGTGGCGACCGCGTTGTACTGGACACTGCCCGCGGTGAAGAGGTCGCGGGCCGCATCCAGGCTGGCCGTCCGGGCACCGTGGTAGTCCGTGCCGGACGTCATGTAGACCGTCAGGGCGCGGTACCAGATCCGCGCCGCATCGTCGCGGCCGATGCCGCTGACGGTCGAGCCGTTGCAGGTCGGGCTGTTGTACGAGACCCCGTTGAGGGTCTTCGCGCCCGACCCCTCGGCCAGCAGGTAGAAGAAGTGGTTGCCGATGCCCGAGGAGTAGTGGACGTCGACGTCGCCGGCCGTGGAGGACCAGCAGTTGAGCGAGTCACCGTCGGCCGCCGGGTTGTCCATCCGACGGAGACCGGCGTGGTGGGCGAGGTCGAACTCCTCACCGATCAGGTAGTCACCCGGGTCGTTGGCGTTGGCGGCGAAGAACTCCACCATCGTCCCGAAGATGTCCGACGTCGCCTCGTTGAGGCCACCGGACTCGCCCTCGTAGGTCAGATTGGCCGAGTGCTCGGTGACGCCGTGCGACATCTCGTGGCCGGCGACGTCGAGCGAGACGAGTGGTCCGTAGCTGGTGCCGTCGCCGTCGCCGTACGTCATCTTGGTGCCGTCCCAGAAGGCATTCACGTAGTTCTTGCCGTAGTGGACCCGGTTGTAGGAGCCGGTCCCGTCGCCGAAGATCCCGTTGCGCCCGTACGTCGTCTTGTAGAAGTCCCACGTCGTGTTGGTGCCGTACTGCGCGTCGACCGCCGCCGACTCGCGGCTGCTGGCCGAGCCGGTGCCGAACGACGTGTCCGGGCTCGTGAACAGCGTCCCCGCCTGACAGCCCGCCCCGAGGATCTGGCACAGGAGCGAGTCCTCCTTGTTGTTGAGGTCGGTCGTGTAGGTGTTGCCGCGCGTCGCGTCCTTGAGCTGGTACGACGAGCCCGACTGCGTGAGCTGCAGCGGCACCGTGCCGGAGTAGAGCGACTGCCCGGAGCCCTCGGCGGTCTGGATCTGCTGCTCACGCCACAGCACCTTGCCGCTGCGCGCGTCGACGTACGTCGCGAGGCGGCTCGGCGTGCCGTCGGCCTGGGTCCCGCCGGAGATGACCTCCCAGGCGAGGCGGCCGGTGCCCGAGGTGGCGTCGACGACGAGTCGCGAGGACTCGACCTTCGGGCCGGCGAGGGCCTCGGCCGCGTTCATACCGAGGACCGGAGTGGTCACCGGGCTCAGCGGCGCCTCGAGGGTCTGGCTCACCCCGCGCGCGGCGCCTGCCGGGCCCCGGTGGACGACCCGGTCGCCGCCGATGACCGGCAATCCGTCGTACGTCCGCACCATCCGGGTGTGGGTGGTGCCGTCGGGGTCCGTGATGACGCCGACCACGTCGTACGCGGTGGCATCGTTCTCCACCGAGGCGGGGGCAGCACCGGCTGGTGCTCCGACGGCCACGACTGCCAGTGCCGCCAGAGCGGCCAGTCCCGAGATCGTGCGCATGAGAGGTCCTTCTCGTCGTCGAGGAGGGCTGCGTGATCCGCAGCCTTGTCGCTCTCAACGACGGGCGGTACCAGGAGGCACGCGCAGGTTCGTGCAATGCACGAACCTGCAGAGGTCAGCCCAGGTCCGAGCTCAGCCCAGTTCCAAGAAGTGCTCGAGGCCGACCGTGAGACCTGGGTGGTCGCCGATCGCGCGCAGACCTGTGAGCACACCGGGCACGAAGGAGGCGCGGTCGAGCGAGTCGTGGCGGATCGTCAGGGTCTCCCCTGGTCCACCGAGCAGCACCTCCTGGTGCGCGACCAGGCCGCGGATCCGCAGCCCGTGCACCCGGATGCCGTCGACATCCGCACCGCGAGCGCCCTCGAGGCCGGTGCTCGTCGCGTCGGGCACCGGACCGAGGCCGGCGTCCCGGCGGGCCGCGGCGATCAGCTCCGCCGTACGACGAGCCGTGCCGGACGGCGCATCCGCCTTCGTGGGGTGGTGGAGCTCGATAACCTCGACGGACTCGTAGTACGGCGCAGCCGCGACGGCGAAGCGCATCATCAGGATCGCGCCGATCGAGAAGTTCGGCGCGATCAGCACGCCCGTTGCGGGCGCGTTCTCGAGCCAGCCGCGCAGCTCGTCGAGCCGGCCGTCGTCGAAGCCTGTGGTGCCGACGACGGCGTGGATGCCGTGGTCGATGCAGAACTCGAGGTTGTCCATGACCACGTCGGGGTGGGTGAAGTCGACGACCGCCTCGACTCCCGCGGACACCAGGTCGCCGATGTCGTCGCCAGCGTCGATCGCCGCCACGAACTCCATCCCGTCGGCTTCCTCGACCCCCCGACACACCTCGGTGCCGACCCGTCCTCGCGCACCCAGCACGCCTACCTTGATCGCGCCATCACTCACGTCGTCAATCTACCGGCCCGGCGGTGCCTGACTCCGCGCCGACCGTCTGGCAGTCTGTGGGCATGTCTCTGCAGACCATGCCGCCACGGATCCGATGGGCGGTCGACATGATGGACATCCAGCCATCGGATCACGTTCTGGAGATCGGCTGTGGCCCTGGCTTCGGCGCCGAAGCGATCTGTGAGCGGCTGGAGACCGGGAAGGTCTTCGCGATCGACCGGTCCGAGTCCGGTGTCGACCGCACCAAGCGACGAGGACAGCGCTTCGTCGACAGCGGCCGACTCACCGTCCGTCAGATCGATCTGGCGACGCTGCGCGTCCCGGTGAAGCGGCTCAACAAGGTGTTCGCGTTCAACGTCAACCTCTTCTGGATCCGCTCCTGTGCCGACGAGGTCGCCCTGCTCCACGAGCGAGTGCTGCCGGGCGGCGCGGTCTACCTCTTCTTCGACGCCAACCGTCCCGAGCTGGTGCCCAACATCGTCCGCAAGGCGTCCGCCTCGCTCCAGGAGGGCGGCTTCCGGGTCTCGGTCGTCGACCAGAAGGCCCCGCCGGTCGTCGGCATCATCGGCCGTCGATAAGGAAATAACCTTCATCTGTATTGCATAAGGTTTTTCCCTGAACTACGCTCGAGTCCATGACCACCCCCGTCGTGGTCCTGACCGTGGACCAGCGTGGGAGCCGGACCGGCCCGGACCTGATCCCCGAGGCGCTCGCCCGGCTTGACGACGTGCCGACCCGCCTGGCGTTCGAGCGCACGGTGGGCGACGAGCTGCAGGGCGTGCTCGACCGTGGGACGGCCGTGGCCGACGTGCTCGAGCGGCTGTTGCGCGCCGACGAGTGGAACATCGGCGTCGGGGTCGGGGCGGTCGAGGAGCCGCTCCCCGACCACACCCGCGCCGGACGCGGCCCGGCGTACGTCCACGCGCGGACCGCGGTGACGGCCGCCAAGAACAGCCCCTGGCACACCCGGGTCGTCGGCGACGCCCCCGCCGCGCGCGCGCTCGAGACCACGATCTGGCTCTGGGCTGCGGTGCTCGACCGCCGGACCAGCCGTGGCTGGGAGGTCGCCGACCTCGTCGCCGAGGGCCTCTCGTACGGCGAGGTCGGCGAGCGGCTCGGCATCAGCCAGTCGGCCGTCAGCCAGCGGGCCCAGGCCGCCGGGATCGTCGAGGGCCGCCGGGCCCGCGAGCTCGTCGCAGGCCTCACCGCCCACCTGCTCGGGAAGGACCTGACGATGGACGAGGACCACCGATGAGCCCCGACAACTGGGGTGCGCTTGCGCTCGTGCTGCTGGGCTTCGCGCTGCTGTGCAGCGCGGCCGCCTGGACCGCTCCCGGGCGGAGGATCTGGGCCCCGGTGTCCCTCGTGGCGCTCGCGGCCACGGCGGTGGTCGCGGCCACCCCTGACCAGGTGACGGTCGACGGGCGAGCAGCCGCGACGGCGCTCGTCGCTCTCGGAGGCGCGCTGGCCATCGCCGGCGGCGGCCCGGTCACCGCGCTCGTCTTCGACCTCGTCGACCGACGCGAGCCACCCGCCGGCTCGCTCGACCACGCAGGGCAGGTCCTGCGTGGCGGCGCCTGGATCGGCGCGCTCGAGCGAGTTGCGATCTTCGCGGCGCTGGTCGCGGGGTGGCCCGAGGGCCTGGCGGTCGTGCTCGCCCTGAAGGGTCTCGGCCGCTACCCCGAGCTACGGGCGGCCGAGGTCGGCACCGCCGAGCGGTTCATCATCGGCACGTTCACGAGCGTGCTCTGGGCCTGCGCCTGCGCCGGCGTCGTCGCACTTCTGCTGCGGTGACCAGAGGGTCATGGAATCCTGACGACGTGGAGACGCTCGCGGTCCGGCTCGCCCATGCCGTCGCACGTCGCGTGGAGGCCGGATGGTCGGGAGCCGCGACGGCCGAGGCCGCCCTCGCCGCACTCGGCCCCGAGTTCGGCGACGTCGACCTCGAGGCGGCCCTGGGCACCATCGCCCACCAGTTCGGACTCTCGCCCACGGACGCCTCGATCCTCGAGGTGGCGGCGCTCGCCGACCAGAGCGTCAGCGGCCACCTCCTGCTCGGCCTGCTGTCGGGTGACCCCGGCCCGGCCCGGCCGAGCGTCGCGGTCGCCCTAGAGGTCGCCGGGCTGCCCGCGGACGCCCGCGCGGCCCGCGCCCACCTCGGTCCGCGGTCTCCGCTCGTCCACTACGGCCTGATCGACACCTCCGGCATCGACGTGCTGCTCAGCCGCCGCGTGGTGGTGGCCGATCGGGTCGCGGCGCACCTGTCGGGCGGCGACGACCTGCCGCCGCAACGCGTGCTGACCATGCTGCTCGACGCTGTCCCGGTCGAGGTCGAGGGCACCACCCTGGTCGCCTCCGCACTCAGTGCGGGCCAGCGGCTGGTCTGGGTGCACGCACCCGGCGCCGGCGCAGGTGCCGCCATGGCGACCGCGGCGTGCCGCCGGCTCGGGGTGGCCCACCTGGTGGCCGACCTGGCCCGCCTCGACCCGGCCTCGTCCGTCGAGCAGGCCACGCTGGACATCCTGCTCGAAGGCGGGCTCGCCGGCAGCGTCGTCGTACTGGTCGGCGCGGAGCGGGTGCGCGCCGACGTCTACACGCGCTCGGCCGTCCCCGTCATCGCGGTCAGCGTCGAGCCCTGGGACCCGCAGTGGCCGGCCGACCTCCCGTTGACCGTGCCCGCGCCGCGCCTCTCGGTCGCCGAGCGCCAGGCGCTGTGGGCTCCCCTGCTGGGGGACGGCGACGCGAGCCGCGAGGTGAGCGGCATGCCGCTCTCGCCCGAGCAGATCGCGATCGTCGGGCGGCACGCCACGACCACCGCAGCGCTGCACGGCGAGGACGACGTCACCGCCGAGCGGGTCCGCCACTCGGCGCGCGAGCTGAGTCGCGGCCGCAGCGTGCGCGCGAACGCCGGCTCCTCGGTCACCCTCGACGACCTGGTGCTGCCCCCGGCCGCGCTCGGCGAGGTCCAGCGTCTGCTGGACTGGGCCCGCTACCGCGACGAGGTCGCGGCCATGGGACCGCTCCACGGGAAGGGCGGCAAGGGCATCGGGATCTGCGCACTCTTCTCCGGGCCTCCCGGCACCGGCAAGACCCTGGCCGCGCACGTCGTCGCCGACTCCCTCGGGATGGACCTCTACCAGGTCGACCTGTCCTCGATCGTCGACAAGTACATCGGCGAGACCGAGAAGAACCTCGAGCGCGTCTTCCAGGAGGCCGAGGCCACCAACGCGGTGCTGTTCTTCGACGAGGCCGATGCGCTGTTCGGCTCGCGCTCCGAGGTCAAGGACGCCAAGGACCGCTACGCCAACCAGGAGATCGCCTACCTGCTGCAGCGGATGGAGCAGTTCGACGGCATCACAGTGCTGGCCAGCAACCTGCGCGGCAACATCGACCCGGCATTCGCGCGGCGTCTGCACTTCATGGTCGCCTTCCCGGACCCGGACGAGCCGACCCGCCAGCGCCTCTGGACCCACCACCTCGAGGACCTCGCCACCGACCCCGACGACCCGGTCGACGTCGTACGTCTGGCGTCGGCGGTCGAGCTCGCCGGCGGCGACGTCCGCAACATGGTCCTCACGGCCGTGTACGCCGCGGTCGCGGAGGGGGTGCCACTCGGCATGCGCCACGTCACCGAGTCCGTGCACCGCGAGCACATCAAGCTCGGCCGGCGCCCACCTGCGGGGCTTCCGCTCCCCGACCGGTCTTGACCACCTGAGAAATCCGCTCCGTACAGGCGGTTCGTGAGACTCGGAGCCTCCGCGGGAGGAGAATCCCTCCGTGAGCAACGGCCCGACCCACGCGACCCAGGAAGCGGAGCAGGCGGCTCCCCAGCCGGTGGCCGTCGAGCCGATGATGGGCGCGATCGCTCCGGTGCCACTGATGGTCGGGCACGCCGAGGACCGCGCCGAGCGCGACGCCGACGCCATGGCCGACAGCGCGCTCGGCAGGCTGCGCCGCCTCGAGGGCGACACCCACTCGCACGGCCCCGGCTGCGACCACTCGCAGGTGCGCCGCAGCGCGGCCCCGCCCAGCGGGACACCGGTGGTCGGCTACGAGGGCGGCGCCCTGGACTCGGGCACCAGCTCGGCCATCGAGTCCCGCCGCGGCGGAGGACGCGCACTCGACGCCGACGTACGCCGACGCATGGAGACCGCGTTCAACACCAGCTTCTCGTCGGTCCGCATCCACGACGACTCCCACGCGGCCAAGCTCAACGGCGCCGTCTCGGCGACGGCGTTCACCACCGGCAAGGACATCTTCTTCGGGAGCCGGCAGTACGCGCCCGGCACACCCAGCGGCGACCGGGTCCTCGCACACGAGCTCGCGCACACGTTGCAACCAGACGGAGGCACCCGGCGCCAGGTCGCCACCGCGCCCGGCGTCTCGCCACGCGCCCACGCTGCGATCGTGCGCAGCGTCGCCACCACGCACACGGTCCGGCGCGGGCTCATGGACTACTTCAGGAAGAAGCCCGCCGCCGGCCCGGGCCCGGAGGCGGCTCAGCCCGGCCCGCCCCAGGTCAACAACCTCACCCCGCCGCCCAAGAAGTACCAGGGCGGCGCCGGCAAGCTCCCCACCAACATGGAGGAGCGCGGCAAGGCCACCGTCGTCGGCACCGTCGTCGGCGGCGCGAAGGTCGCCGGGATGGCGACGACGGGGACCGGGGTGGCCGGCAACGCGCTCGGCGGCGCGGTCGGGGGCGCGGCCGGCCTGCTCACCACCGCCGATGCCCTGACCGGACTCAACAACGCCCGCAAGATGGGCAACGACGCCGAGGCGTACGGCGACAAGGGCATGAGCAACCTGTCCGACCGCAAGTACAAGAACCAGGGCATGCAGGCCCTCGGTGGCGCCGTCACCATGGCCAAGGGCGGCGTCGAGATGGGCTACCTCGCGAGCGCCGGCGAGTCCGGCATCAAGGCGGCGATGAAGTCGGGGGTCGCGAACGGCGCGCTCGGTGCGGCCGCCGGTGGGCTCGGCGTGGCCGTCGGCTCGGTGCAGACCCTCCAGGGCCTCTGGAAGAGCGGCAAGGCCGTCCAGAAGCTGTGCCGCCTGACCTGGGGGCGCTCGCAGGAGATGTACAGCAAGCGCGGCAAGGAGTCATGGAAGCCGGCGATCCTGAGCGCCGAGAAGTTCAAGCTCGGCGTCGGAGTGGTGAAGACCGCCCTGGGCGTGCTGGGCATCGCGGCCGGCGCCCTGCTCATCGTCTCGAACCCGATCGGCTGGGGCATCGGGATCGCCGCGGCGATCGCCGGCGGCGTCTACGCCGCGACCAAGATCGGCGCCAAGATCCGCGATGCCAGCAAGCGCACCGAGATCGCCAAGCAGATCCAGGGCGGCCAACCCGCCGACGAGATCGAGGCAGACGGCGGCGGCAAGAAGACCGTCATCGACTCCAACAGGACCATCGTCAAGAACGTCAAGAAGGCCAACGAGCGGTCCAAGAAGAAGAACGACGGCGCCGAGGTCGGGGACGACGTCAAGGCTCGCAGCGTGGCGATCGAGAAGGCCAACGAGGTCGCCCGCCTGGCGTCCAACACCGCCGTCATCGCCTCGGAGATGCGGGAGGCGATGCTCTGGGCGGACGACACCGGACAGGAAGGCGTATGGGGCGCACTGGAGGCTGAGGTCGAGAAGCCGTCGGGCATCCCGGCCAGGTTCCCTCACGAGTCGTGGAAGGAGCTCTACGACGCCTACATGCTGCTCAGCACGATCAACGTCACCCGCGAGGAGGCCGTGGCGCCGTCCGGCCAGGAGCTGATCGAGAAGAAGCTGTCCAAGATGGAGTCGATGTAGCCGGTGGTTCCCCCAGCGCTCGATCCCTCGCAGGACCCGGCGTACGAGCTCCTCGGCCTCCTGGGCGAGGAGCTGGCCTCCGGCGACATCGACAACCGGCTGGTGGCTGCCCAGGGACAGGCGCCGGCACAGCTGGTGATCCCGCTGGTCGCCGAGAACGGCGCGGTCGCGGTGGTCAACCTGTGCTTCCTCCCGGAGCACGACCTGCCCCCGGTCCTGCAGTACATCGTCGCGCTCGAGCACGACGTCGCACCGGACGCGGTCGACAACACCGCCCGCTTCCTGCACCTGGTCAACTCCAGCCTCCCGCTGACCGGGTTCGAGCTCGGCGAGTCGGTGTCTGCGGTGGTCTTCCGCTACCTCCAGCCGGTGTCCATCCAGCCACTGGTGACCGAGGTGGTCGTCTGGCCGCTGTCCATGATCTTCAACGCAGTCGTCCTGTTCGACGCGCTCATCGGGCAGGCATGTGCCGGCGCCTCCATGGAGGACCTGGTCTCCGGCTACGGCCGGGCGATGGCGGATCTCTACGGATCCTGACCAGGACTACGCCGGACCGACGACCGCAAGGATCTCCGGCCGACCGAAGACATCACGAGCGACATCACGCACCTGCTCGACGGTCACGGCGTCGATGCGCCGCATCACCTCGTCGATGCCCAGCAACTCGTCGTGGACGAGCTCAGCCTTGCCGATGCGCGACATCCGGGATGCGGAGTCCTCGAGACCGAGCACCAGGCCGCCGCGCAGCTGACCCTTGCCGCGGGCCAGCTCCTCGGCGGTGATGCCGTCACGCACGACCTTCGCCAGCTCGTCGCGGACCACCACCAGGACGTCGTCGAGGCGGTTGGGCAGGCAGCCGACCGACACCCCGACCAGGCCGGAGTCGGCGTGGTGGGACGAGAACGAGAAGACGGAGTACGCCAGGCCCCGGTGCTCGCGCACCTCCTGGAACAGCCGGCTCGACGTACCACCACCGAGGGCGGTGTTGAGGACGCCGAGCGCGAAGCGACGGTCGTCGTCGCGAGGAAGTCCCTCCATGCCGAGCACCAAGTTGACCTGCTCGAACGGGCGGGTCGCCTCGATCTGGCCCGGCCGGACCTTCTTGCGGCCGCCGTGTCGCGGTGCGACCGGGGTCTCCTCGACGTCCAGCCAGCCGTTGCGTCCGAACGCCGCCTTGACCTGGCGTACGACGGTGTTGTGGTCGACGTTGCCCGCGGCCGCGACCACGATGTTGGCGGGCCGGTAGTGCCGGCGGTAGAAGCGGTGGACCTGGGCCCGGGTCAGGGCAGCGATCGAGTCCTCGGTGCCGGCGATCCCGCGACCCAGCGGCGAGTCGCCCCAGGCCTGCAGGGCGAAGAGGTTGTGGACGACGTCGTCGGGGTCGTCGTCGTGCATCGCGATCTCGTCCAGGATCACGTCACGCTCGGCCTCGACGTCCTCGGGCGCGAGCGTCGAGCTGGTGATCATGTCGCCGAGCACGTCGACGGCCAGCGGCAAGTCCTCGTCGAGGACCCGTGCGTGGAAGCAGGTGTACTCCTTCGCGGTGAAGGCGTTGAACTCCCCACCCACCGCGTCCAGGGCCACTGAGATGTCCAGCGCCGAGCGCTCCGGCGTCCCCTTGAAGAGCAGGTGCTCCAGGAAGTGCGAGCAGCCGTGCAGGGCCGGTGACTCGTCGCGCGAGCCGACCCCGACCCACACGCCGATGGCCGCAGATCGGACACCGGCCTGCTGCTCGGTGATGATCCGCAGCCCGCTGCGCAACGTCGTACGGCGGACCTTGGAGGTCACCTGTCCCCCACTGTCGTGCTCGGTGACGAGTGTGACGGTGGTCTGAGAAGGCGTCGACCCGCCCGAAGTTGCCTTCGAGCGGGTCGACGATGAAGCAGTGGTCACTCGGAGTCGTCCGCGCCTTCGCCGGCAGCGTCGTCCGAGGAGCCCTCGATGTACGGGACCAGCGACAGCTTGCCGCGGTCGTCGATCTCGGCGATCTGGACCTGGATCTTCTGGCCCACCGACACGACGTCCTCGACGGCGTCGACCCGCTTGCCGCCGGCCAGGTCGCGCAGCTTGCTGATGTGCAGCAGCCCGTCCTTGCCCGGCATCAGCGAGATGAACGCGCCGAAGTTGGTCGTCTTGACGACCGTGCCCAGGTAGCGCTCGCCGATCTCCGGCATCGTCGGGTTCGCGATCTGGTTGATCGCGTCCTTCGCTGCCTGAGCGGCCTCACCGTTGGTGGCACCGATGTAGATCGTGCCGTCGTCCTCGATCGAGATCGAGGCACCGGTGTCGTCCTGGATCTGGTTGATGATCTTGCCCTTCGGCCCGATGACCTCGCCGATCTTGTCCACGGGGACCTTGATCGTGATGATCCGCGGGGCGTGGATCGACATCTCCTCGGGCTCGTCGATGGCCTCGGCCATCACGTCGAGGATCGTCATCCGGGCGTCCTTGGCCTGGTTCAGCGCCGCAGCGAGGACCTCGGCCGGGATGCCGTCGAGCTTGGTGTCGAGCTGGAGAGCGGTGACGAACTCCCGGGTGCCGGCGACCTTGAAGTCCATGTCGCCGAACGCGTCCTCGGCACCGAGGATGTCGGTGAGCGCGACGTACTGCGTCTCGCCGTCGACCTCGCCCGAGATCAGGCCCATCGCGATGCCCGCGACCGAAGCCTTGAGCGGCACACCGGCCTGGAGCAACGCCAGGGTGGACGCGCAGACCGAGCCCATCGAGGTCGAGCCGTTGGAGCCCATGGCCTCGGAGAGCTGGCGGATCGCGTACGGGAACTGCTCACGGTCGGGCAGCACCGGCAGCAGGGCGCGGCGCGCGAGCGCACCGTGGCCGACCTCGCGACGCTTCGGGGAGCCGACGCGGCCGGTCTCGCCGGTCGAGAACGGCGGGAAGATGTACTTGTGCATGTAGCGGCGGTGCTTCTCCGGGGAGAGCGTGTCGAGCTGCTGCTCCATCTTGAGCATGTCGAGGGTGGTGACGCCCAGGATCTGGGTCTCGCCACGCTCGAACAGCGCGGAGCCGTGCACCCGCGGGACCACGCCGACCTCGGCGTGCAGCGGACGGATGTCGGCAAGGCCGCGACCGTCCATGCGGATCTTGTCGCGCAGCACGCGCTCGCGCATGACCTGCTTGCTGACCGAGCGGAACGCCGCGCCGATCTCCTTCTCGCGACCCTCGAACTGGCCGCCGAGCTGCTCGAGCAGCGCCGCCTTCAGCTCGTCGGTCTTGGCCTCGCGCTCGAGCTTGTCGACGATCTGCATCGCGACGCTGAGGTCGGCCGTGGAAGCAGCCTCGACGGCGGCGTAGACGTCGTCCTCGTAGTCGAGGAAGACCGGGAAGTCCTGGACGGGCTTCGCAGCGACGTTGGCCAGCTCGGCCTGCGCCTCGCAGAGCTGCTTGATGAACGGCTTGGACGCGTCCAGGCCACCGGCGACGACGGCCTCGGTCGGAGCCTGCACGCCACCCTCGACGAGGGTCCAGGTCTGCTCCGTGGCCTCGGCCTCGACCATCATGATCGCGACGTCACCGGTCTCGGTGACGCGACCCGCGACCACCATGTCGAACACGGCGTCCTCGAGCTGGCTGTGGGTCGGGAACGCCACCCACTGGCCCTCGATCAGGGCGACGCGGACGGCGCCGACCGGGCCGGAGAACGGCAGGCCGGAGATCTGGGTGGAGAGCGACGCCGCGTTGATCGCGAGGACGTCGTACGGCGTGTTGGGGTCGAGCGCCATCACGGTGATGACGACCTGGACCTCGTTGCGCAGACCCTTCTTGAAGGTCGGGCGCAGCGGACGGTCGATCAGGCGGCAGGTGAGGATCGCGTCCTCGCCCGGGCGGCCTTCGGACCGGAAGAACGAGCCGGGGATCTTGCCCGCGGCGTACATCCGCTCCTCGACGTCGATCGTCAGGGGGAAGAAGTCGAAGTGGTCCTTGGGGTGCTTGCCGGCCGTAGTGGCCGACAGCAGCATGGTGTCGTCGTCGAGGTAGGCGGTCACCGCACCGGCGGCCTGCCGGGCGAGCAGCCCGGTCTCGAACTTCACCGTGCGCTGGCCGTGCTTGCCGTTGTCGAGGACAGTCTCGACGGCGGAGATCACGGGCTCGTTGGATGTGGAGTCAGTCAAGGGTCGTTCCCTATTTCTGTTCACGGAGCCACCGGCCACGTCCCGCTCACCAATGTGAGAGGGCCGGTCTTCGATCGAGGCCCACCCTGTCCAGGGGGAGCCACTACCGAGGACCGAGCCAGAACGAGGCGGTGGATCCTGGGGGTTCTACTCGGATTCAGTTCTTCGGTCGTGCGTTCCCGAGCCTATCGGCGTCGGGTCGAAATGCAGACGAAGCGGCTGCCCGGAAGGGGCAGCCGCTCCGCCCCGGAGACCGGGAAGCTCAGCGACGCAGACCCAAGCGCTCGACGATGGAGCGGTATCGGGCGATCTCGGTCTTCTGCAGGTAGTTCAGCAGACGACGGCGCTGGCCGACGAGCAGCAGCAGACCACGACGGCTGTGGTGGTCGTGCTTGTGCGTCTTGAGGTGCTCGGTGAGGTGGCTGATGCGGTGGCTCAGCAGCGCGATCTGAACCTCGGGCGAACCGGTGTCGCCCTCGGTCTTGCCGTACTCAGCGATGATCTTCTTCTTGGTCTCCGCGTCGGTACCGATTGACATGCGGGCTCCTTCTCCGGCCCTCTCGGGCTCAGTCGTTGCGCGGCGCGCCCGGGCCTGTTCACCGGGGCACTCTGGTTCCGCGGCCGTTTGACGGCAGTTGTCGCCTGTGCAGGCAACCGGAGAACCTTACCGCGCGAGAGAGGACCTCACCCAATCGGGCGTGTGATCATCAGGGAGTGCTCACCCGACTCGGCGGACCGCTCGTCGCCCTCCTCCTCGTGGGTACGACGTGCGCGCTCGTGCCTGCGCCAGCGACAGCCGCCTCCGACCGTCGCCTCGATCCCGCCTGGGCGGCAGTGGTGCCGGCCGGCACGACCCAGGTCGTCCGCACGGTGTCGAGCAGGAAGTACTGCCGCAAGGTCTGGTGCACGGTCACGCAGGCGTGGGAGCGGGGTGCCGACGGCGGGTGGACGAATCGCCGCGAGTTCCGCTCCAGCATCGGCGTGCACGGATGGGGGAAGCGCCGCGAAGGTGACGGCCGCTCCCCCGGCGGCACGTTCCGGATCAAGGTGACCTTCACGACCGGGACGGCGAACCCCGGCGCGATGCCGTGGCGTCAGCGCCGGGCCACCTCGGTCGTCTCCTCGAGGGCCGGGGCCACCTACAACACGTGGCTGGAGGTCCCCGGCGTCAGGTCGGGCAACCGGCCGTCGATGCGATCCGGGTGGGTGCTCGACTTCAACAACGTCCGTCTGCGCCCGGGGCATGGCCCGCGGCCGGTGCCGGGAGCCGGCAGCGGGATCTTCTTCCACACCTCGAAGCCCGACCACCGCTGGGCGCCGACAGCCGGCTGCACGCAGGTCGGCAACCCCGCACAGATGCGCTGGCTGCTCACCTGGCTGCGCCCCGAGGCGCAGCCGAGGGTCGTGCAGGACAGATAGCCAGCGTCAGACGGCCGGGGGCGGGTCGTTGCGCTCCTGGACGACGCGACTGCCGTCGGAGTACTGCGTCACGGCGGTCGACCGGCGGCGAGACGCCGTGGTCGCCGCAGTGAGGACGATGATCAGCGCCCCGGCAGCGGCCAGGATCCAGCCGACCATCGTGAGGTCGACGTTGGCGAGCTGGTCGGTCACCGCCAGGGCGAGGATGAGCCCCACCGCCAGCAAGAAGATGCCGAGTCCATATCCCATGAGTCTCTCCCTCTGTTCACGCCCGGTCGGGCGTCCGCTGAGAGGGTTTCCAGCGCAGAGATCGGCGAAACCCCAGGTCAGGTGCCCTCGTCGGTGAAGTGCTGACGGAGCCGCCGCAAGGCACGGTGCCGGGCGACCCGCACCGCCGTCGGGCTCATCTCGAGGGCCCGCGCCGTCGAGGCGACGTCGAGGCCGACCACCTCGAGACAGGCGAGGACCTCTGCCTCCCGCGGGCTCAGCATCGCGAGCAGCCGGCGGGTCTCCGCCTGGCCGACCACGTCGCCCTCCGGCGAGTCGGCGACGCCCCAGGCGACGTCCGGCGACCCTGGCTCGTGCGCGTCGGTACGACGCCGCTGGGCGGCCCGCCGCCGGTTGTTGAGGACGAGCCGGGCGATCGTGAAGAGCCATCCCGCGAAGTCGTCGTCGGAGCCGGTGAACTCCCCGAGCTTGGTAGCAGCGGTCAGCCAGGCGTCGGCGGCGACGTCCTCCGGCGACGCCGCCGGGTCGCCACTGGGGAGCGACGCGAGCCAGACCCTCAGCCGGCGACCGTGCAGAGAGTAGAGCTCCCGCCAGGCGTCCTCGTCGCCGTCGAGGGCGCGCGAGACCAGCGGTCCGTTCGCTCCACGAGACGCCATCACCCATCCTGCCCATCTGTCGGCCTCCGGAGCGTAACGATCGGGCCGTCTTGTGACATGTTCATCCCGTGACGCGCCGCTTCTCCCGCTCAGACGTCCGTCGCGCGCTGCGCGCGTCGGTGGACGAGCCGCTCACCGACGACGAGCTCGTCGGCAGGCTGGCAGCGGCGGCGCGCAGCGCTCCTCGACCGGCGCCGGTCCGGGGTCGACTCCGGGTCCTCGCGCCGGCGGCCGCGCTCGCCACCGCCGCGGTCTTCGGCGGCATCGGCGTGTCGTACGCCGCCGGCTGGGTCGAACCGCCCGGCTGGCCGCACAACCCGCAGCGTGACGAGCCCCGGAACCCCCAGCCGACGGCTCCGGAGCCGGGGCCGAGCACCGGGTCGAGCGATGAGCCGACCACGGGGCCGGGCCAGCCCGACACCTCGGCCGCACCGTCACAGACCGGCAGGCCGAGCGACTCCACGACGCCGGGCAGCACCGGCGGGCCGACCCGTCCCGCGACGCCGAGCCAGGCCGCCGACCCGACCCGGCCGGCGCACCCCAGCAGCTCGGCCGAGCCGACCCACCCCACCAAGCCGACGCACCCGGTCAAGCCGACCCACCCCACCAAGCCGACGCACCCGGTCAAGCCGACCCAGGCCGCGACCCCCAGTCACCCCGCCAAGCCCAGCAAGACCGCGAAACCCAGCAAGACCGCGAAACCCAGCACGTCCGCCGATCCGTCCAGCGTCTCGGGGCTGTAACGCACGACGGCACTCGCGACATGAACTCCATGACCTGCCCAGGGGCGATCGCCCCGAGAACAAGGAGTTCACATGCACCGCATTCGGACGACCACCGTCGCCCTCCTCTCGACCGTCGCGCTGACCATGGGAGCAGCGCCGCTCGCAGCCCACGCCGACAAGCCGGACCGGGAGCCGTGCGCGAAGCAGGAGGCGCAGGTCCAGAAGGCGGAGGACGCCCTGGCCCGGGTGACGGCGGTCTTCGCCCAGCAGAAGGAGCACGTCGCCGACGCGCGGCAGGACGTCAAGCACGCCGACAACCGCTCCGAGCGGGCCGAAGCCGTGGCGGCACTGCACGCCGCCAAGGTGAAGAAGGAGAAGGTCGCCAAGGCCAAGAAGGCTCAGCAGATGCGCCTGGCCAAGGCCAACGAGCGCCTGGCTGCCTGCGAGACGGCGGACAGCGGCACCACGTCCTGACCCCGCCGCCCCGCTTCCGGGGGAAGCCGGCCCGGCGTTCGACGCGCCGGGCCGGCGTACGTGCCGATCGTGCTCAGACCACCGTCACCGGATGGCGCACGACGGCGTCGAAGAAGTACCCGTTGTCGTTGAACGGCGTGACCAGCGGCTGGGTGCGCCCCACCTTGTCGGTCGCACGGGCGAGCAGCTCGTGGGAGCCGACCTCGGGTCGCCGCCACGACCAGCTCCACTGCGTCCAGCCACGCTCGCGGGCACGCCCGAGGTGCGCCCGCTCCCACGTCGTACCGCCGTCGACGCTGACCTCGACCCGGCGGATCGGAGCGGCGCCGCTCCAGGACCGGCCGGTCAGGTCAAGCCGGCGGCCCCGCGCGAGCTGGGCGCCCCACGGCAGCTCCCACGCCGAGCGCACCGGGTTGGTGGTCAGCACCTGATCACCGATCCGGTACCACTTCGTGTTCCAGGGCGAGGTGAGCTCGGTCGTCGAGACCTCGAGCGAGCCGAGCCACTTGATGCTCGCGATGCCGACCCAGCCGGGCAGCACCAGCCGGAGCGGGTACCCGTGGTCGGGCAGCAGCGGCTCACCGTTCATCTCCCAGGCCAGCAGCGCGTCGTCGAGCGCCTTGGCGATCGGGAACGGCCTGCGCACCGGGCCGTAGTCGACACCACCGGTCACATAGCCCGGGTCGAGCCCGGTCGCCTGCACCGAGACCGCGTCGCGGTCGAGACCGAGGTGGCGGAGCAGGTCGCGCAGCCGCACGCCCTCCCAGCGCACCGTGCCGACGGCGCCGAGCGTCCAGGCCGTGCCCGAGGCAGGGGTGCCCTGCTGGCTCGAGAAGAAGCTGCGCCCGTTGCCCGTGCACTCGTGGGTGGTGATGAGGCTGGTCCGCGGCAGCCGCTTGAGATCGCGGAGCGTCACGGAGACCGGGCTGGCCGCGGTGCGCGGCGAGCGGAGCCCGTCGCCGTACACCTTCAAGGCGTACGACGACGCGTCGATCGTCGGCGTCACCGTGTGGTTGCGGACGAAGAGCCGCGACTGCGGCGTCAGGTAGCGGCGTGGGTCCACGGAGGACCAGCGCGTCTCGGCGTTGGTGCCGAAGTCGACGAACTGGTCGGCCGGCAGCGGCTTGAGGATGGCCGGAGCGCCAGCAAGCGCCCGGCCGAGTGGCGCGAGCGCTTGCGTGGCGAGGGCACCGCCGATGACGGCGGCAGAACGGAGCAGGGTGCGTCGGGTCGTCGCCCGAGACGAAGCGTCCATGCTGCGCACCGTAACATCATCTACTTACTCGACATAAGACCCTGCGTACGCCGGCTCCGGCTCCTCGACCACCCGGGCCTGCGGGCGGCGCGGCTTCCAGGGCCACCACACCTTGTCGCCCATCAGCACCAGGATCGCCGGCAGCATGACCAGGCGGACCAGGGTCGCGTCGAGCAGGATCGCGGCCGAGAGGCCGACGCCCATCATCTTCATCTCGAGCATGCTCAGCGTCGCGAAGATCGCGAACACTGACACCATCACCGCGGCGGCACTGGTGACCACACCGGCCGTGTCGGCGATGCCGCGCTCCACGGCGAGCCGGGTCGGCAGGCCGCTGTTCATGTGCTCGCGGACCCGGCTCAGCACGAAGACGTGGTAGTCCATCGACAGCCCGACCAGCACCACCAGCACGAAGAGCGGCAGCCAGTCGATCACGAACCCGGGGCTGGTGAAGTCGAGCATCCCGCTCCCCCAGCCGTGCTGGAAGACCAGCGTCATGACCCCGAACGCCGCACCGATCGACGCCAGGTTGAGCACCGTCGAGATGATCGCGAGCGGGATGCTGCGGAACGTCGTCGCCATGATCATCATCGTCAGCAGCAGCACGAAGCCGATGACCAGCATCAGCCGGCCGTCCTGCTGCTCGGCGAAGTCCAGACTCTCGGCGGCACCACCGCCGACGGCGTGCTCTCCGAGGCCGTCGAGGGTCACCGGCACCAGGTCGTCGCGCAGCAGGTGCAGCGCGTCGTCCACCCGCGGGTCCGTCTCGTCGAACGGCATCCCGAGCACGATCACCGACGTCGTCCCGTCCTGCGACGTCTGGATGCCGCGTCCCGACGCCACGAAGTCGCCGCTGGCGACCGCCTGGTCGGTGAGCTCGTCGAGGGCTGCCGCGACCTGCTCAGGCGAGGCGTCGCCGGACGCTACGACGACGCGCGCCGAGGCGCCCTCGTCTGCCGGGAAGCTCGCGCTGATGTCCTTGATCGTCTGCACCTGCGGGATCGAGGCGGGCAGCGTGTCGAGGGTGCCGGAGTGGGTCTTCATGCCCAGAGCCGGTACGGCGAGACCGAGGATCACCACGCCCGACAGAGCCAGGGCGACCACGGGGTGGCGCACCACCGGGGCGAGCAGGCGGCTGCTGATGCCGCCGCGGCCGATGCGGCGGTTGAGCCGCCACAGCAGCGGGACCCGCGGCCGGTCGACCCAACGGCCGAGCTTCACCAGCAGCGCCGGCAGCACGGTGATCGAGCCGAGCACGGCGACCGCCACCACGAGGATCGAGCCGATAGCGAGCGAGTTGAAGGTCGCGTTGCCGACCACGAACAGTCCGGCCATCGCCGCGATGACCGCGCCACCGGACACCAGGATCGAGTGGCCCGACGTACGGGCTGCGATCTCGACCGCATCGATGGTGGACCTGCCCTTGGCGCGCTCCTCGCGCTCGCGCTTGAGGTAGAAGAGCGAGTAGTCGACGCCGACCGCCATGCCGATCAGCACGATCATGCTGGAGACGGTCGAGTCGGACGGGATGAGGTAGGACAGCGGGGCGAGCAGGCCCATGGTCGCGGCGACACTGGTGCCCGCGAGCAGCACCGGGATCCCGGCCGCGATGAGCGCGCCGAAGGCGAGCGCCATCAGGATCAGCGTGACCGGGAGACTGATCGTCTCGGCGGAGCCGAGGTCCTCGGCCACCCGATCGTTGATCGCCGCATCGACGGACACGTCGCCGGCCTGGCGCACCTGGAGGTCCGAGAAGTCCTCCTGCACGCCGTCGGTCACCGCCTGGACGGCGTCCGCTTCGTCGACGTCCTCCTCGAGCTCGACCGAGACCAGCAGCGCCGTACGGTCCTGGTTCCACTGCGGCTTCGCGACGCTCGCGACGCCGTCGGCCCCCTTCACGCCGGTGGCGACGGCGTCAGCAGCCTGCTCGGCCTGACCGGTGTCGAGCTTGCCGGACCCGGCGGTGATCAGGATGTTCTCGGTGTTCGGCGCCTCGAGGCCGGCCTGAGCCACCATGGCGTCGGCGCGCCCGGACTCGCCGATGCGGTAGTCGGCGTCGGTGGCCTCCTTGCTCGGGATGGCGACCGCGAGCCCGACCGCGAACGCCACGAAGGCGATCCAGCCGAGAATCGCCCGCCAGGGGTGTTCGGCGCTCCATCGCGCCGCCTTCATCGGTACTGCTGTCAGTGGGTTGCCCATGGCCGTCTCCTGGGTTGGTAGGTGCCTCAAGCCTCGAACCGGAGACAGCGCGCGTCAGGGGCTCAGGGACCCGGCCGGTGGTGGTGCCTGCACCACTGCGCGACGTCGGGCTGGCCGGAGAGGATGGTCCGGTGAGCACTCCAACGACGACCGGAACTCCCGGCCGCCTGGTCCTGACGGCGTACGCCGTGGCCCAGCTGTTCCTCTCGATCCTGATGATCGTGCTGTTCGTGCTCTGGGTCGTCGGCGGCGTGCTCGTCGTCGTCTGGGTCGGGCTCGGCATCCTCGCGGCGGTGCTGCCCGCGACCCGCTGGGTCGCGAACCTGCACCGGACGATGGCCGGCCGCAGCCTGGGCACCCCGCTGCCCCCGCCGTACCGTCCCCTGCCGCCAGGCGGCTTCTTCGTCAAGGCACGCACGGTGCTCGCTGACCCGATGACGTGGCGCGACCTCGGGTGGCTGCTCGTGGCGCCCGTCGTCGGCATCACGGTCTCGCTGATCGTGATCGTGCTGCTGCTCGGGATCGTCACCGGCTTCATCTGGTGGTTCGTGACCCCGCCGCTGATGCAGGCGCGGGCGACGTTCGACCGGTGGTTCCTCTGCTACAGCCGCACCGAGACGCTCGAGCAGCGGGTGCAGGTGCTGACCGAGACCCGTGCCGACCTGGTCGACCACTCGGCGGCCGAGCTGCGGCGTCTCGAGCGCGACCTGCACGACGGGGCGCAGGCCCGGCTGGTCGCGCTGTCGATGAGCCTCGGCATGGCCGACGCGGCGTTCGACAGCGAGGACCCGGAGCAGGCCCGGCGGCTGATCAAGGACGCCCGGTCGACGACCGCGGGCGCGATCGGCGACCTGCGCTCCGTCGTCCGCGGAATCCACCCGCCGGTGCTCGCCGACCGCGGCCTGTCCGGCGCCGTCTCGGCGCTCGCCATTGACATGGCGCTCCCGGTCACCGTCGACTCCCGCCTGCCCGGGCGGCCGCCCGCGCCGGTCGAGTCGGCCGTCTACTTCGGCGTCGCCGAGTGCCTCGCCAACGTCGGCAAGCACTCCGGCGCACGCAACGGCTGGGTCCGGCTCGAGCACGAGGACGACGTCCTGCGCGCCGTCGTGGGCGACGACGGTCGCGGCGGTGCCGATCCGGGCGCCGGAACCGGCATGCTGGGGGTCATGCGGCGGCTGGCCGCCTTCGACGGCACACTCAGCGTCTCGAGCCCGGCCGGCGGCCCGACCATCGTCACCCTGGAGGTTCCGTGCGCCTTGTCCTCGCCGAAGACCACGCCCTCCTCCGGGCCGGCCTGATCCAGCTCCTCGAGGGCAACGGCTTCACGATCCTGCACGCGGTCGACAACGCGCCCGCGCTCGACGCCGCCCTGCTCGACCCTGCCGCGGAAGCGGCCGTGCTCGACGTACGGCTGCCGCCGACGCAGACCGACGAGGGACTGCGCGCCGCGATCGCCGTACGGACGGCTCGGCCGGGGTTCCCGGTCATGGTGCTCAGCCAGTACGTCGAGCAGCTCTACGCCCGCGAGCTGCTGGCCAGCGGCGTGGGAGCCGTCGGCTACCTGCTCAAGGACCGAGTCTCCGACGTCGCGGAGTTCGTCGACGGCGTACGACGCGTCGCCGCAGGCGGCACCGTCCTCGACCCCGAGGTCGTCGCGACCGTGATGGCGCGCCAGCGCGACGAGCCGATCGAGCGCCTCACCCCCCGCGAGCGCGAGGTGCTCGGACTGATGGCCGAGGGCCGCTCCAACGCGGCCATCGCCGGCCACCTGCACGTCACCGAGAAGGCCGTCGCCAAGCACATCAACAGCATCTTCACGAAGCTCGACCTGCCGATCGGTGAGGACGACCACCGCCGAGTGCGGGCCGTGCTCGCCTGGCTGCGGGTCTAGGGGGCTGTCGCGTCGGGCGGCGCGGCCAACTCGTACCAGGGTTCGCCCCAGATGCTCGCTCCGCGGTCCTCCGCGATCTGCCAGACCGCGCGGTCGACCGCGCCAGGCAGCGCCGCCACCGCGCCGATGTTCAGCGCGACGAGCAGCAGCCGCGCGGCCACGGACGCGGTCAGCAGGCGGTCGACGCCCCATGAGCGGCGCCCTAGCTGGACGCTCGCCACGACGAAGACGACGAGCACCGCGATCCAGGGACCGTTGAGCTCCACACTGGGTTGCCGCAGGTCTTGCGCGACCATCCAGGCCACCCAGGCCCGCGCCACCCACCACACCGGCTGCACGGCGGTGAGGAACCCACGTGGGCCCCCGGCCGGCAGGGCGTCGAGCAGCCGGTCCCAGTGGGCATGCGCAGCGTCGACCGAGTCCGTTACCGCCCGCGCGAACACGCGCTCCCGGACCCGGCCGGAGCCCGGCGCGAGCCCGGCAGCGGACCGCAGCTCGGCGGCGTACACCTCAGGAGCCGGGAGGACATCGGCTCCCCGCTCGTCCACCAGCTCGGCGAGGTCCACCCCCAGATCCTCGGTGAGCTCCTCGCGCACGTCGTCGGGCAGGTCCGCGAGCGCTTTGCGGACCTCGTCGACGTAGCGGTCCAGGTCGATGGTCGTCTCGTTCATCGCGCGCTCCCCGTGGTGGTGTCGAGGAGGCGACCGACCGCCTCCGAGAACAGCTGCCAGTCGTCGCCCTGCCGCTTCAGCTCGGCGCGCCCGACCGGCGTGATGCCGTAGTACTTGCGGTGCGGGCCCGACTCCGACGGCACGACGTACGACGTCAGCGAGCCGGCGGCGTAGAGCCGGCGCAGCGTGCCGTAGACCGAGGCGTCGCCGACGTCGTCGAGACCGGCGGCTCGCAGACGGCGTACGACGTCGTAGCCGTAGCCGTCCTCCGCGTCGACCACCGCCAGCACGGCGAGGTCGAGCACTCCCTTGAGGAGCTGGGTGCTGTCCATGCGCGAGACACTACTACGCACCGCGCAGTAGTGCGGTGAGTGGAAGTGTGCACGGCGTGTCGGCGCTGCGGCTACCTCAGCAGCGCGCGGACGGCGTCGCGCGCGGCGGCCGGATCGGCGGCGGACAGGGCCGCCTCGGCGGCGTCCTCGCACTCGTCCATCGACGCGGCGGCCAGCTGCGCGCCGACGGGCCGTACGGCGGCCGCGGCCATCGACAGCGAGGTGATCCCCATCCCGACGAGCACGCAGGCGAGCAGCGGGTCGGCGGCGGCCTCGCCGCAGACACCCACGGGCTTGCCGGCCTGGCGTCCCGCCTCGGCCGTGATCGCGATGAGCTGCAGGACGGCCGGCTGCCACGGGTCGGTGAGGTGCGCCAGGTCGGTCGCCATCCGGTCGGCGGCCATCGTGTACTGCGTCAGGTCGTTGGTGCCGATCGAGAGGAAGTCGACGACCTCGAGCATCCGATGGGCGAGCAGCGCGGCGCTGGGCACCTCGACCATCACGCCCGCCTTCAGCCCGAGCGCATGCACCTTGTCGGCGAACTCCTTCGCCTCCGCGACCGTGGCGACCATCGGCGCCATCACCCAGGTCTCGGTGCCGGTCGCCGCCGCAGCGGCCGCGATCCCTTCGAGCTGACGGTCCAGCAGCCCCGGGTTGCCGAACGACAGCCGCAGGCCGCGGACACCGAGCGCCGGGTTCTCCTCCCCCTCGTGCGTGGCGAAGGCGACCGGCTTGTCGGAGCCGGCGTCGAGGGTGCGTACGACGACGTACTGCTCGTCACCGAAGGCGCTGTGCACGTCGGCGCCGAAGGCGCTGAGCACCTCGCCATAGATCTGCGCCTGCTCCTCGACCGAGGGTTCGTCCTGGCGGTTGAGGAAGGACAGCTCGGTGCGGAACAGGCCGACCCCCTGCACGGGAGCGGCGCGTGCGGCGCGTGCGGACTCGCCGTCGGCGACGTTGGCGAGGATCTTCACCGGCACCCCGTCAGCCGTGGCGCCGGGGCCGGACCAGGAGGCCAACGCGGTCCGGGCCGCGGCGTCGGCGCTCACCCGCTCGGCAGTGCTCGTCGGGTCGGGGTCGGTCTCGATGGTGCCGGCGACGCCGTCGACCAGCAGCGAGGTGCCCCCGGGGATCTTCATCGCCCCGGCGACGCCCACCACGCACGGGATGCCGAGCTGGCGGGCGATGATCGCGGTGTGGCTGGTCGGGCCGCCGCGCTCGGTCACCAGCGCGAGCACCAGGCGCGGGTCGAGCCCGGCGGTGTCGGCCGGCGCCAGGTCCTCGGCCACCAGGACGCACGGCTCCTCGGGCACCCCGACACCGGGCTCCGGCTCGCCGACGAGCTGGGCGACGATCCGCCGCTCGATGTTCTGGAGGTCGGTCACCCGCTCGGCCATCAGGCCGCCCATGCCGGTGAAGATCGTGACGAACTGATCGACTCCCGCGCGTACGGCGGCGAGCACGTCGACATCCGAGCGCAGGTGCTTGCGGACGGCACCGCGCAGACCCTTGTCCCGCGCCAGCCCGGCGCTCGCGGTGAGCACCTGTGCCGCCGCGCCCGATGCCGCCTCGGCCTTGCGCACGAACCCGTCGGCCACCGCCTGGGTGGCGGCGTCGTACGCCGCGAGGGCCGCGTCCGCGTCGGCGTACGACCTGCCGTTGAACCGGGCGATCGCCGCGGGCGACACCTCCGCTCGCACGAGCGAAGCAGGGCCGAAGGCGACGCCGGGCACGACCGGCGTACCCCGGAGCGGGGCTGCAGAGCTGGTGACCATGACCACAAGTCAACCAGCCCTCTCCCTTGACAGTCAACACATTCGGGCGTAAAACAACACATACAAAGATTCACAACACCGGGAGCAGACGATGACGATGTACGCCGAGGAGCGCCAGCAGGCGATGGCCCAGCTCGTCGCCGAGCGCGGCCGGGTGTCGGTGATCGAGATCTCCGAGCAGTTCGACGTCACCACCGAGACCGTCCGTCGCGACCTGTCGGTCCTCGAGCGGATCGGCCTGCTGCGCCGCGTGCACGGTGGCGCGGTGCCGGCCACGGCACTCGCGGTGATGGAGGCGGGCCTCGGCGAGCGCGACCAGGCCAACACCTCGGAGAAGGAGCGGATCGCGCGGGCCGCGCTCGACCAGCTCCCCGCGGCCAACGGGACGGTGCTCCTCGACGCCGGGTCGACCACGAGCCGTCTGGCCAGCCTGCTCCCCCGCGACCTCCGGCTCACCGTCGTCACGCACGCTGTGCCGGTCGCGGCTCGGCTGGCCGGCAGCCCTCAGGTCGAGCTGCACCTGCTCCCCGGCCGGGTCCGCTCCACCACCCAGGCCGCGGTCGGCGCCGAGACGGTCGAAGCGCTGCAACGGCTGCGTGCCGACGTCGCGTTCCTCGGCACCAACGCGCTGAGCATCGACCACGGGCTCTCCACCCCCGACCACGAAGAGGCCGCGACCAAGCGAGCGATGGTCGCCGTGGCCCGCCGCGTCGTCTGCCTGGCCGACTCCAGCAAGGTCGACACCGAGTCGCCCGTCCGCTTCGCCGAGCTCGCCGAGGTCGACGTGCTCGTCACCGACGACGGCATCTCCGCCGCCGACCGCCGCGCCCTGGAGCGCGCGGGCGTCGAGGTCGTGGTCGCGTGATCGTCACCCTCACCCCCAACCCGAGCCACGACCGCACGGTCACCCTCGGCGGCCCGCTCGAGCGCGGCACGGTGATCCGTGCCGAGTCGGTGATCTCGCAGGCCGGCGGCAAGGGCGTCAACATCTCCCGCGCCTCGGTCGGCGCCGGCATCCCCTCGATCGCGGTGCTGCCCGCCCCCGACGACGACCCGTTCGTCCACGAGCTGCTCGCCGCCGGCATCGACTGCCGCCCGATCACGACCGCCGGCGCCCTGCGGGTCAACATCACCGTCAGCGAGCCCGACGGCACCACGACGAAGCTCAACAGCCCCGGCCCGACCGTCACCCCGCAGGTGCTCGCGGGGCTCACCGACGCGCTGCGCCACCGCGCCGTCAGCGCCGACTGGCTCGTGCTGGCGGGCTCGCTGCCGCCGGGGGCGCCGGTCGGGTGGTACGCCGAGCTGGTCGCCGCCCTGCGCGACAGTGGTGCCCGGATCGCGGTCGACACCTCCGATGCACCGCTGCGTGGGCTCGTCGACGGCCTCGACATCGCGGCACCGCACCTGATGAAGCCGAACGGCGAGGAGCTCGCCTCGGTCACCGGCGCGGACGGCGCAGAGCTCGAGTCCGACCCGCTCGCCGCCGCCCGCGCCGCCGCCGTGCTCGTCGGACGCGGCGTCGACAACGTGCTCGCGACACTCGGGCCGCACGGCGCCGTACTCGTCACGCGCGAGGGTGCCTGGCACGCCACTCCCCCCGAGACGGCGGTCGTCAGCACCGTCGGCGCCGGCGACTCCAGCCTCTTCGGCTACCTCCTCGGCGACCTGCGTGCGCAGGACCCCGCCCACCGACTCGCGCTCGCCGTCGCCTACGGCAGCGCGGCCGCCGGCCTGCCCGGCACGACCATCCCGCAATCCCACCAGGTCCGTCCCGAGCTCGTCTCGGTCCGCCACCTCGACCTCACCCCGGGAGGGTGACCATGTCCGAACTCATCAACGCCAGCCTGGTGCGCCTCGACGCCGACCTCGGCACCGACAAGCACGACGTGATCCGGGCGCTGGCCCAGGTCGTCGACGACGCCGGACGCGCCACCAGCGCCGAGCGGCTCATCGAGGACGTGTTCGCCCGGGAGTCGAAGTCGGGCACCGGCCTGCCCGGCGGCATCGCAATCCCGCACTGCCGCACCTCCGGTGTCGAGGAGGCGACGCTCGCGTTCGCCCGGGTCGCCCCGAAGGTCGACTTCGGCGCCAAGGACGGCCCGGCCGACCTGGTGTTCCTGATCGCCGCCCCGGAGGGTGGCGCCAACACCCACCTGCAGCTCCTGACCAAGCTCGCGCGGTCGCTGGTCAAGGCGTCGTTCACCGACGCGCTGCGTGCCGCGCAGACACCGGAGGAGGTCGCCACGCTGGTCAACGAGGTGGTCGGCGAGGCTCCCGCGCCCGCCGCGTCCCCCGCTGCGCCCGCCGCTCCCCAGGGCCGCCGCAGCCTGGTCGCCGTCACCGCCTGCCCGACCGGCATCGCGCACACCTACATGGCTGCCGAGGCACTCGAGGCGGCGGCCGAGAAGGCTGGAGTCGACATCCAGGTCGAGACCCAGGGCTCGGCCGGCACGACGCCGCTCCCCGCCGCGACCATCGCCAACGCCGACGCCGTGATCTTCGCCGTCGACGTCGGCGTGCGCGACCGGGGCCGCTTCGCAGGCAAGCCCGTCGTGTCCTCGGGCGTGAAGCGGCCCTTCGACCAGGCGGACGCGATGATCGCCGAGGCCCTGCGGTACGCCGACGACCCGAACGGCCCTCGGGTCGAGGGTGACGGCGGTGGCGCGACGGACTCCAACGACGGCTCCGCCGGGGAGAGCTGGGGCGGCCGGACCCGGCGCGTGCTGATGACCGGCGTCTCGTACATGATCCCGTTCGTGGCCGCAGGCGGTCTGCTGATCGCCCTGTCGTTCCTGCTGGGCAGCTACGAGGTCGTCGGCCCGGCGGCCGACATCGTGAAGAACAACTCGCTCTTCGACCTGCCGGATCCGGCCGCGCTCGACCTCAGCCGGGTGCCGCTCGACTCCGGCCTGCTGTTGTACATCGGCGCGATCTTCTTCGTGCTCGGCAAGACGGCGTTCCTGTTCTTCATCCCGGCCCTCGCGGGCTACATCGCCTACGCGATCGCCGACCGTCCCGGCATCGCTCCCGGCTTCGTCATGGGCGGTCTGGCCGCCGACGTGATGCAGTTCGGCACTCCCGCGACCGGCTTCCTCGGCGCGATCGTGGGCGGCGTCCTCGCCGGCCTGATCGCACACTGGATCGGCGGCTGGAAGGTGCCGACCTGGGCTCGCGGGCTGATGCCGGTCCTGGTCATTCCGCTCTTCACGACGATCGTCGCCGGCATGCTGATGATCGTCGTCTTCGGCCGGCCGATCGCGTGGCTGATGAACCAGTTGGAGGACGGCCTGAACAGCCTCAGCGGCGGCTCTGCGGTCATCCTCGGCGTCATCCTCGGCCTGATGATGGCGTTCGACATGGGCGGCCCGCTCAACAAGGTGGCTTACAGCTTTGCCGCCGCCGGAGTCGGCGGCGCCGCCCTCGCCAGCGATGCCCCCGAGCTCCAGATCATGGCCGCCGTGATGCTGGCGGGCATGGTCCCGCCGATCGCCCTGGCGCTCGCGACCGTCCTCCGCCCCGGCCTGTTCAGCGCTCCCGAGCGCGAGAACGGCAAGGCGGGCTGGGCTCTCGGGGCCTCGTTCATCACCGAGGGCGCGATCCCGTTCGCCGCGGCCGATCCGCTGCGGGTGATCCCGGCGATCATGCTCGGGTCGGCGGTGACCGGCGGCCTGTCCATGGCGATGCACGTGGCGGTGCGCGCACCGCACGGCGGCATCTTCGTGATCTTCGCCGTCGACAACCTCTTCGGCTACGTCATCGCGCTGCTCGCCGGCGTCCTCGTCGGTGCCGTCGCCGTGATCATCCTCAAGTCCATCGGTCGCACCCCGGCCGAGACCACCACCGAGCGCGAGCTCGTCACCGTCTGACCGTCGTACCCCAGCCTCAACCAAGGAGAACAGCATGCCCACCAAGACCGTCGCCGTCGGCTCCTCCGTCGGCCTGCACGCCCGGCCCGCCCAGATCATCGCGGAGGCCGTCGAGGAGCTCGACGTGGAGGTGCTGCTCGGCATCCCCGGCGACGAGGCCGTCGACGCCAGCTCCTCGCTGCTGATCATGACCCTCGGCGCCGGCCCCGGCGACCTGGTCGAGGTCACCAGCGACGACGAGGCCGCGCTCTCCGCAGTCGTCGCGCTGGTGGAGAAGGACCTGGATGCCGAGTGACCCGTGGAGCGGTGAGCCAGCAACCATTTCGCCGCGTTCCGCCGCCCGATTCGGTTGCCAGCTCACCGCCGCCCCGGCGAACACCGCCATCTGCGCACGTCAGCGGTGAGCCAGCAACCATTTCGCCGCATTCCGCCGCCGGATTCGGTTGCCAGCTCACCGCCGACCGACGAGCCACGCGCCAGCGGTGAGTGGGCAACCGTTTCCGCGCCCGATTCGGTTGCCAGCTCACCGCCGCTCGGTCAGCAGCGCGCCCGCAGCGCCAGATACACCGCTCGTACGCCGACCGCCCGCTCCAGCTCGCGCATCACGCTGCCGAAGAACTGCTCGCGGTAGGCCTCGTCGGTCACGGTCGACACCGTCAGGTAGAGCCCGGAGAACGCCGCGAGGAAGGTCGACACCTGCACCAGCGCGCGCGAGGTGGTGAAGGCGTCCTCGGTCTGCCAGGCAAGCATCACCTGATCGCTCATGATCAGCGTGCCGAACAGCATCAGGAACGCGAAGACCGACAGCGACAGCAGCAGCACCTGCACGAACTGGACGATGATCAGCACCAGGATCAGGTTCCAGCGCTCGTAGCCGGTGACCTCGGCGTACGACGCCGGGTCGGCCTCCGGGTCGTCGACCAGCTCGCGGCAGGTGTCGGCGAGCGGCGTCTTGGCGCAGGTGCGGAGCAGGAACGCATCGTCGACGTCGTCGTCGGCGCGGTCCACCTCCTCGGGCAGCCGGACGAACAGGAAGCCGACGGCCAGCGCGGCGAAGAGCAGCACCACCAGCCACAGCGAGCCGACGGTCAGGTTGCCGCCGACCTGCCACATCTCGGTGTTGATGAAGAGGAACGTGATCGCGAGCAGCAGCAGCGGCAGCGCCCGCGTCGTCATGGGCAGTAGCAGCCGCAGGCTCCCCGACGTACGGCTCAGCGCCCAGCCCACGATCGAGCGGGCGCGCAGCGCGGTCAGGGCGTACCAGAGTGCAGCCAGCAGCACGATCGCGAGCAGCACGGCGGGCCCGGCGCTGATCTCGTCGGAGAACCACGCGAGCCCGACCCCCGCCGCGATCGCGACCAGGACGACACCGACCAGCAGCGGGAGTGTGCGACCGGGACGCAGGGCCGCGCGTACGGCGGCCCGCTCGTCCGGCACGAAGTAGGGCAGGCCGTGCTTCTGGAACCAGAGTTCGGCCGCCGCCAGCGGCTCGGCGGGGCCCGCCGTCATCAGCCCAGCAGCTCGCGGGCGCGGTCGACGTCCGCGGTCATCTGCACCACGAGCGCGTCGACGGAGTCGAAGGCGACCATGCCGCGCAGGCGTTCGACGAAGCTGACCTCGACCTCGACGCCGTACAGCTCCAGGTCGGTGCGGTCCAGCACGTAGCTCTCGACCCGGCGATCACGCACGCCGTCGAAGGTCGGGTTGGTGCCGACGCTGATCGCCGCCGGGTAGACCTCGCCGGTGTCCAGGCGCCGCAGCCAGCCCGCGTACACGCCGTCGGGCGGCGCGGCGGTCATCGCGTTGGTCGGCACGTTGGCGGTCGGGAAGCCCAGGCCGCGGCCGCGCTGGTCTCCCTTGACGACCACACCGCGCACGGCGTACGGCCGGCCGAGCGCCTCGGCGGCACCGGCGACGTCGCCTGCGGCCAGGCTCATCCGGACGTACGTCGAGGACCACACCTGCGGGCCGCCGTCGAGCGGGATCCCCTCGGCGGAGAAGCCGAGCCGAGCGCCCGCCTCGCGCAGCGTCGCCACGTCGCCGGCAGCGCGGTTGCCGAAGCGGAAGTTGGCACCGACGACGACCGCCGCAGCGTGGAGGCTGTCGACGAGCACCCGCTCGATGAACTCCTGGGGCGACCAGCCGGCGACCTCGCGGTCGAAGGGCACCGCCAGCACGTAGTCGGCGCCGACCGAGCCGAGCAGCTCGGCGCGGACCTCGAGGGAGGTCAGCGTGGTCGGGGCGTGCTCGGGGCGCAGCACCGCCATCGGGTGCGGGTCGAAGGTGACCGCCACGACGGGCAGCGAACGCTCGTCCGCGACCTCGCGGGCCCGGGCCAGCACGTGGCGGTGCCCGAGGTGCACGCCGTCGAAGTTCCCGATCACCACGGCGGTCGGGCCGAGGTCGGTCGGGACCTCGTCGAGGGAGCGCCAGATCTGCACGGCGGACAGACTATCCACCGGCTCAGACGAAGACTGCGACGGCCTTGGCCGTCTCACCGCGCGGCTCGTACAGAGCGAGGAACTCACCGTCGGGTGCGAACACCGCCGTAAGCGTGTCGAGACCGATGTCGAGCGCCCGCCCGACCCGTACGTCGGCGGCCTGGGTGTCGTCGAGATCACGCGTCGGGAACGCCGCCCGCGCGGCGTCGGCGATCGGCATCAGCGAGAACTCCTCCCCCAGCTGGTCCAGGGACCGGGCGCTGGCGAGGTCATAGGGGCCGACGGCGGTACGCCGCAGGGCGGTCAGGTGTCCCCCGACGCCGAGCCGGGCGCCCAGGTCGCGCGCGATGGCACGGATGTAGGTGCCGCTGGAGCAGCGGACCGAGATGTCGACCTCGGCACCACGCACTGCGTGGACGGTGATCTCGTGGACGGTCACCGGCCGCGCCTTCAGCTCGACCTCCTCGCCGTCGCGGACCCGCTGGTAGGCGCGCTTGCCGTCGACCTTGATCGCCGAGACCGCCGTCGGGACCTGTTGGAGGTCACCGACGAACTCGGCTGCGGCAGCGCGTACGACGGCCTCGTCGAGCCCGTCGGTGGACACCGTCGCGGTGACCTCGCCCTCGGCGTCGTCGGTGGTCGTGGCGACGCCGAGTCGGATGGTGGCGTCGTACCCCTTCTCGGTCAGCATCAGGTGGCCGAGAAGCCGGGTCGCTCGGTTGACCCCGAGGACCAGCACACCGGTCGCCATCGGGTCCAGCGTCCCCGCGTGGCCGACCTTGCGGGTGCCCGCCAACCGACGCACCCGGGACACGACGTCGTGCGACGTCATGCCCCCGGACTTGTCGACGACGACCAGACCGGACTCCGTCGTCACTCTTCGTCGTCGAGGTCGTCGTCCGCGACGACCTCGCGCGGCTTCTTGTAGGGGTCCTCGTCGCCGGCGTACGTCGCGACCCGCCGGGCGGCGACCTCGTCGTCCTGGGCCTTGGCGCGGGCCAGCACCTCGTCGAGCTGCCGGGCCGTCTCCGGCAGGGCGTCGGCGATGAAGGTCAGGGTCGGCGCCGTGCGGGTGCCGAGCTGCTTGGCGACCTCGGAGCGGATCAGCCCCTTGGCCGACTCCAGTGCGGCGGCCGTTGCGGCCAGTGCCGCCTCGTCGTCGCCGGTGGCGTCGAGGACGGTGTAGAAGATCGTGGCCTGCTGGGAGTCGCCGGTCACCCGGACGTCCGTGACGGTGACGAACCCGAGGCGCGGGTCCTTGATCCGTCGTTCCAGCATCTCCGCGACGACCACCTTGATCCGGTCGGCGATCTTGCGGACCCGTGGGTTGCTCATGGTTCCTACTCTCTCAAATCGCCGAGTCGGCGCCAGTTTCCGGGTGGAAGCTGGCGCCGACTCGACACTGACTAGCTGCTGGTGATCAGCTGCGCGGGATCTCGCGCATCTCGAACGCCTCGATGATGTCGCCTTCCTTGATGTCCTGGAAGTTGCGCAGCACGAGACCACACTCGAAGCCCTCGCGGACCTCGGACGCGTCGTCCTTCTCGCGCTTGAGCGACGCCAGGTCGAGGTTGTCGGCGATCACGGCGCTGTCCCGGAGGACGCGGACCTTGGCGTTGCGACGGATCACACCACCGATGACCATGCAGCCGGCGATGTTGCCGATCTTCGACGAGCGGAAGATCGCACGGACCTCCGCCTGGCCGAGGGTCGACTCCTCGTACTCCGGCTTGAGCATGCCCTTGAGGGCCGCCTCGATCTCCTCGATGGCCTGGTAGATGACCGAGTAGTACCGGATCTCCACGCCTTCCTTCTCCGCCATCTCGGTCGCCTTGCCCTGGGGCCGGACGTTGAAGCCGATGATGATGGCGTCGGAGGCGGCCGCCAGGTCGACGTTGGTCTCGGTGATCGCACCGACACCACGGTCGATGACGCGGATGTTGACCTCGTCGCCGACGTCGATCTGCGACAGCGCGTCCTCGAGAGCCTCGACGGAACCGGACACATCGCCCTTGAGGATGAGGTTGAGCTCCTGGCTCGCGCCCTTCTCCATGGAGGCCATGAAGTCCTCGAGCGTACGACGCACGCGGCGCTTGGCCTGCATGGCCGCCCGCTCACGCGACTCGCGCTTCTCGGCGATCTGACGTGCCATCCGGTCGTCCTCGACCACGATGAACGTCTGGCCCGCACCGGGCACCGCGGTGAGTCCGAGCACCATCGCGGGACGCGACGGGTCGGCCTCGGTGATGGTGTCGCCGTGCTCGTCGAGCATCGCCCGCACGCGGCCGTAGCCGGCGCCGGCGACGATCGAGTCGCCCACACGCAGCGTGCCGCGCTGGACCAGCACCGTGGCGACCGGACCGCGACCGCGGTCCAGGTGCGCCTCGACGACGAGACCCTGGGCGTCCTGGTTGGGGTTGGCCCGCAGGTCGAGCGAGGCGTCCGCCGTGAGGATGACGGCCTCGAGCAGCTTGTCCAGGTTGAGCTCGGACTTCGCCGAGACGTCGACGAACATCGCGTCGCCGCCGTACTCCTCGGGCACCAGGCCGTACTCGGTCAGCTGGCCGCGGACCTTGGTCGGGTCCGCCTCCGGCTTGTCGATCTTGTTGACCGCGACCACGATCGGGACGCCGGCGGCCTTGGCGTGGTTGAGCGCCTCCACCGTCTGCGGCATGACACCGTCGTCGGCCGCGACCACGAGGATCGCGATGTCGGTCGCCTGAGCACCACGAGCACGCATGGCGGTGAACGCCTCGTGGCCCGGGGTGTCGATGAAGGTGATGCGACGGTCGTTGCCGTCGACCTCGGCCGTGACCTGGTAGGCACCGATGTGCTGGGTGATGCCGCCGGCCTCCTTGTCGACGACGTTCGCGTTGCGAAGCGCGTCGAGGAGCTTGGTCTTGCCGTGGTCGACGTGACCCATGACGGTCACGACCGGCGGACGGATCGCGAGGTCGGCCTCGTCGCCCTCGTCCTCACCGAACTCGAGGTCGAACGACTCGAGCAGCTCGCGGTCCTCGTCCTCCGGGGAGACGACCTGGACGACGTAGTTGAGCTCCTCGCCGAGCAGCTCGAACGTCTCGTCGTTGACCGACTCGGTCGCCGTCACCATCTCGCCGAGCGAGAAGAGCATCTGCACGAGGGAGGAGACGTCGACGCCGATGCGCTCGGCGAAGTCGGTCAGGGACGCGCCACGGGGCAGCTTGACGGTCTCGCCATCGCCCTTGCGGACGCGCACGCCACCGATCGTCGGGGCCTGCATGGCCTCGAACTCCTGACGACGTGCCCGCTTCGACTTGCGACCACGACGCGACGGGCCACCCGGGCGACCGAAGGCACCCTGGGTCTGGCCTCGCTGGCCGGGACGGCCACCGCCGGGACGACCACCGCCGCTGGGACCGAAGCCACCGGGACGACCCGGAGCACCGGCGCCTGCACCGGCACCGGGCGCACCGCGACCCGGCGCGCCACCGCGACCCGGAGCGCCGCCACGGGCACCACCGGGGCCACCGGGGCCGCCACGAGCGCCGCCGGGACCACCGGGGCCACGGCCGCCGGGGCCGCCACCGAAGGCGGCCGGGGACTTGGGCATCATCGCCGGGTTGGGGCGCGGCATGCCCGGGCGACCGGGCGCGCCGCCGTCACGGGCGCCCGGAGGACGCGGCGGACGGTTCTCGCCGCCGGGGGCCCCGGGAGCAGCGGGCGCGCCACCGGGCGCACCCTCACGCGCAGGGGCAGGCTTGCGGCCCATGCCCTGGCTGGACGCGAACGGGTTGTTGCCCGGACGCGGAGTGCCGGCGGGCTTGCCCACCGGACGGGGCGCGGGGGCCTTCGGGCTCACCGACGCGGCCGGCGCCTCGGGCTCGGCCGGGGGCTCCGTCGTCGCAGGGGCGACGGGCGCCTCGGCGGCCGGAGCCTCCGCAGCAGGAGCCCTCTTCGGGCCGGGCTTCGGGGCGGCAGGCGCGTCGGTCTCGGCAGCCGGCTCGGCGACCGGGGCGACCGGGTCGGCGACGGCCTCGACCTTCTCGGCCGCGGGGGTCTCGGGCTCGGCAGGCGCCGCAGCAGCCTTCTTGGCCGGCGCCTTCGGGCCGGGCTTGGCGGCGGGAGCCGCGGCCGCTGCCGCGGGGGCCTCCGTCTTCAGCTTGTCGCCGTACTCCTTGCGGAAACGCATCTCCGCCGGGAGCTCGACAGTGGAGCTCGCCGACTTGACGAACTCCCCCATCTCCTTGAACTTCTCGAGAACGAACTTGCTCTCGACACCGAACTCCTTGGCGAGTTCGTGAACTCGGGTCTTAGCCACGCTTCTCCTTCTGGCCTGAGACCCGGGTCCAGTTCTTCAGCTGGGGGGTTGATTCAGACCGTTAGTGGGGTGTGCAAACTCATCGGAAAGAACTCATCGAGTGCTCATGAGCTGCTGCTCCAGTTTCTGTCGGTCAATCAGGGTTGATGTTCGTGCGAGTCGAGGTACTCACCCACCGGTGCGCTGGACAGTCCCGTCGTGACCCGTAGGGCACGGCCGAAAGCCTTCCGGCGTACCGCGAGCTCGAAACACTCGGCAGTGGGGTGCAGGTGCGCTCCCCGGCCGGGTGCGGTGGCTGTCGGATCGGGTACGACGACCGGCTGGCCGTGCGCATCCGAGCCGGCGGTCACCCGCAACAACTCGCTCTTCGCGGCCCGCTTCCGACATCCGACACAGGTCCGGACCGGGCCCGTGGGGGCTGAGGGTTCCGGGCATGCAGGGAGGATGTGTTCGCGCGCCACTGCCGACAAGACTAGCGCGCTCGGGCACCGGATATCGAACCGGGGCGTTACGCCCTACCGTGGTGGTGTGCCGCACGGCTCCTGGGATTTCGCCGACGACTTCGACCAGACGGACGTGGATCGCTCCACCTGGCTGACGTCGTACCTGCCCGCATGGAGCTCGCGGGACGCCAGCACCGCGACGTACGCCGTGGAGAACTCGCGACTCACCCTGTTCATTCCTCCGACCCAGGGGCTGTGGTGCCCCGGCGACCACGACCCGCCGTTGCGCGTGTCGGGTCTGCAGTCGGGCGGCTTCTCCGGCCCGGTGGGCAGCACCCGCGGTCAGCAGAGGTTCCGCGAGGGTCAGCTCGTGCGCGAGGAGCAGCCCCGCTTCGAGGGCTGGCTGCCGTCGTCCGGCCACGTCGAGGTCCGGTGCGCGATGACGATCTCGCCGCGGTCGATGGCGGCGTTGTGGCTCAGCGGCTTCGAGGACGACCCTGCGCAGCAGCAGTGCGGCGAGCTGTGCGTGGTCGAGATCTTCGGCAAGGACCTGGGGCCCGGGCCGTCGGCCGAGGTGGGGGTCGGCATCAAGGCGTTCCGGGACCCGGCCCTCCGGCAGGACTTCGCCGCTCCTCGGCTCCCGGTCGACGTGACCGAGATGCACACGTACGCCGTCGACTGGGACGATCGTGAGGCCGTCTTCACCGTGGACGGAGCGGAGGTACGCCGGTGCGCGAACCCCCCGACGTACCCGATGCAAGTCATGGTTGGCGTCTTCGACTTCCCCGCGTGGTCCACCGGCGACGACGACCACCTGGTGCCCTCGCTCACCGTGGACTGGATCCGGGGGTAGGTTGCGGCGGTGCTCGCCTCCCTGCTCGCCCCGATCACCCGCCGTCTGGTCTACCCGAGCGCCGGGACCAGGGTCGACATCCGGGACACGGACTTCACCCTGTCGGTCGGCAGCATCGGCTTGAGCGGCTGGGTGGTCAACCCCGGCCAGGCCCGGGCCCTCGTCTACTTCGGCGGCAACGGCGAGGGCCTGGGCTGGCTCCGCCCGGAGCTCGACAGGCGGTTCCCGCACCACACCAGCTATCTCGTCGCCTATCGGGGCTACGGCGCCAGCGAGGGCCGGCCGAGCCAGCGGGCGCTGACCTCCGATGCTCTGGCGCTCGTCGACGAGGCAGCGAGACTGCACCCGGACGCGCCGGTGGACCTGGTCGGCCGGAGCCTCGGCAGCGGGGTCGCCATGCAGGTGGCTGCCCGCAGACCGACCGAGCGGCTGGTGCTCGTGACGCCGTTCGACAGCCTGGCCGCCACGGCCGGTGACCTCTTCCCGCGCCTGCCGGTGCGCCACCTGATCGCCGACCGGTGGGTCTCCGCCGCGGTCGCACGCAACGTCGCCGCCGAGATCCTGGTGCTGCGCGCCGGGCGCGACGAGCTGGTCCGCCCTGGGCGCACCGACGCGCTGCTCGCCGTACTGCGGCCGAGCACGCAGGTCGTGGACTTCCCCGGCGCTGACCACAACGACCTCTCCGACGAGCCGACGTACTGGTCGGAGATCCAGGCCTTCCTCAACCGCTGAGGACCGCCAGCAGCTCCGGCCAGAGCATCCGTCCGAGCTCGGCATCGGGATGGCTCACGAGCGTCGTCGGCAGACCGAGCCACCGATCCCGCTCGACCGGGATCCGCGCGGCAGGCACCCGGTCGGCGTACGTCTTGAGGCAGTGCTCGTGGAGCCCCACGAGCTCGGGCGGTCCGCCGGCCGGCTCCCAGGAGTCGTCGTACGGCACGAACGGCACCCGGTCGAGGCGCTCGCCGAACCAGGCGTACGACGCAGCGGTCGCTCCGGTCGCGGCGAGGACCCGACGGCGTCCCCGCCCTCGACCACGAACACGCTCAGCCCTCGGGCTGCTCGTCGTCCGAGCGGATGTCGATCCGCCATCCGGTCAGCCGCGCGGCGAGCCGGGCGTTCTGGCCCTCCTTGCCGATCGCGAGCGACAGCTGGAAGTCGGGTACGACGACGCGCGCCGACCGGGCCTCGAGATCGATCACCTCGACCGAGGTGACCCGGGCCGGGGAGAGCGCGTGCGCGACCATGTCGGCCGGGTCCTCGGACCAGTCGATGATGTCGATCTTCTCGCCGTGCAGCTCCGAGGTGACGTTGCGGACCCGCGAACCCATGGGGCCGATGCAGGCACCCTTGGCGTTGACACCCTGCGCGGCCGACTTCACCGCGATCTTGGTCCGGTGACCGGCCTCGCGGGCGATCGCCGTGATCTCGACGGTGCCGTCGGCGATCTCGGGCACCTCGAGCGCGAAGAGCTTCTTGACCAGGTTGGGGTGCGACCGCGACAGCGTGACCTGCGGTCCGCGCATGCCCTTGCGGACCGACACCACCAGGCACTTGATGCGGGTGCCGTGGTCGTAGCGCTCACCGGGCACCCGCTCGCCGACCGGCAGCATCGCCTCGATCTTGCCGAGGTCGACCATCACGTCGTCGGGGTTGCGGCCCTGCTGGATGATCCCCGAGACGATGTCGCCCTCCTTGCCGGCGAACTCGCCGAACCGGATGTCGTCCTCGGCGTCGCGCAGGCGCTGGAGCATGATCTGCTTCGCGGTCGTGGCAGCGATGCGACCGAAGCCGTCAGGCGTGTCCTCGAACTCGCCGATCGTGTTGCCCTCGTCGTCGAGCTCGGCCGCCATCACGGTCACGTGACCGGACTTGCGGTCCAGCTCCACGCGCGCTCTCTCGTGGGCGCCGGGCGACTTGGTGTACGCCGTGAGAAGCGCCTGCTCGATCGCCTCCACGAGCACGTCGAAGGAGATCTCCTTCTCCCGCTCGAGCATGCGCAGGATGCTCATGTCGATGTCCATCAGGCCCCCTCCTCGTCCCCGTCGTCGTCCGACTTCTGCCGGTTGAACTCCACCTGCACCAAGGCCTTCTTGACCTCGGCGTACCCGACCTCCCGGCGGTTGCCGTCGATGTCCAGCGACACCGACTCGGCGGCGGCCTCGATGATCCGGCCGGTCTCGGTCTCACCGTCGTCGAAGGTGACCTTGACCAGCCGGCCGGCGTTGCGGCGCCAATGGCGCTCGAGGGTGAGCGGACGGTCGACCCCACGTGACGTGACCTCGAGCGTGTAGGGCTGCTCGCCCATCACATCGGACTCGTCGAGCACCCGGTTGACCTCGCGGGTCGCCTCGGCGACCTCGTCGAGGGTGACCCCACCGTCCTTGTCGACGGCGATGCGCAGGATCCGGCGCTTGCCGGCCGGCGTGATGTCGACGGCCTCGATGTCGAGGCCCAGGGCACGTAGGGGGTCGTCGAGCTCAGCCTCGATCCGATCCCGAATGGCGTCCTGTTTGGCACTGCTCACGGTCGGGCGACCTCCTTGTGCTGTTGTCGATCGTCCACGATAGCGGCTCGGAGCTGCATCGACCCCACGGCGATAGGGTCGGCGCCGTGCCTCTCGACCCCTTGCTCTCGCGACGCGCCCTACTGGGCGTGGGAACCATCACGCTGGCGACCCTCTCCGGGTGCGCCGACGACGGCGATCCGGCACCCGCGTCCGCTCCCGCCACGAGCGACGACCCGGACCAGGACCTGATCGACCGGGTGCTCGACGAGCTGGCCGGCGCCGAGCAGCTGGCCACTGCCGCCGGGGTCTCGGAGCTGGCCCTGCTGCACCGCACGCACATCGAGGCCCTGGACGGCACACCGCCGAGCCCGTCGCCGGGCAGCGCCACCATGGCCGCCCTCCAGCGCACCGAGCGCCGTCTGCAGAGCCAGCTGGTCGACGCCTCGCTGGCCGCCGAGAGCGGCGGGTTGGCCCGACTTCTCGCCTCCATGTCCGCTGCGGTCTCCCAGCGCCTGGTGGCCCTGTGAGCGACGTCGAGGCCCTCCAGACCACCCTCGCCGCGGAGCACGCCGCCGTCTACGTCCTCGGCACGCTCGGTGGCCGCACCTCGCAGTCGGCCAACGTGCAGCTGTTCGAGGCGATCACCGCGGCCTTCGCGGCCCACCGGGTGCGGCGCGACGAGCTCACCGCAGCGATCACCGAGCTCGACGCCGAACCGGTCGCAGCGGAGGCGGCGTACGACGTGCCGTCCGGGCTGGAGCGGGCCGAGCGGATCGCCCGGGTCGCGCGGGAGACGGAGCAGGCGTGCGCGACGACGTACGCCTGGCTGGTCGCGAACACCGTCGACGAGCGGCGTGCGTGGGCGATCAAGGCCCTGAATGAAACAGCGGTCCGCGTACTCACCCTCCGGGGAACTCCCGAGATGTTCCCCGGAGCAGGTGAGTACGCGGACCGCTGAGGCCTGGACTTGAGGCCCGAGAGCGATTCCGCCGGGATGTGGGGGGACTGGCGGTTTCTGCTCTTGCAAAAGCATGCAACACGGCGGCGCTGAGCGGGAGTGGGCGCCAACCTCACGTTTCTGCATTGCACAAACGTGCAGGATCTTGCAGTCAGAGAAGGGTCAGACCCAGGCGTCGAGGACGGCCAGAATCTCGCCCAGCCGGTGCACGACGGCGTCCGGCGTCCCCTCGCTGTGACCGATCTGGGTCGGCGGGATGACGCTGTGCGGGACGTGGATCGCCCGCATCCCCGCGTTCTGCGCGCCCCAGACGTCGTCGAAGAGCCGGTCTCCGACGTACACGCATCGGCGCGGCTCGGTCGCGCCCACGGCGTCCATCGCCGCCCGGAACGCGTGCGGCGACGGCTTGGTCCACGGGATCTCGCTCGTGTAGACGTCGCCGTCGATGAGGTGGTCGACCCCGTCACGGCGGAAGAACCCCTCGTGCCAGGCCCGCGGCCAGATCGTGTTGGAGAGCACGCCGACCTTCACGCCGGCGGCGCGCAGCGCCTCGAACAGCGGCCCGACGTCCGGATCGGTCAGCGTGTGCGGCTCCCAGAACTCGAAGTACGCCGTCAGCAGGCCCGGGTCGTGCTCCAGGCCGGCCTCGCTGAAGAGGTCCGCCACCGTCGCGCTCTGCTGGTGGTCGCGGGACCGGCCCCAGATCGTCTCGTTGGCGGCGTGCAGCCGCTCCCGGGAGACCTCGACGTCGTGGTCGACGTCGACCACGGCCTGGGCGAGCGCCAGCGACTCCGCGTGGAAGTCCACGTCGTGCCAACGCGTGAGGGTGCCGCCCCAGTCGAAGATGACGGCGTCGATGCCCTCAGGCACGCACGAGCCTGACGACGTGGTCGACCACCTGGTCGGCGTGGACCTGCTCGCTGGCGCCGCTGGCGCGGTCCTTGACCTCGATGGTGCCGTCCGCGGCGAGACCCTTGCCGACCACGACGATCGTCGGGACACCGATCAGCTCGGCGTCCTTGAACTTCACTCCGGGGCTGATCTTGCCGAGCCGGTCGTCGTACAACACGTCGATGCCGTTGCTCGACAGCTCGTGGGCGATCCGCTCCGCGGCCGCGAGCACGTGCTCGTCCTTGCCTGCGGCGACGAGGTGTACGTCGGCGGGCGCGACCTCGCGTGGCCAGCAGAGCCCGACCTCGTCGAGGGTCCCCTCCGCGATCGCGGCGACCGCGCGCGACGGCCCGACCCCGTACGAGCCCATGGTGACCGTCACGAGCTTGCCGTTCTCGTCGAGCACCTTGAGGTCCAGCGCGTCGGCGTACTTGCGACCGAGCTGGAAGATGTGGCCCATCTCGATGCCGCGGGCGCTCTCGAGGACGCCGCCGTCACAGTTGGGACAGGGGTCCCCGTCGCGCACCTCGGCGGCCTCGATGGTGCCGTCGGGGGTGAAGTCGCGGCCGGCGACCAGGTCGATGACGTGGCTGCCGTCGACGTCGGCGCCGGTGACCCAGCGGGTGCCCTCGACGATGCGGGGGTCGACGAGGTAGCGGATGCCGGTGGCGTTCTTCTCCCCCAGCACGCCGGGGCCGATGTAGCCCTTGACCAGGCTCGGGTGCTTCTTGAACTCGGCCTCGTCGAAGGGCTCGACCTCGGTCGGCTCCATCTGGCCCTCGAGGCGCTTCTGGTCGACCTCGCGGTCGCCGGGCAGGCCGATCGCGACCGGCTCCCGGGTGCCGTCGGGGTGCTTGAACATCACCAGGACGTTCTTGAGGGTGTCTCCCGCCGTCCACGGACGGTCTTCGCGGGGGAACTTGTCGTTGAGGTGGTCGACCAGGCTCTCGATGGTCGGCGTGTCCGGCGTCTGCTCGGCGTGGGCGGCGGGCGCGTCGTCGTACGCCACGGGCGTGGGGGGCGCGACCTGCACGGCCTCCACGTTGGCGGCGTAGTCGCACTTCGTGCAGCGGACGTAGGTGTCCTCGCCGACGGCGGCCTTCGCGAGGAACTCCTCGGACTTGGAGCCGCCCATCGCGCCCGACGTCGCCTTGACGATGACGTACTCGAACCCGAGCCGGTCGAAGATCCGGATGTAGGCGTCGCGGTGGGCCTGGTAGCTGGCGTCCAGACCAGCGTCGTCGACATCGAAGGAGTAGGAGTCCTTCATCACGAACTCGCGCCCGCGCAGCAGTCCCGCGCGGGGGCGCGCCTCGTCACGGTACTTCGTCTGGATCTGGTAGATCGAGAGCGGCAGGTCCTTGTAGGAGCTGTAGAGGTCCTTGACCACGAGGGTGAACATCTCCTCGTGGGTCGGCCCCAGCAGGTAGTCGGCGCCCTTGCGGTCCTTGAGACGGAAGATGCCGTCGCCGTACTCGGTCCACCGGTTGGTCGCCTCGTAGGGCTCCTTGGGCAGCAGGGCCGGGAAGCTGAGCTCCTGTGCGCCGATGCCGTCCATCTCCTCGCGGATGATGCCCTCGATCTTGCGGAGCACCTTCAGACCCAACGGCAGCCACGTGTAGATGCCTGGCGCCGCGCGCCGGATGTAGCCCGCACGGACCAGGAGCCGGTGGCTCGGCACCTCGGCGTCCGCCGGGTCCTCGCGCAGGGTCCGTACGAAGAGGCTCGACATCCGCAAGATCATGCGCAGAGGCTACTTGTGCCATCGGGCGGTCAGCGAACCAGTAACCCGTTGGCCACCGCTGGTTGAGGTGTGAGCGCCATCGGGGCCCGACCCCAGTTGCTACTGACACCCGGGCCGGCGACGCCAACGCCACGGCCCGCTCGGGTCACCGCCGGTGACGCGACAGACGGGTTATGGGGTCACCGCAGTCTGGGGTTGCGGTGGATGGTTGCGGCCTCGGTCGGCCTGCGGGCCCGCGCGGGTCGACCGTCGTGGCCACCGCCCCAAGAACATGACAATGCGGACTCAACCGGTTGTTGCAACGAGCCTCGTGTCGAGTGCTCGTCCGGGAGTCTGC